>NZ_JBHRXY010000028.1:0-35392 GCF_042648745.1 Paracoccus angustae
GCGGGCGTGAGGTTGCCGAGGCTCTCGTGATAGCGGTGGTTGTTGTAATGCTCGACAAAGGCCGCGATGGCCGCCTCGAGTTCACTCTGCAGATAGTAGTTTTCCAGCAGAATGCGGTTCTTGAGGGTTTGGTGCCAGCGCTCGATCTTGCCCTGCATCTGGGGATGATTGGGGGCGCCGCGAACGTGATCCATACCATGTTCTTCGAGGTATTCGGCCAGATCACCAGCAATGTAACAGGGGCCATTGTCGCTCAGCAGCCGGGGCTTGTGCAGCACGGTGACGCTGTCACATCCTGAGGCGGCAAGGGCGGCATCAAGCGTCGCGCTGACATCGTCCGCGTTCATGGTGGTGCACAGCTTCCAGCCAACGATATGAGCCGCGAGAAGTCATCGAGCACGGTGGACAGGTAGAACCATCCCCAGCCTGTCACCTTGAGATAGGTGAAGTCGGGTTGCCACATCTGGTTTGGCCGGGTGGTCTTGTCCCTGAACTCGTCCCCGGCCTTGACCACCCATAGGCTGGGCTGGTGATCAGGTCATAGGACCTGAGCAGCCGATAGACAGAGGCTTCTGACACGAAGTACTTTTCCGTGTCGGTGAAACGAACCGCAAGTCCCCGGGCGACAGGTCGGGCTCTTCCAGCGCCAGAGCGACAATCCGGTCACGCACAGTGTCGGGGATGCGGTTCCAGACCCGGGACGGCCGTGAGGGGCGATCCTCCAGCCCCTCCCGGCCGTGCTCGACCTATCGATCCTACCACCGGTAAAAGGTCGTGAGCGGCACCCCGATCTGCGCCAAGGTCCGGCGGACCGGCAGGGGGGATTGCTCGAGGATGCGGATGATCTCGAGCTCTCGGAAGCTGGGTATCTCATTCGTGCTCGCCCCCAGCTCCGGTCGTGTTTTATGGGATGGCCCGCCCCTCTCGGAGCGCATCGGCTAAGATGCTGGTGCATGTTTGTGAGAAAGGAGCGGACCATGACGATCGTTACCCTCGGAATTGACCTCTGCAAGGCCCTTTGCAGCATTGCCGGCATGGACGCCGATGGCGCTGTTGTGTTGCGGCGGCGCGTGCGTCGGTCGACCTTGGTGTCGCTGGCCGACAAGCTTGCGCCGTGCACGGTGGCGATGGAAGCGTGCTGCGGGGCACATCACGTCGGGCGACTGTCCGCTGCGCGGTCATGACATCAGACTGATGTCGCCTGAATACGTGCGGCCTTACGCGAGGGCGCAGAAGAACGACGATCGGACGCGGAGGCCATCGCCGAGGCTGCCACGCGTCCGACAATGCGGTTCGTTGAATTGAAGAGCCAGGATCAACTCAACCTACAGACCCTGCACCGGGCCCGCTCGCGGGTGGTTGGGGTCAGGCAGACATTGCTCAACCAGCTGCGCGCGATCTTGCCAGAGCGCGGGATCACCTTCCCGCAAGGAAGACGCGTGCTCGAACGCGAGGTCGATGCCTTGATCGCGCAGCGGCCGAGGGGCTGAGCCCCCGCATCTACGAGCTGGTCGCCGAGATGCGCGCCGAGTGGCGCGAACTCGACGCCCGTATCGCTGCCTTGAATGTGGAGTTTGCTGAGCTTGTCCGGGCAGACCCCCAAGCCGGGCATGCAGACCCCCAAGCCGGGCATCTGGTGACGATCCCCGGTGCCGGCGTTCTGGGCGCCACCGCCGCGGTGGCCGCAGTGGTTTCAGGCGACGCCTTCCGACGCACGCGCGACCTTGCGGCATGGCTCACGGCAAATGACGACCGGCGGCCGACCGAAGCTGCTGGGGATCACCAAGCGGGGGAAATAAATACTTGCGCATGCCGTTCATCCATGGGCTCGCGCGGCTGCTGGCAGGGCTGGCGAAGACCGAGACGCCGCTCGGCGCCTGGCTGCGCGGTCTGCTGGCCCGAATTGCCAAGGCAACGTTGCGCCGTGGCGCGCGCTTTGAGCCTGGGCATAGGACAGTGACCGCATAGACGGATCGCTCCCGGCGCTACTGTTCAAGCGCCGCGGCGAAAGAGGTTTGCGGAAGGAGGAAGATGGCTGAAGGGTCGACCCCACGCTTCGGAAGCCTGGTTCAAAAAACGGCACGAACAGCCCTCAGGCTCGGGATGCCGGCAGTTTTATGAGGACCGGAGCGTGCGGATCTCCATCTTGGCAACGGCGCCATTCATTGGTTGACCGCTATGCCGGATACGTTTGTGCAAGACCCGAACGAGCCAGCTTCAACCCTCTTGCAAACGGGGCGGGCCATACGTTTTTGAGCAGGCGGTTCTCGAGGGTCAGGTCGGCTACAACCTCCTTGAGCGCCAGTGCTTCGGCCCGCAGGTCCTTGACCTCCATGCTGGTCGCCTGGCGCGCCGTGTCACCGGCGAGGCGCTTCTTGCCAGCCTCGAGGAACTCCTTCGACCAGCTGTAATACAGGCTCTGCGCGATCCCTTCGCGACGGCACAGCTCGGCAATGCTGTCCTCGCCGCGAAGACCCGCCAGGACAATCCTGATCTTCTCTTCGGCGCTGTGGATCTTGCGCGTCGCCCGGCGGATATCTTTGACTGCCTTCTCCGCATCGGCTTTCGTTGTCATGGGCTTCTTGCTCATCTTTGCTCCATAAGGGCTACGATGAGCCAAGAACCCTCCGTCACGCAATCGGCCTAATCTGTTCCATGGGCGCTGACGGAGCCCCACCCCCGTTTTCTGATCCTCCTCCATCTTTGATGCGCTGCGGGTGAAGATCCGCGATGCCGACAGCCGCACGGTCAAGAACAAGGCTGTCTACATCGCCCTTGGCGTGACCCGTGACGGCCTGCGCGAGGTCCTGGGCCTGTGGATCGCCGAAAACGAGGGCGCCAAGTTCTGGCTGGCGGTGATGAACGAGCTGAAGAACCGAGGGCTGCAGGACATCCTGATCGGGGTCGTTGACGGGCTGAAGGGCTTTCCTGAGGCCATCACTGCCGCCTTTCCGGACGCCCTGGTTCAAACCTGCATCGTGCATCTGGTCCGCCATAGCCTGAGCTTTTGCTCCTGGAAGGACCGCAAGGTTGTGGCTGCCGATCTGCGCCGGATTTACAGCGCCCCAACCGCCGCAATGGCCGAGGCCGAACTCGATGCCTTTGAGGAGAAATGGGCCGGGAAATACGCGTCCATCGCCCCAGCCTGGCGACGAGCATGGGCCGAGGTGATCCCGTTCTTTGCCTTCGATCCGGCGATCCGCAAGATCATCTACACCACCAATGCCATAGAAAGTCTGAACCGGGTCATCCGCAAGTCGATCAAGACCCGAGGGTCATTCCCCACAGACGAGGCGGCGACAAAGCTGATCTACCTGGCCATCCGCAGCTTCGAGAAAGACGGCCGAAACGTCCGGGAATGGTTTGCGGCCCGCAACCAGTTCGCCATAATGTTCGGCGAGCGCTTCGACGCTTGAGTATCTGAAACCGCATGGACCGGGCCAGATACACAAAGTTCAGGACACTCCCCCACGGAGTTACTTTTCGGTTTCCACGCACAGGACCTAAAACGGCCAACCCTTCGCGGCACATATCAAGGGTAATGTGCTCACAAACTGATTGGTCCCGAATAGCTTGTTTCATTCAAACATCCCCTTTCGGACATCAAAGATGAAACCGCGATCTTTTGGATAACAGTATTTGCGCGAGTGTAGATCACCACTCGCCGCAGTGACCCGCCTTACTTGCGGCTATACTGCTGACACAGACATGGCGGATTGCCACCGAGGATTTCTCGGCACTGCGCTGGCGCACGATCGATTCAAGGGAACCGGCTTCTTCCAGAACCTTAACATCATCGCCGACCCGGACGATCCACATGATCTATTCAAGATTCTGACTCGGGCGGGGACCTTATCCACCGGGGTATAGCGCGAGGGCGAAGCACTCTGACAAGATCGCGCAAGGCTCACCCCTTGCGCGATTTGTCCTGCCGTCAGCTTGCCGAGAGCCAGGCGTTGAAGCGCTCTGTCAACTCGGACTCGTGATCGACCCAGAAGTCATAGGACGACGCGAGTGCGTTCTTCATGTTGTCGGGGTTGGTCGGCATGTTCGGGGCCATCTCGGTCTTGCCGTCCTGGTAAAGGCCGACCAGGGGCGCCGACGATTTGCGGGCCGGGCCATAGCTGATCCACTTCGCCTGATCGGCCAGCCGCTGCGTGCCGGTGGCAAAGGCGATGTATTCCAGTGCCGCGTCCTTGTTGGGCGCGCCTTTGGGTATGGCGAACAGGTTGTATTCATAAACCTGCCCGTCCCAGACCATGTCGAAGGGGCGGCCCTCCGACACGGCGGCGTTGAAGATCCGGCCATTATAGGCGGTGGACAGCACCACCTCGCCGTCGGCCAGAAGCTGTGGCGCCTGCGCCCCGGTTTCCCACCAAACCACGTCATCCTTAATCGTGTCCAGCTTGGCGAAGGCACGGTCCACACCCTCAGGCGTGGACAGCAGGTCGTAGACCTGATCCGCCGGAACGCCGTCGCCCATCAGCGCCATCTCCAGCAGCGCCTTGGGCGCCTTCTTCAGGCCGCGCTTGCCGGGAAACTTCGCCGTGTCGAAGAAATCGACGATGGTCGTGGGCGGGTTGTCCGGAAAGCGGGTGCGGTCATAGGCATAAACGGTCGAGAAGACGATCGAACCCACCGCGCAGTCGCTGAGACCCTGGGGAAGGAAATCCTCGGTCGCGGGCGTGCCGTCCGGGGCAGGGGGCAGAATAGCGGAGTCGATCTCCTCCAGCAGACCTTCATCGCACAGGCGGATGGCATCGGCATATTCGATGTCCACCACGTCGACGGTGACATTTCCGGCCTCGACCTGCGCCTTGATCGGGATGGCCGGATTGTCGCTGTCGACCGATACGACGGTAATGCCGGTATCGGCGGTGAAGGGCTTTTGATAGGCCTCGACCTGGCTCTGGCTGTAGGTGCCGCCCCAGGACATGACAGTGATCTGTTCCGCCATGCCGGCGGACGCGATCAGAACAAGGGCAGTGCCGAGGATGAGAGACGTCTTCATGATGCTTCCCGTGCTGGATGTGGAGGTCATCAGCCCAACCATGGCGACATGGCTGGCTGTCTTTTCCTCAAGCGGAGCGCCCAATTGTGCCGTCTGTCAAAGGAGCTTTCCTCAAGTTCCTATGAGAAACACTCATATACGAGCGGAGCTTTCCACAATGGCTGGCTCTCGTGCTGCATTAGGACCGAAACTGCGTTGCTTGCTGCAGGAAAGAATAATCAGGAAGTTCCTGGCTTGATTGTTTTTCGCGCAGGTGGCGCATGACTTGCGCCCGTGTCAGCCATGCGTGATATCCCGGACAGCGGCTCTTGAAAAGGAATACGGCGTTACGAGCGCCAAGCCTCATTAGTATGGTCGAACCGATGCACGCCTTCGGTATGATCTGAGAACCAAAGCGCAGCGGACGAAAAAGGCGGCCTTGGGGCCGCCTTTTGCGTGGAATAAGGGTCGGCTCAGTCTTCCAATGGTCTGCTAGCGGTTTCACGGCAGGACAGCATGGCGATCAGGGCGACAACCGCCGCCGCTAGCAGGAACCAGGCGGGTGCGGCTTTGCTGCCGGTAGCCGAGATTAGCCAAGTGGCAATGAAGGGCGCGGTGCCGCCGAACAGGGCATTGGCGGTGTTGAAGCTGAAGGCAAAGCCGGAATAACGCACGCGCGTCGGGAAGATCTCGGTCAGGAAGCAGGGCAGGGTGCCGTCGTTCACGGTCAGCAGGGCGCCGAAGATCACCTGGATCAGCACGATCGTCCCGAAGGTCGCGCCGTCAAGCATGCCGAACAGCGGCACCGTCAGGACCATGAACAGGACCGAAGCAGTAATCAGTGCCGTCTTGCGCCCGAAGCGGTCAGACAGCGTGCCCATCAGGAAGATCAGGAAGATATAGGCGAAGAGCGCGATGCTGTTGGCCAGGAACGAAGCACTTTCTTCCATTCCCATTTCGGTGATGAGATAGGTCGGCATGTAGCTGAGGATCAGGTAGAAGCCGACGGCGTTGAGGCAGGTCACGCCGAAGGCGCGGATGACCGGCTTGCGATAGGTGGTGAACAGTTCCCTGACCGGGGTCGCCTCGATGTGATGGCGCGCTTCCAGTTCCCGGAACTTGGGCGTGTCCTCCAGCTTCAGACGGATATAGAGGCCCACAAGACCCATCGGAAATGCCAGAAGCAGCGGCAGGCGCCAGCCCCAGCTTTGCAGTTGTGCGGTATCCAGCAGCGAAAACAGCAGGGCCGAGATCAACGATCCCGCCAGCAGGCCCGCCGCGGTGCTGGCGGGAACCATACTGGTATAGAACCCGCGCTTTTCGGGCGGGGCGTATTCGGCCAGAAAGGATGCCGCCCCAGCATATTCACCGGATGCGGAAAAGCCCTGCACCATGCGCAGGACCAGCAACAGGATCGGCGCTGCAAATCCGATCTGCGCAAAGCCGGGAAGAAACGCGATCAGAGTCGTTGCGCCTGACATGATCAGGATGGACCAGGACAAGGCGGTTTTCCGACCGATGCGATCGCCGATGCTTCCCCAGACAATTCCCCCGATGGGTCGGATGATGAAGGAAATCGCGAACACCGCAAAGGTCGCCAGCAGCGCGGCCGAGGGGGCGATCTCGGGGAAGAACACCACCGCAATCACGGTGGCGAAATAGCCGTAGGACGCATAGTCGAACCATTCGACGAAGTTGCCGATGAAGCTGGCGGTCAGAACCTTGCGCAAGACGGCGGGGGTGGCGCTGGCATCTCCCAAGGTGTCCGGACCCGCGACGGTGGGAATGGTCATGGCGGTCATGGTTTCCTCCCAGGTGGACCGATGATGACATGTGTCAGCGTTTCCGGCCTGACCCTCCTGGCCCGCCGGACGGCTTTCGGATGTCGTTGAAAGAAAAACGGCGGGGTTTGCGCCCCGCCGGTTCTTTCTGTCAGGCGGCCTTGGCCTTGGCCGCGTTCTTGACGATCAGGTGGTCCGGCCCATAGGGAAAGCCGGTGATGTTGCGGTTGCCGCCTTCCTCGATCACCAGGATGTCGTGCTCGCGGTATCCGCCGGCACCGGGTTGGCCTTCGGGAATGGTGATCATCGGCTCCATGCTGACGACCATGCCGGGCTCCAGCACCGTGTCGCAGTCCTCACGCAGTTCCAGGCCAGCCTCACGGCCGTAATAGTGCGAAAGGACACCGAAGCTGTGGCCATAGCCGAAGCTGCGGTATTGCAGCAGGTCGGCGGCGGCATACATCTCGTTCAGTTCGGAGGCGATGTCGGAACATTTCGCGCCCGGCACCAGCAGCTCCTTGCCGCGATCATGCACGTCGCAGTTGAACTGCCACAGCCGGATATGCTCGTCGCTGGCTTCCTCGGCAAACAGTGTGCGTTCCAGCGCGACGTAATAGCCCGCGACCATTGGGAAACAGTTCAGCGACAAGATGTCGCCGCGCTGGAGCTTGCGGCTGGTGACGGGGTTGTGGGCGCCGTCGGTGTTGATCCCCGACTGGAACCAGGTCCAGGTGTCCAGCAATTCGCCATCCGGCCAGGACTTCGCAATCTTGCGCACCATGGTGGCGGTGGAATGCAACGCCACCTCATGCTCCGGCACGCCAACGGCGGTGGCCTCGACACAGGCCGCGCCGCCCAGATCGGCGATGCGGGCCATTTCGGTGATATGGGCAATTTCCTCGGCCGACTTGATCATGCGCAGGCGCATGGCGGGGGCGGCGATGTCCACGAACTCGACGCCGGGGAACTCGGCCTTCAGCAGGTTCAGCAGGTCGATGTTGACGTGGTCGAACTCGATCCCGATGCGACGCGCCTTACCGATGATCTGGCGGATGGCATGGAAATAGTTGTCCTTCTGCCAGTCCGTATAGGTCAGGTTGCGCCCGCCGAAGGTCCGGCGCCACGGCTGGCCACCATCGATGCCCGCACTGATCGAGGTGGCGTGGTCATGGTCCACGAAGAACCCATAGCGCCGACCGAACTGGCAATACATGAAGTCGGCGTAGTAGTTGATGTTGTGATAGGACGTGAGCAGCGCCGCATCGACATTGTTGTCGGCCATGTGCTTGCGGATCGCATCAAGCCGCCGCTGCATTTCCGCGTCCGAGAAGGTGCCTTTGGCCTTGTCGCCGTTGCCGACGAAATCTTGAAGTCTTTCACGCTCGATCATCGCTTCCTCCTGATATGATATTTACTGAAACATGCACGTAGAGTTTGCAGCGGTCAAAAGACCAATTATAAAGCTCTGATTAGGTTTTCTCATAAAAGGCGATTAATGTCCCAGCCGCCGCTGAATGCTCTGCGCGCTTTTGAGGCCGTGGCCCGAACTGGCAGCTTCCGTGCGGCGGCCGCAGATCTGTTTGTCACGCAATCGGCGATCAGCCACCAGATCAAGCACCTAGAAGACTGGCTGGGGGTATCGTTGTTTGACCGCAGCGGGCGGACGCCACGCCTGCTGCCGCGCGGCATCGCCCTGGCCCGCGATCTGACAACGGCATTCGATGGGATCGATGCGGCATGCCGCCGGGCGCGGCCTGCGTCCTCCGATGGCGCGGTAGTCGTGGCAGCGATCCCGTCTGTAGCGGTCTGCTGGCTGATCCCCCGCCTCCCGCGCTTCCGGGCCTTGCATCCAGAGATCCAGTTGCGGGTGATCTATGCCCACCACGGCCACGAGATCGACGTCACGACAACCGATGTGGCATTCACCTTTGCCGACGTGCGTCCTCAGGGCGAAGGCATTGTGGCAGAACCGTTCTTGTCCGGGCGCAGCGTGCCGGTAGGTAGCCCGACACTGGTCGGCACGGGCCCAGCCAAACTGTCGGTCGAATGGCTTTTGGCAATGGGGCTTTTGCACGATACTGACCTGTCGGGCTGGAAAACTTGGTTGGCGCGTGCAGGGTCGGATATTCCAGATCGGCTACCCGGGGCAATCTTCGAAGATTTCAATCTGCTGCGCGCTGCAGCCTTGGCAGGACAGGGGGTAGCGCTGTGCTCACTGGCAATGATCGGGCCGGACTTGGCTGAAGGACGGTTGGTGCAACTGTCCGAAAGATCGGTTTTGGACGAGTATAATTATTACCTGATCCAGTCCAGCCAGACGTTGCGCGATACCGGTCGACGTAGGGCGCGCGAGGCGTTCTTGTCTTGGATCAAGAACGAACAGGTTGCCACGCTGGTGGCGTAGAAGCGGCTTCAAATGGATCCACTTTGTTGTTGGCTCCTCGGGCGGCACCCAGAGCGCCGCTTGGGCATCGGCCCAAGCCTCCGGGAGACAACCCCAGCACCATCAACAGGGCGAGACGCACGATCACAACGCCTGATCCTAGCGCTTGCACTCGCTGAGTCCGATTACGCTACCCATCAGGTCAAGCTGGCCTTGCTGGAAAGAGCGGGTCATGCGGCGGCTATACCTCTTGTTGCAACCAAGTTGAAATGTCCTCGGCTGCGCAAAGTAGGAATGTCTCACCGAAGGTGGTCAAGCATGGCCGGGCAGGGCGGAGACCTCGAGCATCGGAGCCCTGATCGGCCATGCGTTCAGAGCCGAAGCTTTCGATGCTCCTTTGGCGAGTAGAAGGTGCGAATGCCGTCCGTTTCGACACGCTTCTCGAAATCCCGCCAGGCAAGACCATCGGCAAGATAGGGTGGGCTGTCCGAGATCGTCAGGGTGCCGAACCTGTTCATGACCGACAGCACCCAGCCAGGTGGATCGAGGTCCGGTAGATCTCGACAGAAAACCGGTGACCGTCGATCAGCACGTCCTGTGTCAGATCCGAGAAGATGATCTCCGGCTCAGCGCTGTCTGCCATGTTCTTGCCCCGCTTGCTCGATCAAAGCGCAGGGTATCACCGCAGTTGGGCCAGGGAAGCGTCATTCCAGGGGTGGAGCGGCATACGCCTTTGCCTTGCGGTCCGCCAGCGAGTTCCAGCCGTTGTTGCGCCGTCCCGTGGGCGTGTAGCGGGTGCGTTGCTTGCCGACCCGGTGCACCTTCGGCGGAGCCTTGTCCTGCTCGGCCTTGATATATTCCAGGACCGCGCTCAGATGCTTGTTCTCGGTGATGGCGGCATGGGTCACCCGCTGATCCTTGTCGAACACGGAGTAGGGAAGCGAGACACCTTTCCAGCGGAACTCCAGCCGGCCGTCCGCGAACTCATAGCTGTCCACGTATTTGCCCGGCAGATCGCGGGTGATCTCGTTTTCGACGAGGATGATCCGCAGCCGGTCGTAGGAAAAGGCCAACTGGCTGCTGACATAGCGCTCGTCGCGATAGCAGAGAATGTCGCGCAGCCGGTCCGTTTCGACATTCAGCGCCCGGTGCAGGTTGTCGGACCGGCGGGGCAGCCTGGCAAACTGCGCGTTGTGGCGCGCCATGAAGCCGGGAAGAAAGGTGTTGGCGGCTTCCATGTCGGAGATGCCAGCCAACCGCAGTTCCTTCACCAGACGGTCCTGCAGGGTGCGGTTGGCGCGCTCGACGCGGCCTTTGGCCTGAGAGCTGTTGGCGCACAGGATCTCGATGTTCAGCTCGTTCAGGGCCCGGCCAAACTGGGTCATCCCATAGCCTGTTCTGGCACCTTGCTTCGGCACCCGAAACACCGTGTGCTTGTCGGAGTAAAAGGCAACGGGCCGGCCATGCAGCGTCAGATACCGCTCCAAGGCTCCGAAATAGCTGAAGGTGCTTTCGGAGCTGACAAACTCCAGGTGCATCAGGGTGCTGGTGGCGTCATCGATGAACACCAACAAGGTGCAAGCCGGACCGCGATCCTCAAACCAGCGATGATCCGAGCCGTCGATCTGGATCAGCTCGCCAAGGCACTCCCGACGCAGGCGTGGCTGATGAAACGTCCGGCGCTGCTTGCGCGATAGCCACAAACCCGCATCCTGCATCCACTTGCGCAAGGTCTCGCGCGAGACCGTCAGCCCGTGACACTCCGCCAGCTTCTCGGCCGCCAGGGTCGGGCCGAAGTCGGCATAACGTTCCCGAACAAGCGCCGTGGCAGCCTCCCGGATTGAGGGGTCAATCCGGTTGTTCGATGCCCGGCCACGCGCCTGGTGCCGGATCGCCGCCGCGCCGTCAGCCCCGAACCGCTTCAGCAACCGGTGAACCTGTCTGCGGCTCAGGTCCAGAACATCGGCCGCACTCACGGCAGACATCTGGCCTTGCACCACCTGGCTCAGAACCTCGACGCGGTTCAGTTCTCGTTCGCTCATCATCACCCATCCCATGTCCCGACTCCCACGGATCGACACGATGTTCATCCAAGGCAGTGTGACATTCCTGAATTGCAGAGGTGAGACATTCTAACTTTGCGGCTATACCTCTGTGACTGATAACCGAGATTATGGAACCACGTCGTCTGACACGAGGGATGGACATTTTAGTTGACGCAAGGACCAGCTACAGATCTAGTTGCTTGCACGCCTCCTGCCTAGCAAAGCAGTCCGCAGCCGCAGCGTATTCAAGCATGTATTCACTTTGTTCAATTACTACAAGCAATGCCCGCTTCTTAGCGAGTTGTGGCAAGCCCTTGGCAGCTAATTTAGGATTGCCAAGCTCCCCGAGCAGCGTGTCGGATGACGATCATAAATCTGTCGGGGATCGCTAATTCCGCTTCATGATGCTTCTAGGCCGTAGACCCTCAGTCGTTTGCTGAATACCGGGGAACGCTACACGTCAGCTAAGCCAATTCAGGTCTGTGATTGAGATTCAAGCCACTTGCTCATCACACGCCTGACGACCTCCGGTCGGGATGGCAGGTCAGGTTGCTGCCTTCGATAGTCGTCTATCGCGCGTAGCATATCCTGCTCCATGCGTATGGTAACAGGCTCCGTATCCTTAGGGGGGCGCCCCATTTTTGCCATTCTGTAGATTCTTCTAACTAGGTAGTTGACTATTTAATGTCATATAGTCATATTAGCCGGGCGAAAGCAAGAGATTGAGCCCTCCTGCTCCGCCCTAACCACAACGATCCTACGGAGATCAATCATGGCTGTCCCAGCATCTACCACGCCGTGCGGCGTGACAAAACCCTCTGCCCATTTCACACATACCGAGATCTCGCGCACGTTCTCTCGCCTGATCGGGTTGGTCAGCGGCTACATTGAGGCTGAGCGAGACATCGAGGATGCCGCGTCCTGGCATCCGGCATTCCTTCACTGGCATCGCGACGCGGAAACCGCCCGCACCCAGGTGTTGACGCAAATCGACCATATCCGCGCCTTTGTTGCCGTGCGGCGCGAGGATCTGCCCCTGAAGCGCATGGCGCTACTGCTCTTCGCGCTGATCGAGTCCGACTCATCGTCGGAGTTCCTGCGGCTTACCGCCTGCCTCGACCGCGAAGACGGCCTTTTCGACTGCCCGGGCACCGATCCTGTCGCGCGGCGGGTCGGCGCGATGCTGACGGCGGCGCGAATGCAGGTCGCGGACCTGGCCTCGCTTTCGGCGCTTGTCGATCCGCTGGAGATCGCGGCGGCCGACAGCCCCGACCACCCGGTCCCCGTCGCCGCCTGACGCCCGCCCCCTGACACCCAGTCATGCCGTGACCGGTGCGTGCTTCGCGCACCGCCCGCCGGTTTCCGCAAGGGCCGCGCGGCGATGCCCCGCGTCCGGCACTTCCACCCATTGCTTTCAGGAGCATTCCCATGTCCAGCCTGCATCATCCTACACCTGCTGCGCCGCACCCCGCCGATCTCTCCCCTCACCCCGGTCCGCTCCACGCACGCTGGGCCGAGGCGGCATACCAAAAAGGCTTCGATCTGATGGCACGGGTCCAGGACCGCTATCACCTGGCCCTGCGCTGCCGGCAATGTGGCGCCGTCAGCATGACGAAGCTCTATGTGCTGATGAACAACCAACCGCTCTGTCGGTCCTGCCTGGAGACGGCGCGGGCTGAGCGCGCAACGGCGGCGGGCCTTTCCTATCTCGGCCCGGACCCCGATCATCCGCAATACGGCTTGTTTCGCGCCGCCTGCGGCCATAGCCTCCGGCGGCAGTTCGAGATTATCAACCGCGTCGCCGATGGCCAGATTGGCCTGCGCTGCGAGCGGTGCTTTGCTCAAAAAGAGCAGCAAATCGCCGCCCGACATGGTTGGACCCGGATCGGACCCGATCCGCGCGGCAACCCGAACTACCACCTTTATCGCCACAATGCCTGCGGGCATGACCAGCGGATCGCCCGCGCCAACCTGCAATGGGGCCAATGCGATTGCGCCGGTTGCGGTGAGACGTGGACCGCCAAGCCCAGCAATATCTATCTGTTCGAGATCCGCTACAACGGCCTCCATCTCCTGAAGTTGGGCTACAGCGCCAATCCGCTGAAGCGCCAGAAGCATCAGTTGGGCTTGCCCTGCAAGGCGCATGTCACCTTGCTGCGCAGCATCGCCATGCCCACAGGGCACGCGGCCTGCGCCACCGAGAAACGCCTGCACGCCCGCCTGCGCAGGCAGCATCCGGACGCCGTAGTGCCGCCCAACGACTATCGTGGCGTCCTCAATGTCGTCAGCGAGGTTTACCATCCCTGGCTGCGGCCTGAGCTGGAACGCCGCCTCAACCGCATCGCGGAGACCGCCCGGGACGGCAAGGCGCCCGGCGCCGGGCGGGCCGCAGCGATCGGGGATGAGGACGGTGGCGGGTCCAAGGGTGGGGGCGAACACGAGGCAGGCTGCTGAGCCAGCTCCACCCTGCCGTCCTGTCCGCCACCCCTGCCCTTCTTGAAGGAGTCCGCCATGCCCGCCTGGATGACCCACTACCTGACTGTTGCTGCCTGCCTCGACGCGGCACCCTGCCCGCCTGTTCCCGACAGGGAGATGTCCGACGAAGTCTTCCAAGCCCTTGTAGACGGCCGCCTCGACGAGGTCGAGGACCAGATCGAGGAGTTGCCCGAATGGGGGCAGCGCCCGCAGCCTGTGTCTTGCCTGGCGGACGATCCGCTGCGCGCCATCGCGCTTGCCGGCCTGTGTCGGGCGCTGCCCGACTCCGAGGCTATTACCGCGCTGACGGCGGTTGGCACGGTGACCGTCCTGCATTGCCCGCCCGGCACGATGACTGACACGGCGGCGTCGCTGCTTGCGGCGCTGCTGGCGCCGGGCAATGGGCGCCCGCCGGTGCAGATCATCGTGCTGCGCATGCCGGTCGACGCCAAGGCGAAGGACCGTCCGTCTGCCGCTCTTGAGCACGCCATGGCCGCGATCAGCGCGTCTACTACGCCGCATGTCCTGCTGATCGAACAGGGTGTGCCGGTGCCGGGCGAGGTCGCCGCCATGCTGCCCGCGCCTTTGCGGATCGGACCGGTGGACGGGTGGCTGATCGCCGCCGCCCTCAGCCTGCGGGGCGGCGGCGCGGCCAGTCTGCGAAAGCGCCTGCCTGACGACGCCGCCCTGCGCGCGCTGTCGCCGGGCCAGCTGCGCTTCGCCCTGCGCCACCGCATCCGTGACCGGCAGATCGACGAACTGCACCGCCTCGTCCGGTCCAACCGGTCCAACAGTCCAACCTTGGACGACATCGTGGGCTATGGAGAGGCCGAGCAGGCCGCCCGACGACTGGTTTCCGATCTCGCCGTCTGGTCCGCCGGGCGCGCCGCCTGGTCGGACATGACCCGCTCGCTCCTGTTCTGCGGCCCGCCGGGCACCGGCAAGACCTGGCTGGCGCGCGCCATTGCCGCCTCGGCGGGCGTGCCGCTGATCGAGGGGAGTTTCTCGGCCTGGCAGGCTGCCGGGCATTTGGGCCATATGCTGGGCGAGATGCGGGCGAGCTTCGCCGCCGCGCAGGCGGCCGCCCCGGCGATCCTGTTCCTGGACGAGATCGACAGCGCCGGCGATCGCAACAGCGCCGACCGTCATGCCGAGAATTATCGCCGCCAAGTCATCAACAGCCTTCTGGAATTGCTGGACGGCGCCGGCCGCACGCCCGGCGTAATCATTGTCGCCGCCTGCAACGACGTGAAGGCCCTCGATCCGGCCATCCGCCGCCCGGGCCGGATCGACCGGATCGTCGAAGTGCCGCCGCCCGGCCCCGCCGCCATCGTCCACATCCTGGCCGGGCGTCTCGATGGTCATTTGTCGGGCAGGGAGATCGACCGCCTGGCGCGGCGCGCCATCGGGCAAAGCGCCGCCGCGATCGACGGCGCCCTGCGCGAGGCCCGCAGCCGGGCGCGAGCGGACGGTCGCGCGCTGACCGCCACCGATGTCGCCAAGGCTCTGGGACTGGCGCGGGAGGAGCCGGCCATCATCCGGCGGGTGGCGGTCCACGAGGCCGGCCACGCCATCGTCGCGACACTGCTCGCGCGCGGTCGCGTCCACGAGATCCGCGTCGGCATGTCGGGCGGGCAGGTCATGGTGGCGGACCGGGCGCCGCTGCTGACCCGGCGTGATCTTGTCGACCAGCTGACCTGTCTGCTGGCGGGCCGGGCGGCGGAGGAGCTGGTGCTGGGCAACGGCTCCGCCGGTGCCGGGCGGGGAGCGGACAGCGATCTGGCCAAGGCCACGGAGATCGCCCTGAGGCTGGAACTGGTCTACGGCCTCAGTGGCCACAGTCTCGTCCGGGTTCCGGACCCTGCGCGGATGATGATGTCCGACCAGGGCGTGCGGACCCGCGCCGACCGGCGGCTGCGCGCCGCACTGCGCCGCGCCCGGCAACTCCTCGCCGTCGAGCATCTCTGGCTGCGCGACCTTACAGACCGCCTCTGCGCCGAGCGCGTCCTGGTGTTTGGCGAGGAAGGGTTGGACCGGCACAAGCCGGACCCGGAGGCACGCCATGAGCCTTGAGATGGCCCTCTTGGCCGAGGCCCGGGACGAGGCGGCGGTATTGGCCGAGATCCTTGAGTTGATCTTCTGGGCCGCCGAGGGCCTCGGCGACAGCCATGGCGCCGCCCTGGCCCGTGGCGCGATGCTGGCCCGCGACAGGGTGGACCGGCTGCGGGCGCTCCTGCGCCAGATCCAGCCACCATGACGGACAGCCCTTCCCGCCGTCCGCCATCTGTTCGTCAGACGGAAGGATCATCGAGTTCCGCCTCGGCCTCGCGGATCAGCTCCGACAGCGGCGTGCCGAGTCGGGCCGCGAGCTTGGCCATCGTGGTCAGGCTCGGGCCATGCTTGCCGCCTTCGAGGAGCGAGACATAGCGCGGGCTGATCCCTGCGCTGTAGGCCAGTTCCTCCTGCGCGATCCCCCGGGCTGTCCGATGGCGACGAAGCACCCGGGCAAAGGCTGTGACAAGAGGGGCGGCGGAAACGTCCATGCCGAGGATAGACCCGACACAGTCCAAACCAATCCATGAAGTATTTTGTGGATCTGGAAATATTCTATGGATAGAGATCAGGAGATTTCCAGTGTTGCCTCATTCCAATCCGAGAACCGCATGGCTGAGCATTTCCAGAAGGTCTTTCGGCGGGCGCTCCGCCCCGGCCGTCCGCCCGTGCATTCGAGACGGTCCCTTGCGGCCATAGGCGCCTGACACCTTCCGTCCCGCGGCGGCGCCTTTCCCGCTTACCCTCCCACCCTCCTGCCCCTCCGCCAGCGGCCTCTGCCCGCATGCGTTCCCGAAGGATTGCCCCATGAACAAATCCGTCACCGCCCTCCTCGGCTCCGTCGCCACACTGTGTCTTGCCACCTCGGCGCTTGCGGATGAGGCCCGCTACTACACCTCGCAGTCCGTGACCTGCGACGGCCGCAGCCATGTCCTGGAATTGCGTGTCGCCCCGGACGAGGAGCCCAACATCCGCCTGTTCTGGCGCGGGCAGGACAACCGCGTCTCGGGACGGGACTGGCACCTGCCGGCGGAGTTCCTGGAAGGGCAAAGCGTCGTCCTGGACCGGGTTGCGAACTATCCGAAGGCACAGGTGAGCGGCCTGGAAGGCGACGCGCCCACGCTGCAGCCGGCGGGCTTCGACGGCGCCCCCCTGCCGGGTTGCGAGGCCTTCGCCTTTGCGCCGGCGGAGGCACCCCTGGCCCGCTATGAGGCCGTGCTCGCCATGACGGGCGCGCAGAACCCCTCCCCAGCCGATCTTGTCGCCGCGCGCGCCGCCGCCGAGGCGCTGCCCCCGCCTGTCCTCCTGCCGCCCCTGGACCAGCAGAGCAAGCGCCGGGCGGTCCAGGACGGGCTGAAGACGATGGGCAGCCGCATGGTCGAGCGTGCCCGTGCCCTCGCCGGCGAGATCGACGGCGAGGAGGCGGCGGCGCTGCTGCCCGCCATGCGCGACGCCTGGCGCGCCAGCCGGGACCGTGCGGACGCGAAACTCCTGACCGAACTGCAGGACACCCGTGCCCTGGCGCTGCTGGCGGCGGGCCGCGACGTGTCGGTCATGGCCGAGACCGATCCCGCTCGGATTTGCGCGACCGTGGACGGTGTCAGCACCAACATGATGTCGCCGAACCTCAGCATGATCGGCGAGGAAGCCTTGCTCGAGATCGCCTCGGGCATGCCGGTCCAGCACTGGACGCGCGAGTTCGCGCAAGCCACCATGGATCTGTCGCAATCCTGCGCCAGCGACCGGTATGAGACGCTGGTGGCCCAGGCTTGGCCCCGCATCGAGGCGCGCATCGCGGGCATGGACAAGCTGCGCGCGACCATCGGCAGCCTGGCGGCCACCCCCGTCACGTTTGATAGCTACCGTGCGGCCAACTGGCTCAGCCTTGATCCGGCGGCGCTGCGCGACAGCGGTCTTTCGCGCGAGGAGATCGACCGCGTCCTGCG
The DNA here is from genome assembly GCF_042648745.1 of Paracoccus angustae. Lineage (NCBI taxonomy): Bacteria > Pseudomonadati > Pseudomonadota > Alphaproteobacteria > Rhodobacterales > Paracoccaceae > Paracoccus > Paracoccus angustae. The sequence continues at coordinate 17,673 of NZ_JBHRXY010000028.1, forward strand.
GCCGGCCACCGCGCGTCTCCTCGAGGCCGCCGTCCCGGTGCTGGCGGAGGAACTGGCGCAAGGCGTCACGGACGAGACCGACATCGCCGCGATCACCAGTCACTGCGCGCGGCGCATCGGCGCCGTCATGGCCGGCATGGACACCGCGCTCGCCGCCCGGATCACCCGTGGCTGCGGGGACATCGCCGCCCCGCATCTGACCCGCGTCGGCAAGGCCCGGATCGCCGAGAACGCGGCCCGCGCCGAGGCGGCGGGCGAGAGCTATGAGGATGCCTTGGCGACCGACGGCTACGCGGTCCTGCCGGACTTCGGGCCGCGCCCGGCAGGCGCCGCCTTTGACGCGGCCGTGACTGAACTGAACGCTGTCGCGCAGGAGGCCGAGGCCCGCGTGGCCGAGAAGCGCGCCCGGGTGCTGGCAACGGAGGCCGAGCGCCTGGCGGCGGCCTATGCAGACCTCGAACCGGGTAGTGTGGACTCGGCGGTGCTGCTCAACTGCACCCGCTACCCGGAGGCGCCGCTGCTTGCCGGCCTGCACCGTCAGTGCCAGGAACTGTCCGCAGCATTCCAGCAACAGCATGGCGAGGCCCACTGTGCCCGCCTCTATGACGAAGCCAAGGCAGGCGACGATCTACGCAACGCCGATCTCGACCTGGGCGAGAAGGGCCTCCTTCCGCTGCGCAGGCTCCTTTGCCACCTGCCGGCCGCCGCAACGCTGACCCGGCATGGCGGGCTGTTCCGGGAGACCCGCTACGAGGTGAGCCTGCAGGCCCAAGGCGAGAGCGGCGTGCGGACCCTGACCGGCACCCTGACCGCAGCCGGGGCGCCGGGCGTCTGGCGCATCACCGGGATCGCGCTCGATCCGGGACCGTTGCGCGGCGATCTCGACCCCGACGCGCCCGCCACCCTGGATCTTTGCCTCGCCCATGCCGACCGCTGCGTCGACTGATCCCCCTGCCCGTCCTTTCCGAAGACTTTCCCGAAGACCTTTTTCGATTGTGGAGACACCCATGAAGCCCTTCCTCCTTGCCGCCGCCTTCGCCCTGCCCGCCGCCCTCGCCCAGGCCGAGCCGTATCTGGCCCGCTGCCACATGGGAGAGTGCATCCACTACGACCAGACCTCGCGCCAGGTTGTCGGCCAGGGCAGCGCCGCTGTGCCCGGCGACCTGGTGATGGTCATCCTGCGCCAGGCAGTCTCGGACGATCCCGACACCCCGGCTGGCGGCCTCGACTGGGGCGAACCCTCGCCCGTGCAGGTGTTCTGCAGCGGCAGGCGCCCGGCCTTCATGGCGGGCGACGCCAGCTATACCGCGCTCGACCTGGTCACCCCGGCGGGCGCCACCACACTGATCACCACCATGTATCTGCGCGCCTGCCATCCGGACCTGGGCACCTTCGACGATCCCTTCGCGGCCGCCAGCGATCTCGGCTACCGCGCCACCGAAACCGGCACGTTCCCGGACTTCGCCGCGCTGATCCGCCGCTGAGCGCCCGCGCCACGCCTGTATCGGGGCGGCAGGCCGCCGCCCCATCTTTCGGAAAGGACAGAAAGCATGACTCGCACGCGCATCCTGATCGCCGCCGCCGGCGCCGCTATTCTCCTGATCGCGGTGATTGCCGCCACCGCCCTGTTTCCCGGCGGCCCGCTCAGCCGCAAGGAGATGCGCCTCGTGGACAGCTTCGTGGCGGCCTTCACCGCCTGCATGGACTCCACCGGCAACAGCAACGGCATTAGCCTTGGCGACTGCAACGAAGCCGAACTCCTCAAGACCCAGATTGACGAGGCCGGTCTCTGCATCGACTATAACAACAGCCGACAGGACACCTACGAGGACTTCTACCGGTGTGGAAGTCCGCGATAAAGCAACGGGTTGAGGTGATAGCATAATAGAATTATATTATAGTAGGTATTTATCATGGTAGGATCCTATCACCTCCGCACGTCATCCCAAGATCAGAACTATGATAATAGCAAACTATCGTAATATTATTCTATCATGCGATCACCCCCGGCCGGAGCCAATAGCGTGATGCAACGGCGGCGCCCTCAGCGTCACGGGCACGGTTTATGGCGAAGCTATTATAATATTACACTAGGATGATATTATCTGGGAGACCCGATGAGGGTCATGCCAGAATGATCCCCAACAGGCACAAAAATCTAGCACAATAGATCTCTATAGTAATATTACAATAGTGTAATATAGCGTCCGTGGCACGGCTTGGATCCCAAGCTGCGCCACCGCCACGCCGCCGCAGTTCAGGTCGACCGTCGTCGGGAGAGCTTGATGTGCCGTGTCCCATCATGGCCACGCATCCTGCAACCGCAGGCCAACCTCGCCGATGCATGAACGGACGCGGCAGATCAAGGCAGAGCTTGTCGGCGAGACCAGACAGCAGCGACCCGCGGTCCTCGCGCCCTTTGTCCCGCGGCTGATAAGATGTCCGTGGCATAGGAACGGCAAACGGGTGGCCATGCTCTCCTGCTTGCGGCGCAGAGTCCCGGCAGCGGCCGTTTCCCGATCGTGGTGTTTCGCGGATATCAATTCGCTCGCATGATGTCCCGCGCCGAACATTGTGGAAAACAGGCGGAGACTTTTTCTTTCCGGCGGGAGATAGTCCTCATGACCCGAAGAGGGATAAGATTATCACTAGTAGGTTATAATATAAAATGCCTGACGACGCCGAGAATATCCTTATGGATAATGTGAAAAACGGAAATCCCCGGGCCGTTATCATTCGCCTGGAGGCGGCCAGTTGCAAGGTTTATTCCGGGCAGCGGCGTCACGATCTGCGAATCGGACCGCAGCCGAAATATGTCGACGCCGCGCGCCGCGCGTGCAATCGAACCCTGATGGCATATGCCAAGCCCGCCGATCTGCGGGCCGTCTGCGCGGCGCGGCGGGAACAGCGCATCGTCAAACGGCGCATGAAGTCCAACGCCGCAGTGGCGACGCGGGGCATCATCGGCTTTGGCCATGAGGCCGCGCAGCTCTTCGAAGCCTTGACCCCCGAGCAGCGGGACGCCGCCTTTCAGGAGCTGGCACAGGCCGTTGCCGATCGCTTGAAGACCACGCTCCATGGTTTGGGGTCGCACGGCGACGAGGCCACGATCCACGCCCATTTCGTCCTTGCCGCCGTCGATCTGGACGGTCAGCCGCTCTCGACAACCACCAGACCCGCGGTCATGGCCGAGTTGCAGAGCCTTGCCGCCGAAGTCATGGCCAAGCACTGCCCGGGTGTCGAGCGGGGCCACAGATACGGAGACCGCCTGGCCGCCGGCGCCACCTTCTCCGAGGTGACACACAAATCGGTCCGCCAGTTGCATCGCGAGTTGCCCGGGGATCTCGCCAGGAAGCGCGCGGAACTGGCCGCGCTGACCGAACAAGGCGCCGCTCTTGCGGCGCGGCATGGCGAGATCGAGGGGCAGCTTGCAACCGCCACTGAAACCCTCGCGGCGCTCGGCGCCCGGACTGTGGCCCTGCGGGAGGAAGAACGCGCCGCCGAGGAGATGCTGGCGGAGAAGAGGCTCCTTCTGGCGGTGCTCGACCAAGAGTTGCGCCTGAAGGACGACAGGGCCGTGGCAATGGAAGCGCGCGTCGAGATGGCGCGGGCGGCCGCCGTGCTGGAGACAGAACGTGCCCAGGCCGCGCGGAGGCAGGCGGACGCCGAGGCCCGTCGCGCCGATCAGGAAACCGCCCGCGCCGACCAAGCGGTCGAGCAGCGGACGGAAGCCCTTGCGGTCCGGGACGCCGCCGAACAGGAGCGCCAGGCCGCCGTCGACGCCTGCGCGGAGCTGACCCATGTGACCGAGGATCTCAAGAAAGAAGCTGTCATGGCCATCCGGGCGCGGGATGAGGCCTTCGCCGAGGCCGGGCTGTGGCGGAAGCGTGCGGCAGACATTGCCAAGGCCGTGGTGTCCATCACCCGGGAGATGGTGGCCGGGACGGTGCTTGAACGGGACGGCGCCATCATCGCGGGCGATCCGAGCGCCATGCGATACGATCTGCCCGAGATGAGGCCGGTCATCCGGGCTGCCGCGAAGCAGGGAAGCCGGCTTGCGCAACAGAAAGCGCAATTGCGGCAACAGATCGAGAAGTCTGATAAACAGCGGGCGCTACTCCAGCGGGTTGGCGACGGCCTGATGGGCTGGATCAAGCGCAACAATGTCGACCTGCGCGAAAGCGTGGCTCTCCAAGCGGTCTGCAGGGAAGCCGGGATCCTTCCCAAGCAGGACTACGGGATTGCCGGCCGGGTTTTTCCCCCAAAACGGTCCCCCCGCGAAGGCCTCGGTCCAGGTCCGGCGATAGGCTGACGGTGCGGACGACTTGGGCGGCAGGGTTTCGGGTGCCGCAGTCCAACAGTCCGACAAGTCCAACAGATTTTTTGGCGGCGTACCCTTCGGCGAGGCCGAGGCCGCGCGACACGAAGGCAACTCCCGGCCTACGGCACTGCCGCATAATACGCCCGACCTGGATCGCCAGACGCTCCAGGTCAACAACTGCCCCGTCGTCCGTCTCCCATCCCCCCTCCGTTTGAGAGACGCTATGTCGATAAGGTTAGAGTAATGTATTGAAACAGCTTCCTTTGGTGCTATCTTCCAATAAAACCATACTGGAAACACCAAAGCCATGCTCCACAATGACTTGGATAGCCGGATAATCCGTGATCGGGTCGACCTGATCACCGCCTTCGACGAATGGCAGCGCGTCCGGGCCGAAGCCTTGTCCGACCTGAGCGGCACCATGGGCTATGAGGATCGATCCGGCCGTCAGTATCTTTATCGCCGCACATCACGCAACGGGGTGCGCTCCACCCGCAGTCTCGGCCCGCGTTCGAACGAAACGGATGCGATCCTCGCAGCCTTCACGCGCCGCAAGGCCGAGGCGGAAGGCAGGCTGGCCAGCCTGGCCCAAAGGATCGACCAGCTTGCGGCCGTGATGCGGGCCCTCAACCATCAACGGGTTCCAGGCCTGGCCGCGCGCCTGATCCGGCGGCTCAATGACAGTGATGCCACCGCGCGGTTTCGGATCGTGGGAACGCATGCCCTTTACGCCTACGAGGCGGCGGCATCCGTGACCTTCCAAGGCGAGATGGTCGCGACGGGGGATCTCGACGTGCTTGTCGACGATCGCGCCCCATTGAGGATCGCGATCGATGGAAACCGCAAGGGGTTCGAGGCCTTGGCGAAGTCGGTCGATCAATCGTTCGAGCAGCGGCAGAAAGGTGATTATCGGCTGACCAACAAGGACGGCTTCATGGTGGAGTTCATCCGGCCGGAAGCCCGGCCCGCCCACCGCCGAATGCCCGGTCAGACAAGCCGGATTGAAGGCGATGCCATACCCGCGCCCATTGTCGGTCTCGAATGGCTTGTCTCGGCGCCATCCTTTGCTGCCGTGGCCATCGACGACCGCGGCTACCCGGTGCGCATGACAACGCCGGCCCCCGCTATCTGGGCAGCCCATAAGCTGTGGATGTCAGAACGCGAGGACCGCGACCCCGGCAAGGCCCGGCGCGACAAGATCCAGGCCGAGGCCGTCCTCAATTTGCTTGCGCATCGCCTGCCGCAGGAACAGTTCGACCCAAAACGGCACAGCGCCCTTCCGAAAGCCGTCGCCGATCTGATGGCACGGCATGGCGGGGCGGGAAAGGCAGGAGGCATGACCCCAGGCTGGTAAGTCTCCGCTCACCTATGGGGATCAAGGGGGGGGCGGGCGGGATGACCCTGGCGACCGGTCTGGGGGCTGGCAGTCCAACAAGTCCGACATGTTTTTTCCGCACCACGGCGCACCCAGATTGTCTTTCCATTGTTTCCGTTTCGTCAGATTTTTGACCCACACCTCCACCGTGGTCACCTCGTCGAAGCAGGAGGAGGTTGTCATCTCATTGCAGGTCATGTTGCAGAACTGTTTCGGGCGGCGAATGGCCTCGTCTGCCGAGAGCAGGGTGATCTTCACGGTCGGGTTCGTTTCTGCGCAAAAATCATTGATCGCCGGAGCGCTTGAACCATGGACGGCATTGGCCTTCCGGGATGGCATGGCTCGGTCGGTGAAAGCGTGTGTTCGGAAAGAGACCGCGCAAGCGCGGCTTGGCCTGCTTGAAGCCCCGTCATGAGCCGACTGGAGAACGTTTGGTTCTTGGAGAAGGCAACTATGTGAGGTGATAGCCCGGCCGACGGAACCGTCGTCTGGCACTTTGCTCTTCCGGGTCGACGGCAAGCCGGACCTCCCCTTGCCCTGCCCCAACGACGGAGCGCCGCTCTCCTCGAGCAAGGATCCAATTGCCTGTCCTATGGAACACAGAGCGGAAAATGATCGCCCGACCTGTTTTCTAATGAAAACTTTTAAAGAAGCCGGGCAAAAACGCCCCCTTTGGGCGGATTTCTTCAAGCAAGTTTCGAAATACGAAAAGGACGGAAAGTTGATTATTTTTTCCGGGGAGATGAGCAAGAAATCACGCTTTGAGGAAATCGCATCTCCGCGAGGCGAGATTACCGTCGACAGCCTAAGTATCGAAGAAATTGCGGAGCCAATTCGAATGTGGCATCCGAAGGTAGAGTGCGAAACACCTTGGCTGGCGCTCCTTGTATACCGGGCCTGAACGGTGGCAAGGCATCCTTCATGTTTGCGTCTTCGTCTCCCGCAGCCAGGATGACCATCGCTGAGGCAACGTGTCTCCCCGCCATCACCCATACACCAGTTCGGGGCACACAGCCTCCCAGACCTCCCGGCGCAGATGGGCGCGGAACTCCTCCTTGTTATCAGTTTTCCGCCACCGCACCACGGCGCCGACCTCTCCCCGCAAGAACTTCAGACCCGCTGGCGGGGACCATGTCCGTGCCATACGCCCCAGAGCACGTCCCCGGGCATCGTGGATCAGCCAGGCTCCTCCCTCGTTCACCACCCGCACGGGATCGCCGACCTGGGCTTCCGCGATCGCCCGCAGCGAGGGATGATCCGCAGGCAGACGCCCTGCCCAGGACAGATCCACGGCCTTCAAGCTGGGCATCTGATACTGCAGGGTCGCCACCACCACATCACCAGATTGCGGCGGAGCCTTCCGCCAGAGCAGAGGCTCTCCGCCCTGCAGCAGGAATGGATGCGCGCCGCTCGCCATGATGCAGAGGCTGCGCCGCGCCCGTGTCATGGCGACGTAGAACAGGCGCCGGGGCGCATCGGCATCCTCCCCTCGGGATGGAGCCTCCCAGCCACCGTTCAGGATCACCACATCGTCGAACTGCAGCCCCTTGGCGCGGTGCGCCGTCAGAAGCAGCAGACCCCGCTGTTCGCTGCGGGTGTCACGCGCCCATTCGGCAAACCACTCGATGAGATCGGGAACCGGCATGGTCTTGTCGGCGAGTTCGCGGGCCAGCGCGGCAATCCCCTCGGCGATCAGGTCGGTCCAGCGGTTGGCCGGCAGCGTGTTCACGGCCTCGACCAGATCGCGGATGCCGAGAAGACGCGCGGGATCGCGCCGCAGGACCTCGATGAAGCCCTGCATTTCGCGCAGGCGCCAGACGCTGGGCGGGCTCTCGTTGGCCATCTCCACCGGCAGCCCCAGAGCTTCGGCATAGGCGCGCACCGGGGCAAGCCGCCGCCAGTCGCGCGAGATGATCGCCGCGCGTGACCAACTCCAGTCCGGGTCCAGGCGTGACAGGCGCACGAGTTCATCCACCGCCGCGATCGCCTGCGCGACATCGCCTCCCGGACAATCCAGCACCTGCACGCGGCCGTGCGCGACAGGATCGAGCCTGGCCATCTCGCCGCCGGGCGGATCCTTCCGGCGCCTCCGATCCACGCTGATGGCGTGTTCGGCCTTCATCCGGTCCCTGGCCGGGGCAATGACGGCATTCGCCGCCTCGATGATGTGGCGGGTGGAGCGGTAGTTCTCGACCAGGAACTCAGGCCGCGCCCGGTAGTCCGTCTCGAATTGCCGGATGAAGCGGATGGAGGCGCCCGCGAAGGCATAGATGTTCTGGTCGTCATCGCCGACCGCGAACAAGCTGAGCCGCAGGTCGGGATCTTCTAGAGACCGGCCGGCCACGGCGGCGATCAGGGCGTATTCCTCGGGTCCGATATCCTGGTATTCGTCCACCAGGATCCAGCGGTAGCCCTGGATCAGCGTTTCGCGCTGCGCCTCCGCCTCCGCCTTGCTCAATCCCTCGCCGTTCAGAAGGCGCACGGCCTCCCTGATGATGCCGTCGAAGTCATAGGCCTCTGTCGCAGCCCCGGCGAAGCTGGCGCCGACCAGTCGCATGGCGAGCGCATGGCAGGTCGAGATCGTCACCTGGCTCGCATCGTCACCGATCAGGTGGCGCAGGCGCGCCCGGACCTCGGCGGCGGCGTGGCGGTTATAGGTCAGCACCAGAATGCCGCGTGGGTCCTCGCGCCGGACGCGGATCAGATAGGCGATGCGATGGACCAGCACGCGCGTCTTGCCCGAGCCGGGTCCCGCGAGCACCAGAACGCTGGTCTGCTCCCGGTCATCGGCGACGATCTTCTGCTGCACGGGGTTGTCCAGGGCCTCGACAATGGTCTTCCAGGACGTGCCTGTGGTCTGGCGGCGGATCTCCGCGGCCTTGCCGGGCATCCAGCGGCTCAGGAAAGCGTCGCGGTCCAGGACGAAGTAGTCCTCCGACAAGCGCGAGGCCTGCTCCATCGCGACAAGCCCGGTTTCGGCATAGGCGGCCATGACATGGGTCTGGACGGTCTGCTCGCCGTAATGCTCCTCCAGGGGGAGGAAGTCCTTCTGCGTGAAGGCGCCGCCCGCGGCATTCAGATGAACCGTCATGGCGGGCCGGAAGACGGTCAGCCCCTTGCCGAGGCTCACCACCTCCTGTTCGTGAAGCCAGAGAAGGCTGCGTTCCATGAGCTTCGTCATGTCCTTGACGCCACTGGACCGCAGCAGCGCATCGGAGGTCAGCATGGAAAGAAGATCGCCCAAGGTCGTTTCGACCTGAAGGTCCTTGCCCCGGACGCCCTTCGGCACCTTGCCCAGGAGATGGGACAGCAACAGCTCGGCCGCCTGCCTGCGGATCAGGGCCGTCTGGTCGAGCACCTGCCAGGAGCGTTGCAGCGTCACCAGCAGTGTGTCGCGCGACACCTTGCGGACCCGCAGGCTCCCGCGTCCGCCGTCCTGGTCTCGCCCGTCGCGGCCCATGCCCCGCACCAGCTTTTCGACGATGTCCGGGCGGACACTGGTATGGCCCCCGTCGCGAAGGGTCTGGCAGGCGACCGGCAGGTTCAGGGGGATGCCTCCTGCCCCTTCGGCATCCGGGGCCGCCTCGCGCAGCACCGTGATCAGGTCGCGCTCGAGGGCGGAGGCCAACTCGAAGCGTTGCCGCGACTGCCCCTCGACCCCGGAATGGACAAACACCGTCACCGCCACGTCGTTGCGCGCGATGCCCATCGCTTCCAGATCGGCCAGGGCCTTGTTCAGCGCCCCACCCGTGAGGCCGCTCACTCCGCTCAGCTCGTCGGTCGAAATACCCATGTCCCTGGGCGCGTTCATCAGGTGGCGCACGATATCCAGAAGCTGCTTGCGCCGTGTCCCGGTCACCTCCGCCTTGACCAGGATGGCCTCCGCCTCGGCCAGCGTGCGGACCCGCAGCGAGGACGGAAACACCTGCACCCTGTTTTCCTCGCGCGACAGGAGCGCGGCCTCTTCGAGCCAGGATACGGCCGTCTTGACCCGGGTGTCGTCCGTGGCGCCATCGCGCTCGAACTCCTGCTCGCGCTCGGCCCGCACGATCTCGGCGGACGTGGCCACCACCTTGCCGGTCTTGCGCGTCCGCTCGTCCAGGCGGCGCAAAGCCTTCAGGATGGCGCCGATCTCGTGCCGTGCCAGGCGGGATCGCGCGGAAAGCGAGAACTGCCGCTCCACATCCTCGGCGGCGAACAGCAGCACGCAGTTGGCGTGATCGCGGTCCCGGCCCGCGCGCCCGGCTTCCTGGAGATAGTTCTCGAGCGAGCCGGGGATGTCGCCATGCACCACCAGCCGGATGTCGGGCTTGTCGATCCCCATCCCGAAGGCGTTTGTGGCAGCGATGATCCGCAGTTCGCCCACCCGGAAGCGCTCCTGGATGTCGCGCTTCTCGTCCGGCGGCAGACCCGCGTGGAAGTGCTCCGCCGAGAGCCCCTGCTGCTTGAGAAAGCCTGCCACCCGCTCTGTCTCGCCCCGCGTGGCGCAATAGACGACAGCACCCGAGGCGCCCTCCCGCGGCAGCTTCGCCTCGATCACGTCTAGGATGTCGGCAAGCTTGGTGCCCTTCTGCGTGGGGCGCACCTCGAAGCTCAGGTTGGTGCGCACGGCACCGCCATCGAGGAGCAGAAGCTCGACCCCAAGGCGAGACTGGAAGTGGTCGCGGATGTCACGCACGACCTCGGGCTTGGCGGTGGCGGTCAGGCACAGGACCGGCGGAGGCGGTGCGTCCCCGGCACTTTCCTTGATGAAGCGGCCGACATAGCGGTAATCGGGGCGGAAATCGTGGCCCCATTTCGAGACGCAATGCGCCTCGTCCAGAACCCAGAGGCCGATCTCCCGCTGCGCCAGCACCGAGCGGACCGACGTGCTGCGCAACTGTTCGGGCGAGATCAGCAGCATGGCCGCCTCGCCCATCCGCACCTTGTCGAGCGCGTCCTGCCGCTCTGGCATCGACAGCATGCCGTTCACGGTGACCGCCGCCGAGATGCCGGCCCGCTCCATCCCCTGGACTTGATCGGCCATCAGCGCCACCAGGGGCGAGATCACCACCGTCAGCGCCCCGGTCTTCTCGAACTTCGAAAGCGCGGGGATCTGGTAGCAGACGGACTTGCCCGTTCCTGTCGGCAGGATGCCGAGGATGCTGGCGCCCTGCATCGCCTCGTCGACGATCCGCTCCTGGAGCGGGCGGCCTGCCTCGTCGACCGGCTGTAGTCGGAAGGCCCCGAAGCCGAACCACTGCGACAGAGCGCGGACCGGATCGTTCTTTTCCCGGCACCAGCCGCAGGCCTGATCCTCGCAAGCGGTATCGCGCAGCTGCCGGACGATAAGCGCGGCGTCGCGGAACTGCGCCCGCACCCAAGGCGGCATCACGGAGTCTCCACCTGCGACCAGGATCCAGGACAGCGCATAGGCCGCAGGCCACCCGAGCTGGGGACTGGCGATCCGCTCAAGCACCTCTGCGATCCGCTGACCGCAGGCGCGGTTCGTCAGAAGCCGGAGGATCGCCTCACAAGCTGCCGCATGGGTTGGAGCATCGGCACCCCTGACGTGGCGGAACACGGCATCGAAGCCGGCCGCGTTCTCCATCCGGGTGGTCAGGTAGTGATAGGCTGCGACCGCGTCCGGCTCCTCGCCGTTCAGCCGCTTGAGGGCAGCGAGCTGATTGTCGAGAACCTGGAAGACAAGCCTCGCATCCAGTTCCGGGTCGTTGACATGGCCCGCCTGCAGTCGCCCGTCGTGGTAGTGCTTGACCAGGTGGTGATAGGGGTTGCGCGGGAAGGCTAGCGGATTGAGCCACAGGGTGTCTATCGGGGACCGGGTAAGCCTCGCGAGCCGTGGCCGGGCCGCCACCAGATGCGGCAGATCGTGGCGAAGGATGTTGTGACCGAGGAGGTGACCGACATCGGCCAACGCCGTCTCCAGCCGATCCAGAGCGAGTTCCGAGTCCCGGCCCTGGGTCAGGATGGCTGGCCAAGTGTCGTGCCGGACAGCGGCAAGAGCAAAGATTCGGGCGGTTTTCGGATCGACTTCCAGATCAACCGACAGGCAACGGTGCAGAAATGATCCGGGCAGGTCGGGCATGGTCAAATGAAGGTCCGCAGGTCGGTCGGAGCGGTGAACGATCATCACCAGGACGACACAAGATCGTCAATATTCATTTAAGGCGTGAGACAATGCAACTCTAGCAGGTCCTTTGCTGAGGATAGGCGATCCTTTGCATGCGTAACAGGAGCATTCCGATATGCCCGTCGGCAAAAGAGAAAGCCCCGGCTCATCGAGCCGAGGCTATGCCGAATTGATCGGCCTTCCCATTTCAATCCACAAGCCCCGAGGGGCTGGGCCGTCCATCCCCACATGCATGGGGCAAATCCACCTATTCGGTGGCAGCTAGAACAGAAGGCATAGGCCCTTTATCATTCTAAGCCGCCTATTCGGCGGAAAACATCCTCGGTCCAATCCAAAGATCGGAACTTGGAACATCCCCACATGCATGGGGCAAGCCAGAGGCGACACTAGGTAAGTCGGGCTTTCGCAAGGCTTATCTCGATGCGCTTGGCATAAGAGAGTTATAATGCTTCTGATTCCAATTGTCAATCACGAAGAACAGCAATTTCAACAAATTCCTCATATGATCTGTCTGTCAACATTGTTTGTTGCTAAGAGGCACGTTGAGAACGGTCGAGCCATTTTCTGCGTCACGTTCAAGTCGCACTATGGGCCGTCTGTTACCCGATCTCGCAGCTTCCGCAGACATGAAATAGAGCCCTTACGCCAGAATGGCTATCGTGTTCCTTTGCACTCCCAAGTCTTGCACCGTTCCCACCGTCATTCAGAAGCTATGAGGCTCGAGGGCAGTCGGAACGTTTCTTTAATGACGCTCAGGCTCTGGTGCTCCACATGGCCATGCGCCACGGGAGGATGGAAGGTTTCAATGGAAGCTTCATTCGCTGGTGCGCCAAACCACCTTGCTTGCATGCGGTGCTGCCACTGCGCAGTCGGCCTTGACACCCTGAGCGGCGCCCTACTTATTGCCGCCATTCATATTCAAACCACTGTTAGACAATTAAAGACCGATTAAAATCTCCCGGTCCGAGACACTGAGCGAACAACCATGGCAAGACGGCCCTATGTGAACAAATCGATCTTCGACCTGGAGGCGATTTTCGAGCGGTCGCAGAACGATGCCGGTGAACTTGGCCGCCTGTCCGCCGAACTGACCTTCCGAAACACAGCCAGGGCGCGGTCTCTGGCAGGGAGGATCGAGAAGGCCGTGGCCGAACTTGCCCGTCAAAGGGTCGTGCCCATGGCGGTCTCTGGCGTGTCGACCCATCCCTCCCATCCAGCGCCGACACCATCATCCACGGTCACGCCAGCCGAAGGACAGGCCAAGGTTGTGCCCCTGCGCCCCAAGGCTGCCGACGCCGCCCACGGGCGGCAGCAGCCGGGCGACGAGCCTCTCGATCTGGGTCCGCTTCACGCCTTCACGCCTTCCGGGAAGCCGAACGATGCGCAGGCAATCCTGGCGGCCTGGACCGCCCTCGAGGCGCTGTCGCCCCAAAGCTACAAGCTCCCCGAGGACATGGCGTCCGGCGACCGGTCCCGGGTCACTCTGCTGGAGCGGGGCGTCCCATGGGGCCCGCATGCCCGCAGCAAGCCCAATCACCGGCTGTATTTCGAGGTCGTCCTTGGCGCTATTGCCTTGGACGAGGCCACTGACGAGTTGGTCAAGGTTTTCGGCGAGGACGAGGAACGGTCGCGTCCCGATGGCAGGCGGGCCGCCATCGGTTCCATCCTGATCGACAGCAAGGGTTTTCTTCTCGAGGAGAAGGGCCTTGCGGTGTCCAGCTTCGCTTGGGCGCTGAGACCCGCCTTGGACCTCCAACTGGGAGGTCTTGGGGCTTGGCCGAAGGTCGAAGGTCGCATCATCGAGCGCCTCGACCGGATGGTCCGCCGCCATGACAACGATGGGAAGCCAATCCCTCTCGATCTGGAGATCGTTCACAGGGCGCATCACTGGCTCGTTTCGCAGTTTGGCATACCGGCGCATCTGGTCGAGCCGCCCACATTCGCCTTCAAGGTCTTCCATCACTTCAAAGCGAAGACGCCGCCAGAACCCTCGCTGCTAAATTCATTCTATCTCGAGGATATCGGCAAGGCCTCGGACCTGATCAGCACAGGAAAGGCCGGGGCTGGCTTGCGGCGCTACCTGGGAGTGGAAAGACCCGGTGAGAAGCTCGATGTGCTGTCACCCCCCTCGGCCATTGAGCCGTTCGTGGCACCCGCGCGCACGCCCCCGGCGCGCTGGCCTTCCCCGGGCGGCCATCCCTTGGTCTTGCTGCAACAGGCGGCGGTGAACGCTGCTCGCGGGGACCTGGGGACCAGTCCGGGCATTGTGGGTGTCAATGGACCACCCGGGACGGGAAAGACCACGTTGCTCCGGGATATCGTCGCGGGTTGCGTTCTGGATCGTGCGGCCGCGATGGTCCGCTTCAACAAACCGCAGGACGCGTTTGCGACGACCGGCCAGAAGCTGGCATTCGGTTCCAACGCCTTTCTGCACTTCTATCGGCTTGATGCGTCGTTGAAGGGCCACGAGATCGTCGTCGCTTCCTCGAACAACAAGGCGGTCGAGAACGTCAGCAGGGAGCTTCCGCTCAAGGACGCCAATGGCCGTCATGAGCAGATGGCCTATTTCCGGTCCATCAGCGACCTGATCGCGAACCCCAGGCGTGCCGGTTATGTCGAAGCGGAAGGGGATGACGCCACAGAGCCCGTCGAGACCTGGGGCCTGATCGCCGCCGCGCTTGGCAATGGCCGCAATCGCAGCGCGTTCCAGCAGGGCTTCTGGTGGAACGAGGACGGGGGCTTTCTGACCTACCTGAAGGCCGCCCGTGGCATGGACGTCCTGCGCGAGATCAAGGACGAGAGGACCGGCGAGATCCTTGATCGCGTGATGCCCAGCGTGGTCATCCATGAGCGTCCAAGCACCAACGAGGCGGATGCCGCTTCCGCCTGGCGCAAGGCCAGGGCCGGCTTTCTCAAGCTCAAGAAGCTGGTGGATGCCGAAATCGCCGGCATCGACGGAATGCGGCGGGACATCCGCGCGCTCAAGGATGCGATCCTCGACCTTTGGAACCTTGAACAACGCCGCCCGGAACTCGATGGCGCCGTGATCCGCGCACGCCAGGCTGCCGAACTGCGCCGCCAGGAACAGCAGGCGGCAACGGCGCAGGCGGCCCGAGACAAGACATTGCTCGATGGGCATCTGGCGGGCCGGCCGGGATTCCTGGCCCGGCTGTTTGGCCTTACATCCTGGAAAGCATGGTGTTTGGCCCGGCAATCCCTCACGGATGCCTTACAGCGGGCGGCCCGGCAGGCAAGGGTCGCGGATGATGCCATGGCACAGGCCACGTCCGAGTGGGACAGCGCCCAAGCCCGTTTGCGACAGGTGGACCATGACATATCCGCCAAGCAGCAAGCGGTTATGCAACTGAACGCTGCGGCAGCGGCGGCGCGGGACCGCGTGGGCGACAGGGTCATCGACGAGGTCTTTTTCGACCGGGAGCATGAGGTCATCCATCTGACGGCGCCTTGGCTTCCGGATGATGTCCATCGCATGCGCGAGGATTTGTTCGCAGCTGCCCTGGCGGTGCATAAGGCCTTTATTGACGCGACGGCCAATCGCCTGCAGCACAACCTGGGTCTGCTGATGTCGGCCATGACGGCTGGCGCCTTGCAATCGTCCGCGCACCGCGACCTGCTCCCTGATCTCTGGGCGAGCCTCTTCATGGTGGTGCCGGTCGTCTCCACGACATTCGCCTCGGTGCGGACCATGTTCGGAGATCTGCCTCCCGAAAGCATCGGTTGGCTGCTGGTCGATGAAGCGGGACAGGCCGTGCCGCAAGCCGCGGTCGGAGCGATCATGCGGGCCAGGCGGACCGTTGTGGTGGGTGATCCACTGCAGATCCCGCCGGTGGTTTCGCTTCCCGAAAAGCTGAACGCCGAGATCTGCAAGTTCTTCGACATCGACCAGGCGGAGTGGTCGGCGCCCTCGGCATCGACGCAGACATGTGCGGATCGAGCGTCGCGCTTCAGGTCTACGTTTGCGACAGACATCGGTAATCGGGAGGTCGGCTTGCCCCTCCTCGTTCACCGGCGCTGTCAAAACCCAATGTTCGATGTCTCGAACACCATCGCCTACGCCGGCCAGATGGTCCATGCGGTTACACCCAAGTCTCCCGGTCCCATCGGGTTGGTCTTGGGACCCTCGCGCTGGATCGACATCAACAGCGATGCCGAGACAAAATGGTGTCCCGGCGAAGGCGAGGCCGTCGTGCGGATGCTTTGGCAACTGGCCGCGTCGGACGTGACCAACCCGGACCTGTTCATCATCACGCCCTTCAAGATCGTCGAGCAGGAAATGCGCAGGCGTCTGGACCGGGAAGCCGACCTGCTGCGGGCGTTCGGCGTTGAGGCAGACACATGGAGCCGAGATCGTGTTGGCACCATCCACACGTTTCAGGGCCGTGAGGCGGACACGGTCATCCTGCTGCTGGGAGCGCCGAAAGCCAGCCAGCACCGAGCCCGGCAGTGGGCGGCGAGCCCGCCTAACATCATCAATGTCGCGGTTTCCCGCGCCAAGCAGAACCTCTATGTGGTGGGTTCTGCGGCCGCATGGGCGGGAGCGGGAACCAGCCTGCAGGTTCTGCAGCAAGAATTGACGCAATCGGCATGACCTAGAGAAGCGGGGTCCAGGTCTGTTGTGTTCGGCCCATACCTGCCGTTCGTAGCGCGTGCAGATGCCGCGCTCTATCTGCCAGTTGATCTCTCGCCGGAGGTAGGTTCCAGTGCCGCTGGCAGCGGCAAAGTGAACGCAATGTTATGCCCGACAATGGAGACCGCCGCACCGCTAGGCTTGATGCACCACTACCTTCCGCCAACCTTGGTGAGCGCCTTGACTATCACATTGGCTTTTGAGCATTTGCAAAGAAATGGTCGAGATGCGACATAGTTTTTGGCCTGAGTGATGGGGGGAGGCGCAGTAGGATGCAGGTGGGCAACTATCCCTCCACGCCCAACGACGGTGCGTTTGCGACTGTCCAACACGCCGCCCCCATCGACGCTCCGACAAGTTGGCCTGGCGCCAACGCGCGCCTTCTCGGCCTAGGTCAGGGCCTGCCGGTCAATCCCCTCGACCGGCTGGGCCTCTTCAGCGCCGTCGAGTTCGAACGCTTCATCCTCGAATGGGCCGAAGGCTATCTGAAGCAGGTGGTGCCCGGCGTCGACAATGTGCAGCAGCGTGGCGGAGCTGGAGACAAGGGCCGCGATATTGTCGTCTGGTTCGGTGCTCCCGGGACACCAGAGCGTCACTGGAAGCTTTACCAAGCGAAGCGCTACGCATCCCCGATAGGCCCCGGCATCGCGGCCGGGGAGATCGCTAAGGTCCTGTTCTACGCACATAACGGCGACTACTCCCTCCCTTCGGAATACTGGTTTGTCACCCACAAAGGTGTCACCGGCGACTTGCAAGATCTGATCGACGAGCCGGCCAAGCTGAAGGCTCACCTCATTAAGAATTGGGACGAGCAATGCGCGAAGAAGATCACGTCAAAGAAGACGATCGCGCTGGATGGAGTGTTCCGTGACTTTGTGGAACAGCTGGACTACTCGTTCGTGCGAGTTAAGCAGCCGTTGGAACTGATCGCCGAGCACGGGCAGACACGCTATCACCCTCTCGTCTTCGGGGCCCCGTTAATCGAGCGTCCCAAGCCCGCTGATCCGCCATCGCAGGTGGCGGAAAAGGAACGCCTCTACGTTCGACGTCTTTTCGACGTTATCTCTGAGATGACCGGCGAAGTAGTTAACGGCGAGGCTGATTTTGCGAGCACTGCCGCGCCACGCCGTCTCTTCGAGCGTTCGCGCCTATCGTTCTATAGCGCCGAAGTGTTAATTTCCACCCAGAAGTGACCCAGGTTTTCCATCGAGAACTGACCCACCTTTGATTATGGTTTTTGGGTCAT
>NZ_JBHRXY010000029.1:0-35369 GCF_042648745.1 Paracoccus angustae
TAGTTTCCTGAAGCTATTCAGGAGCATGTGATGAGGCGCCCTTTCACCAACCTGACGCTGGACGAACGCCGCGTGATTGCGCGTATGTTGCAGGCCAAGATGCCGAAGACCAAGACTGAGGCGATGCTCGGCCGCGATCGCTCGCCCCTGAACGGAATTGCTCCGGGAACATTTCTAGTGACGCAACAAGTCATCTGCGGGGAACAATTCTGGCGAGGCAATGCGGTGCGGCAATACGAATCTCATCCTGTTTGTCGCGCAGCACAACCCCGCAGACGTTGTCATAATTATGTTGTTCACCGTCATTTTCCTGCATTAGACAGCGATAACGACGAATGTCCCCTGTCATGTACGGTGCATCAGAGGGTTGCGAGGCAAGGACCACGGGAATGCACGAAAAGGTTCAGACGGACTTTCAGCTTCTGATCAGCACCGGAACCCGCGGCCTGGATCATGTCCTTCGGGGCGGCATGCCCGCGCATCGGCTTTATCTGGTCGAAGGCACACCCGGCTCGGGCAAGACAACTCTGGCGCTCAAGTTCCTGCTGGACGGGCGCGAGAAAGGGGAAGCAAGCCTCTACATCACCTTGTCGGAGACGGTCAACGAACTGACGGCTGTGGCCCAATCCCATGGCTGGACGCTGGACGGGATCAGACTGTATGAAATGGTCGCGGCCGACGAATTTGGCTTGGATCACGAACAAACCCTGCTCCACCCCAGCGAAGTCGAACTGGGCGAGACGGTCCGGAACGTCATGGATCTGGTCGAGAAGGTCAGTCCGGCCCGGGTTGTGCTCGACAGTCTATCAGAGTTGCGGCTGCTGGCACAAAACCCCCTGCGCTACCGCAGGCAGATCCTCGCGCTCAAGCACTTCTTTGCCAAGCGGAACTGCACCGTGCTCATGCTGGACGACCGCACCGCCGAGCCGGGCGATCTGCAGCTGCATTCTATCGCCCACGGCGTCATCTCGCTTGAGCAGACGGCCAACGACTTTGGTTCGGAGCGGCGGCGGCTCCGGGTCGTCAAGATGCGCGGCCTGAAGTATTACGGCGGCTATCATGACTTCACCATCGAGCGTGGCGGCATCTGCGTTTATCCGCGCCTGATTGCGGCGGATCATCATCGCAGCTTTCCCGCCGATCCTGTAACAACCGGTCTGCTTGAACTGGATGCGCTTCTGGGTGAGGGTCTGTTTCCCGGCACCAACACGCTGCTGGCAGGGCCCGCAGGTGTCGGCAAAACCACAACCGCGATCCACTGCATGATTGCCGCACTCGAGCGGGGCCAAAAGGCGGCTTATTTCCTGTTCGACGAACGCCTGGCCACGCTGTTGATCCGGTCCAAGGCCCTTGGCATGGATCTGCAGCCCTTTATTGACGACGGTCGCCTCGAGCTTCGTCAGATCGACCCAGCGGAACTCTCGCCGGGAGAATTTGCGAGTGCGGTGCAGTCCGCGGTCGAGGAGGACGGCGCGGGCATTGTCGTGATCGACAGCTTGAACGCTTATCTGCATGCCATGCCCAGCGACAACTATCTTATCCTGCAGATGCATGAGCTTTTGACCTACCTTGCCCAACAAGGGGTCATCTCCCTGATGATCCTTGGGCAGCATGGGGTGATGGGCGAGCTTCGATCGGACATCGACATCAGCTATCTTGCCGATACGGTTGTGATGTTGCGGTTCTTTGAAGCGGAAGGGGTTGTTCGCAAATCCATCGCGGTCATCAAGACTCGTACCTCGAACCATGAACGCAGCATCCGCGAGCTGGGCATCGACGGGCATGGTATTGCCATCGGCGAACCGATCCGCAGCTTCTCGGGAATTCTGTCCGGAGCGCCGGTTTATACGGCGACGGAC
Source organism: Paracoccus angustae (assembly GCF_042648745.1). NCBI lineage: Bacteria > Pseudomonadati > Pseudomonadota > Alphaproteobacteria > Rhodobacterales > Paracoccaceae > Paracoccus > Paracoccus angustae. The sequence continues at coordinate 1,860 of NZ_JBHRXY010000029.1, forward strand.
CGTAGCCTCCTGCCGCTCAATCCCGCGGAAGAGGCGAGCGCGCAGTGAGAGGTGCCATGGCTTGTCCCGGGGAGGCACGTGATGCGCTGTCTGATCCCGAAGCCGCGGTGGCAATCCTCGCCCCTCGCGGCCGCGACAGCGAGGTCGCCCGGCAGGTTCTGGAGAACGCCGGCATTGCGGCCGTCGTGGCCTCCTCGCTCCACCAAGTGGCTGAGCTGGTCGAGGCGAGGGTCGGGGCGGTCCTGATCACCGAGGAAGCCCTGAACGGGCCAGGAAGCGAAGCCCTGCACCAGGCGCTTGCCGCGCAGCCGGCCTGGTCTGATTTACCGTTCGTGGTGCTTGCGAACGGGGCCAACAGCCGGTCTGATGCCGCCACACGCCGGATGGATGATCTGGGCAACGCCATCCTGCTGTCGCGCCCGTTGCATACCGAGGAACTGGTCCGCTCGCTCCGCTCGGCTCTCAAGGCCAGGCGTCGACAGCACGAAGCCCGCAAGAGGCTGGAAGAACTCCAGCTGCGCGAGGTCCAACTCTTCGAAAGTGAAGCAAAGTTTCAAGCCATCGCCAATTTCGTGGACCAGATGATCTGGTCGACCCGGCCTGATGGCTATCATGACTACTACAATGATCGCTGGTACGCGTTCACCGGCGTTCCCGCAGGCTCGACTGATGGAGTAGCCTGGAACGGCATGTTCCATCCGCAGGATCAGGAGATGGCCTGGCAGCGCTGGCGCCACAGCCTGGAGACGGGCGAACCCTATGAGATCGAATACCGCCTGCGCCACCGTTCCGGAACCTATCGCTGGGTCCTGGGGCGGGCGCAGCCCTTGCGTGACAAGAACGGCACCATCCTGCGGTGGTACGGAACCTGCACCGACATCCACGAGATCAAGATCGCCGAAGAGCAGCGCCAACTGATGCTGGGCGAGATGAATCACCGGGTGAAGAACACCTTGGCCATGGTGAACGTCATGGTCTCTCAGACCCTGCGGCACGCGGACAGTTTAACTGAGGCACGCGCGGCGATCCAGTCCAGGATCGGCATGATGGCCGACGCGCATGACCGGCTGATCAACGCGACTTGGAGCGAAACCCGTATCACCGAAGCTGTGGAAGCGGCCTTGGCCCCCCATCGCTCGGAGGAAGGCCATTTCACCATCACCGGGCCCGACCTGCCAATCGGATCGAAGCAGGCATTGGCCCTGACCATGGCCCTGCACGAGCTGGCAACGAATGCCAGCAAATATGGCGCCCTGTCGGTTTTCAAGGGCAAGGTCAGGATCGAGTGGAGCATCGAGAAGCGGCAAGGACAGGAGCTGTTCCACTTCGAATGGCGTGAAAGCGGTGGCCCACCGGTCGAGGCACCGACGCGGCGCGGCTTCGGGAGCCGTATGATAGAACAGGCGCTCGCCGGCTATTTCGGCGGCGAGGCGGAACTGGTCTATGACAGCGCGGGTTTGCGCTTCAGTCTTACGGCGCCGTTGGAAGGCCTCACCCTCTAGTACCAGCCATACAAAGCAGAACATCTCGGACGCCATGGAATTTCACGACCAGAATTCGTTTGCCATCCTCGTGGTGGAAGATGAGCCGCTGCTGCTCATGGATGCTGTCGACATGATCGAGGATGCAGGGTTCAGGACGTATCAGGCGCGCTCTGCCGGAACTGCTCTTGCCCTGATGGAGCGACATGATGATATCAGGGTATTGTTCACCGACATCGACATGCCAGGCTCCATGAACGGGATTGATCTTGCCGCCCGTGTTCGCGACCAATGGCCTCCCACAGTAATTTTGGTTACCTCGGGAATTGTGGGTTTGACCAAGGACACCCTGCCTGACGGCGCCCGGTTTTTTCCCAAGCCCTATTCTGCTAACCATATCATAGGGACGCTGGCCAGGATTGCTGCCGACCTGGGCAGAGGCTGACGAGGCCGCAGGCGGTCTGATATGGCGGAACCGCTGATATCAGCATTGCCTTCGCGAGATCGTTCTGCTCACTCAGCATGACGCACCAGGCAGGCTGCAAGGACAGCACTGATTGTCCCAGACGGATCCTTTTATGGACAAATCTGACAAAGTTGCCGATCCAAATCGGTTCTGATGAAGGTGGTCTCAACAGCGGAGCAAAATCAGGCCATGTGGCGGTGACCGACGCCGTGGTGCGTGCGCTTACCACATAGCTGGTGCGTGCCATGGTGCAAAACAAAGCGACATAATGTCGTTTGACCCTTTTTAGTTAACGACCTGTTCTTTTGGTCAAATTAATCAGTCTGGACAAAAAACACGATGCGTTAGACCCCATATTGCTTGTACATGAAGCCTTACGGCATCCGTGTTGGCTGTCGATCTTGTTCCCATTTCCTTGCGCCTGAAGGTTTGTCATGAGTTTCTGCAAAGTCCTTACCGCTGCTTCTCTTGCGACTGCGCTCAGCGTCAGCATCGCGTCCGCTGCCACCTTCACCATCGATGCAGGCGATGTTACCGTTTCCGGGGGCGACTTCTGCTTCCCAGGCGACTGCAAACTCAAGGGTTCAATCAAGGGCGGCAGCTTCGATCTGAACACTGCAGGGGAAACAGCAAGCCTTTCTGATCTCTTCGACTAGCGAGTGCTGACCACCAGCCGCTGGGCGACGGGTGCGGGCAAGTACAGCGTGAACGCGACCCTGAACTTTTCTTCTCCCTCGCCGGCCTCGAGCAGTGCTTCGGGCTATGCGGGGTTCATCACCCTGCTTGGTTCGGTGTCTGGTGGAGTGCTGGCCTGGACATCCGGATCGGGCATTATCGATTTTTCCGAGGGCTACAAACTGAGCTATACGCTGAAAGACGCGCTGAGGCTTGGCTTTGGAACGCAAACCACGACCGGTGCCTCGTTCACACTTGAAGAAACCCCGGCTCCCGTTCCCCTGCCCGCCTCGGCCCTGCTGCTGCTCGGCGGCATGGGTGTGTTGGGTGGTTTGCGCGCCAAGCGTCAGCGCACCGCCTGAACCCGGTCGCTTGAAGCGCTGCGGCCAAGCCCCGCAAGCGCTCTACCCACCGACAACTGTCTGCCTGCTCGCCTAGCCCGCCCTTGTGGCGGGCCTTTTCATGACCGAGGGACCTGAACCCTCTGGGTCCAGTTTCAGGCGGGCAGCCTCCCAAAAGTCCGTAGTCTGAAAGCCGTTATGGTCCAATAAGGAGCGGACGCTTCGAGGTTAGGCAGGACGCCTTACCCGGTAGGGATGTTGTTCATGAGCGGTTAAACTGAGCTATCGACGTCAGGAAACTATGCAATCATAGGTTGAGAATAGTTCCTTGCCTCACACTTTATTTACTGATATAGGCGATTACTTGCCTATCAATATGATCCGGGAGTGACTGCTGCGATGCGACGGACGATGACGGCGACGATGCTTCGAGACTATCTGGCCTCGGCCCATACGACGCTTCTGCTTTGTCGTGCTCATGCCGATCAGTTTGCGCTGACCAGGGAGGAGGCCAAGGATGTCTCGCAACGCATCTCCCTCAGTATGGCAGAACTCGAGGACCTGCATCAGGACATTGATCGGCAGTTGACGTCCGCCTAAGCTATTGCGCGGTGTGTCGGCGGCGGATCCTCAACAATGCCTGTGCAACCAGGAAGAAGTCGCAGAGCTTCACCCTGTGCTGTTACTGCTGCCAAAGCTTGCGACAGATCCCAGTTGGCCCACCGCCTGTCTTCCTGGGGCTCGGACACCAGAGATCGGCATTGCAGAAAAGGCCTCCCCGCAGGATCAAGCGTGCGGGGAGGGCTTCGTCTGTCCGCAGTGTGAATGCGCCCTGAATGTATCCGTTTAACTTCCTGCCTTGCGCAACCGGCGGGCAATACCGAAGGCACCCAGACCGCTGACCAGCAGCAGGCCGCCTGCTGGAAGGGGTATAGGTGCGAGGGTCTGAAGCTCAGCCGCAGCGACAGGCAGAGTGGCAAGATAGCCTCCGTTGGTCAGGTCGTCGTTTACACCACCGGGCACGAACATGCCGTGGATGACGTATTCGCGCAGATCGAGCGGGAAAATGTCCTCTGACGTGTAAGAAGTGCCAGAAACTGGGCTGAAGAAGATCGAGTCGTTAGAAAGATCAAAGGACAGGTCGTAAGCAAGGTTGCCTTCGGCATCTGATATAGGCCCGGTATGGACCATGGAAGGACGGGGATTCATGCCGGCGAGTGCCGGCTCCAGAGAGAGCAGGATGTCACCGTATGCGGGCAAACCTTCCAGGACCTCGACAAACCCGTCTCCGTCGGTGTCGGCATCGGGGGTCGGAACCTCGGAATTCCTTATCGTGCCATCGTCGTTGAACCGGCCGTGGATGTGGTTGACGTGCGCCATGCTGGGAGTCAGGCCCGAGATTCGCGCACTGACATTCAGCAGATTGTTCAACTCATCCGCGTCGAAGAGAACAGATCCGTCCTGATCACCGGGCCCTGCGGGGTCGGCAAGTCGTGGTTGGCCTGCGCACTCGGCCACGGGGCCAGCCGCGCGGACCGCACCGTTCTTTACCACCGGCTGCCGCGGCTCTTCTCCGACCTCGAGCTGGCGCGCGGCGACGGGCGCTTCGACCGGCTGTTCCGCAAGATCGCGCGTGTGGATCTTCTGATCCTCGACGACTGGGGTCCCGACCGCCTGACCGCTACGCAGCGCCGCGACCTGATGGAGATCGTGGAGGAGCGCTACGGCCGCCGCTCAACCATCGTCACCAGTCAGCTCCCCGTGGAGACCTGGCACGATGTCATCGGTGAGCCCACCTTCGCCGACGCCATCCTCGACAGGCTGGTTCACAATGCCTATCGCATTCCCCTGGATGGTCCGTCGCTGCGCAAGACCGGCATCGACAACCGCCCCGAGGCCAGCCAATGAGCAGGACCTCGACCCCGGGTTGCCCAATGGTCCCTCCCACGCGCCCGACACCGCCAGCCTCCTGGCGGGCGCGGCGCCGGGCGCGCGGGACCCTCCCGTGGACAACCCTCCGCCCCAACATCACCCTTGACCGGATGCACCCGGATCAACAATGAAGACTTTGCCTCAGACCGCTACCGCCGACCGGTCGGATGATCGTGGAACAGCTGGTCGGATGTTGCTGGAATAAGCGGTCGGATGCCGTGGAATACGCACCCACACCTACAACGCCGCTGCCAGCACTGGCATCGCCGGCCGTCTGTTGGCTGCGATCCAGCACATGCAGGAAAACCGTGCCCGCCGCGCAATCTATCGCCAGACGGTCCACGAGCTGAACGTGCTGACCAACCGCGACCTGGCCGATCTGGGCATCAACCGCGCGATGATCGGTCGTCTGGCCCATGAAGCGGCCTGGGGCACGAAATAAGATATAGACCTTCCCGCCCTCTCCTCCCTGGGGCCGGGACTGGTGGCATTCTTCTGCCAGAGGATGTCGCCGCCATATAGCCGCTCTGTTCCGCGGCACCCGATGCGACGGACCCCTCCTCCTCCCAATGGTCCGTTCGTTGGCGGCAACGGCCCTTCTCCTCCCTTGGCCTTGCCGCACCCCAAACGCGGCCCCTCCCTCCTCCCTGGGCCAGCGTTCCGCGGCGGCGCCCCTCCTCCTCCCTGGGCGTCGCCGCTTTTTCCTGTCGAACATCGGAAATGGAGCATCGCCTCCGAAGCGGCCGGGACACCGGTAGTCCGCTGAGGGGGATGGTCTTATCCTCATCAAGGGATCGGTCTTGTCCGTCTACCCATGATGACAGCTTTACTGCGAGCCCACACAGTGAGATAGGCCTGTTGCTCTTCTCTCCCCGGCTTCTGGGTAAATGCGAACGGAACCGGAACATCTGATGCGTGTTTCATTGCAGCATCCTGTAGAAGGCAGTTCCCCATGGCCGATGAAAACCCGAAATCCCATCCCACCGACAATGCCGAGAAAGATCCCGACATCTGGGTCAGCGGCGAAGACCCGATGACCGGCGCGCAGGCGTCCTATCTCAAGACACTGAGCGAACAGGCGGACGATCCCGACGCCTTTGACGAAACCATCAGCAAGGCAGAGGCCTCAAAGCGCATCGATGCGCTGAAAGCAAAGGTGGGGCTAGACTAAGAGCGCCTTGTTATTCGAGAAGGCCGAGCTACGCCCTGAAGGTTGCCAGCGTAAGCAACTGCAGCTCCGTAAGACGCCGTGGTGCCAGCTCTCCTGGCGCTCGGCACATCCTGTTCTGGAAGGCATCACCCGACAGGTTCCTCGTGAGGATCGGCCGAGCTGGCCAAAAGCCGAGGCTGATCGTTTGGATGTTCGGACAGGGCATCCAAAGCCAGCACCTTGCCCTCAAAAGCTGTAACCGACCCTTACTCCCACGCCCCATGCGTGGCTGCCTTCTATCTCGGCGCGAGCCGTGTCGGGCGTGCCGGTCTCGGGAAGGGCATCCCCCAGCTTGATGTAACTGACCCCTGTGGTGATCTTGATCCTGTCCTGCGTGTAGGTTGCCGCCACGCTGATACCCTTTTGGCCGTTGACTGGTGCCAGCGGCGAGACAAGCTCATTGCCGGATTTCTCATAGGTGAAGCTTGCCGCGCCAGACCAGGTGTCGGTGAACTTGCGGCCAACGCCGATGGTGAAGGTAGTGGTGTCGTCGAGATCGACAAGGCCGCTACCCGTTACTTCGACAAGCCTTTCAGGATCCACGCGGAAGCCTGACCAATCCACCCAGCGAACCCCACCGAAGATAAGCGTCTCGGGATCGATGCCGGTCTGAAACTCCAGGTTCCAGGATTTCGGCGTCTTGACCGTCAGAGAGGAACGCCCATCCAGGAGCGGCAAGGCCGGTGCTGGACCTGGGCCATCGGGATCCACGAGAGGACCGCTCTCAGAAATGTCGAAGTCATGTTCGATCACCGCATTATAGGTCAAGGATACACGCGCGGCGATGTCAGGTCTTTCCCAAGACACCCCGGCGAGCCACCCATAGGCGGTATCCCTGTCCACATCGACACGGTACCCGTTTACGGGACCGAAAGACGCGCCGCTCAAGCTCACGTGTCCATCTGTGCGCGCACTGCGGAGACCTGCGTGAACACCGAAGCCGCTTTCTGGAACAGCAAAGCGAATGATGCCGGTCAGGTCGGTGTTGTTGATGACCACTCCGGTTCCACCAAGGTTGAGGGAGCCGCTGGTGGGATAAGCGAGATCAGCCCCGAAGGGCTGGTCCATAATGATGGCTGCTGACCAGAACTCATCGAACTGGTGCTTATAAGCGAAGCCGAAGCTGTTGTAGGAAGCCGCAACATCGCCCGTGCGTTCACCACCGGGGTAAGGTCCAAGGGGCAAATCTGTTCCTGTGATGCTGGGCGAGACATGGCCATACCGCAGTTCGAGATAATGGCCCGGCTCAAACAAAGGACCGAGAAACTGGTTGCTCCGCTCCACACCGCCGGCATGGGCGATTGTGCTGCACAGGATCCAAGCGGCTGCGCCGAGATATGCGATCCTCATGAAAGCCTCGTTCCAAAGCCTGGTTAACCATCACGTCAGTGGCGGACAGATGCCGCGGGGCAAACGTTAGCACAGGGAGAGCCGTCCAGAGATGTGGAATGTCGCGCTGCTTCGCACGTGTTGTCAGTTTAAGACAACGCAGCAACCAAGATATCCCCAGATCAATGGCCTACCCCGGATTGACAGTTTCGGGCAGAATGGAACAAAACAAGAACGACTCTGTTTCGTCCCCACTGCCTTGGAGCCATTCCCCTTATGCCTGCCCGGTCCTTCAACCCTGCCGTTGCCGCCTTGCGCGAGCAGATCGCGCGGATGGGAGGAGACGGCGGGCCGACACGCGGCGTGCTGCCCTTCGGCTTGCCTGAGCTGGACCGCCGGTTGCCCGGAGGCGGCCTAGCGCTCGGCTGCCTGCATGAGGTAGCGGATGGTGGCAACGGTGCGGTGGATGGGGCAGCGGCCTCCTGCTTTGCGGCCGGCATTGCCGCGCGGCTACCAGGACAAGTGCTCTGGTGTGTCACGCAGGCCGATCTTTTCGCGCCGGGTCTCGAGCAGCAGCAACCCTCCCACCATGGAAAGGCTGTTCTTGATGCGGTGGTCGATCTCGCGGGCAAGAAGATCCTTGTCAGCCAACGCAGCGCGCAGTCGCTCCTCAGCGGCAACGCGGGCGCTGATGTCCTGAACGATGCCCACCAGTCGCACCGGGCGGCCTTTTTCAACAGCGGCTCGTCCCGTTGCGGCTACCCAACGAGTTGCCCCGTCGGAGCGGCGAAGGACGCGGTACTCGGCCGCGTAGCGCCCATCGCCCTGGGGACTGAAGGCGCGGTCGATCTTTGCCTGCATGGCCGTTTGGTCTTCAGGATGCACGCCGCCAACAAAGGCCGCGAAACTGACAGACTCCTCTGTTTCGATCCCCCAGATCTCGCGTACACGTGCGTCCAGTTCGACCCTTCCGCTTGCGACATCATAGTCATAAAGTCCAAGCGCCGCCGCATTGATCGCGACGGCAAGGCGCTCCTCGCTTTGTGCCACACGCTGCTCTGCCAGCTTGCGCCCGTGAATATCCTCGGTGGCGCCGTACCACAGAACGATCCGGCCCTGTGCGTCGCGCCATGGCCGAGCATGGCTGCGCATCCAGCGGTGGCTGCCCTCGGCAAGGCGGACGCGATGCTCGATGTCGTAGAACCCGCCGTTCTCGACCGCATCTGCCCATGCCTTGCCCACTGCCGGACGGTCGTCGCAGTGGGACGCCTGCACCCAGCTCTCGCCCAGGACTTCCTCCCGCGTCAGGCCGGTCAGAGCAAGCCAGCGTTCGTTGACGTCGACGGTGCGTCCCTCCGCGTTGGCAGTCCAGGGCACCTGCGGGTTAAGCGCGACGGCGCGCTGCAGATGCGCCTCGCGCTCTGCAAGCTCCGCACCAAGCCGCTCAATCTCAAGACGAGAGCGTTCCTTGTCGATGGCCACTCCCAGAGTGTTGGCGAGCGCCTGGAGAAAATGGATATCATGGGGGCTGAAGGCACCCGGGTCGCGGCTATCGGCTTCGAGCACACCAAAGGCGTCGCTTTCCCCTTGGATGATCACATTGATAGCGCGCTTGACACCATGATCCGCCATCAGCTTGGGCGTACGGAAACGCTTCTCGTCGGAAAGATGGTTGGAAATTACTGGCTCTGCGGTCCTGAAGGCATAGCCCGCCGGGCTTTCAAGATCGGCACCGATGCGGGCGCGCCCGACCAGGCCCGGCTTCCAGCCGATGCCCGCGCGCAGAAGAAGGGCATTCTCTCCCGGCAGCGGTTCGAGAACCTTGGCGAAATCCACTTCGAGCCCGTCCGCCGCAATCCGGCAGGCTTCGTCCAGCATGGCTTGAAACGGTGGGTTCTTGAGCGCGAAGCGACCGAACTCGGCAATCAGCGCCTGCTGGGCCAGACGCCGCTCGAGTTCGGGGACGGGCAGCAGGGGGGAGGCCTTGGCCGGGGTCTCGATTGTCATGGCCGCTGTCTATGCAGTTGAGGATGGTTAGAAAACTGGGGAACGCCGCCATAAGCGACGTTCCCCGCAGGATTGCCTCAGCGCTCGCGCGTTGTTTCGTCCCGCAGCCGGTCCGGGTCGACACCTTCAACTCGTGAACGCTCGTCCTCAACTTCAACCTTCGTCCGGCGTACCGTGTCATGGATGGTTTCCTGGCGCACATCGGCCTTCTGGCGGATCGAGATCTCCTCGACCACCCGGGCTTCCCTGGCGATCACCGCCTCCTCGCGGTGTTCGACCGCTTCGATGGTCTTGTCCTGGAACAGAGCCGCGTTATTGGCCTCGACCGCCCGGTCAACCGGACGGCGCTCGATGGTGACATGATCCTCGCGCAGTTCGACCGGCACCTCGACCGGCACCTCCCGGACATAAGCCCGAACCCGCACCCGGCCACCTTGGACGACGCGCTTGCCGACCTGGAGACGTTCTTCGACAATGGGAATGACATCCTCATCGCGATCAGCAAGGCGAGCCGTGCCATCACCTGCAAGGCCAGAGACCGTGTCTTCTGTTGTCAAACTGTCCGCTGTATAGCCTGTCCAACCTGTGTTGCGCCATTCGGCTTCACGGGCATCGAGATCGACCGAGCCATAGCGTTCAACGATGGTCGACACCCGGTCATAATCAGCCTCGGCGACATCGATCGCCATGGTCACACCACCACGGCTCATGCCTTCGGCATAAACGGAGCGGTCCTCGTCAGGCAGGAGGAACTTGCCCATAGAAGACCAGAACCCCCCTTCGTCGCGCCGGTAATCATAGGCAGTGTCCGTATCCGCCCGCCGATAGGTCGTTTCCTGCTCCGGCAAGAGCGAAATCGCCGATGCATCGATCCCGTCTGCCAGAAGGGCCTGGCGGGCGGTTTCCGCCTCGGCGCGGGTGTCGAAGTAGGCCATGATGCTGTGGTAAGTCATCGGTGTGGTCCTTTAGGTGCAAGATAAAGGGAGAGGCCCGGCCAGGGTCACTGGCCAGGGGGTGTTGGTTACATCCGGGTCGTGCGCCGCGTGGTGGTCAGACGCGCTGTCACTGTCGGGTCCACCGCGCCGGAACGACCGCCAAACCAGGCGGCAATCGCGCCGATCACCAGACCAAGGGCCCCCAGCAAGGTGCCTGTCGAGACGGCCGTTGTGGCAGTATCGGCCACTTCGGTGGCTTGTTCGCGAACATTGGCTGCGGTTTCGCGGTATTGCGCTTCCAACTCCTCGACCTGGCTGCGGGCTTCCTCAATCGGAACGCTGCGCGCCGATGCGACGGCTTGTGCGGCTTCCTCGCGGGCCGTGTCAGCCTGGGCTTCATCGCCTGTGACCAAGGCGCGCACAGAGGCCAGGGCTGCATCACGCAAGGCTGCCGCATCCTCACCCGCACCAGCGGGAATGGCATCCTCGATGGCGCTGAAATCACCCTCTCCTGCAACTGCCGGGGCCGCAGCCTCGACCGCCGTCTGGGCAGCACCGCCAACCGTGGTTGCGACACCGCTCAAGGTATTGCCAAGCGTTCCGAAGGCACCACCCACGATCGAGCCAAGCGTCGAGGTCAGCAGATAGAAGATCAGAAGCGTCGAGAGCGCCCAGGTAGTCAAGCCATGCCAGCCTGCCGTCGACTCCTTGGGCTTGCCGCCAAGCCGGCCTGCGGCAAAGCCACCCACATAGGAGGCCACAATGCCGGCCACGACAAACCACAGACCTGCGCCGATGCCCAGCGTGGAGGCCTCGGGGTTTGCTCCGGCTCCTTGACCCGGATCGAGTGTCGCCGCGCCAATGCCAAGACCGATGAGGTTCAGGATGAGCTGAATGGCCAGGGTCAGCACCACCCCGGCCAGAACCGCGCCCCAGCTGATCTGGTTGATCATGATGGTCCGGGTATCTTCGGCCGGCGTGACAGGGCTCATGTGCGGGGCATCATGATCGCCGCGGCCGCGCGGCGTGTCCGATCGGACGGTATCAGTCATGGAAATCTCCTGTTCGTTGGGCCGGGATGCCCAGCCTCGTGGCCATTCCGGCCTTGGCGGTACGACATGCGCACTCAGGCCGAATGCCGCCGCTCCGCAGTTGCTGCCTTCAAGGCTTCTTGGGATCCACGGCGTCACGAACAGCGTCCTTGGCGCCGCCGACAGCATTTTGTGCCTTGCCAGCCATCTTGTCAGCCTGACCTTCTGCCTTGAGCTTCGCGTCTCCGGTCAGATTGCCCAGGGTTTCCTTGACAGCGCCCTTGGTCTGCTTGGCGGTTCCAGCAACACGATCCTTGTCCATGATACACCTCCTGGATGATGGGTCGGCACTGCTTTCGGCAGTGACGGACTGTGCAGCCAACCGGTGTAAATGAACTATGGTTCCCAACTAAAATAACTAGTGTAAATGCACTAGGCGCGCCGTTTGTTTTGACCTTGTTTTGGACGCGTTTGGCGCCTTTTTCGCTGCGGCAGGTCCCCTTCGGCGACGCCCCGTTCACGCGCCCACACGATCAGCCCGCTGCGGCGGTTCACACCGAGCTTGCGATAAAGCGCGGCCAGATGGTTCCGGATCGTGTTCGGCGCCACTGCAAGCCGCGCCCCGATCTCTTCGTTGCCGAGGCCCTGGCAGACAAGGCCAAGAACCTCGCGCTCGCGCGTCGTCAGATCGGCCAGGCCCGCAACACCGCGATTGTCCGCCATGCTGGAGGGCTTGCGCAGCGCGGCCAGTTTCTCGACCACGGCCTGGGCGAACCAGGAGGCATCGCTCATCACCGCCTCAATGGCCGCCACGAGCTCGGTTTCCGAGCGCTTGCGCGCGCTGATGTCCTGAAAGGCGCAAAGCACGCTTGCCTCGTCGTCGATGGTAATCGCATCCGCGGCGAGAAGCGCGTCAAACTGGCTGCCATCCCCTGTTCGCAGCTTGGCCTCAAAACCCCTGACCTGACCGGATTTGGCAAGTTCGCGTTCAAAGCGGCGCTGCTCCTCATCATCGACCCAGAGATCCAGATCCTTTACCGTGCGACCGATAGCCTCTTCGGACGCAATCGCTGTCAGGGCGCAAAAGGCCTGGTTGATGTCGCGCAGCCTGTAATCCTTGGCCGAGGACACGCTGAGGGGCACGGGTGCCAGTTGGAACAGCCGCACGAAGTGTTCTTCGGAATGGCGCAGCCGGGCCTCGGCCCGTCGGCGGGGTTCAAGATCGGCAAAGGTGAACAGCATGCACGGCTCATCGCTGATCTCAATGGGCTGACCTCCCACAATGACCAGCTTTTCCCCGTCCGCCGGCACGGCAAGGCTGGCTTCCATCTGCGGAATGGTTTCCCAGAGGCGAAGCCGCTCCAGAGCCAGGTCGCGCCGCTCGGCCTGCCTGAGAAGGTCGATGTCATGCAGGCTCCGGCCCAACACCGCGTCGCGCTTGTAGCCGGTCATGGCGAGGAAGCCCTCGTTGACCTTGATGAAGCGCTGATCGGCAAGTCGGCAGATCACGGAGGGCGCGGGATTGGCCGCAAAGGTCGCCTCGAACCGCTCTTCGGCCTCCACCATTTCGGACACGTCGGTGATGATGACCACGATGTAATCGGGTTGTCCCTGGGCATCCTTCATCACCATGCTGCGCAGCCGGTGTGCCCAGTCCTGTTCGGGGTTGTCGCGGCGCGCCACATGGACCTCGACGTCATCAAGCACCTCGCCCTTGATGACGCGCTCGATGGGATGACCCCGTTTTGCCCGCTTTGTCAGAATGTAGTTTGACCGATAAGCCTTTACGGACAGGCCGAGAGCCTCCAGGTCCCTCACCCCGTGCATGCGCAGGGCCGCCCTGTTGGCATAGGTGATCTCTCCCTCGGGTTCGATCAAAAGCACGCCCTCGCTCAGACCTGCGATGATGCGCTCGAACTGCGGTCGGGTGGTCTGGTCGGTCACGGTCTGATCTTCCTGCGACATTGCCGATGACGGGATCGCTCATCAGTCCCTTTGTTTGACAAACAGCAAGCCAACAAGAAAGGCCATTCCAGGTTGCCAGCGTTCTGAACAGTCTGCACCGCCAGCAGAGGGGGCCATGTCGTCATGGTGGCGATCAATCATCCACGCCGCGCGGGCCCTGCAAACCGGGCGGGGGAATGGCCTCTGCATCAGGATCGCGGCCGTGTGTGCGATCAAGGAGCCGCATGAGGGGCGTGACCGTCAAGCCATGCATGAAGACCGAGATAACGACCACCAGGCCAACGATGGCCCACAAACGTTCGGCACCCTCGACCTCCATGTGGTTGAGGCCATAGGCCAGATAGTAGAACGATCCCACACCCCGGATCCCAAAAAAAGCGATTGTCAGCTTCTCGCTCCAGGCGGCTTTGAACCCCGCGAGGCCGATCACTCCCATAACGGGCCGGATCACCAGCAGGATAACCACGGCCGCGACAATGTCTGTCCATGCCAGTGGGGCCAGCAGACCGTCAGCCAGCGCACCCCCGAACAGCAGCAGAAGCACCATCATCGCCAGCCGTTCGACCTGCTCGGTGACGTCGTGCATTTCTCGATGAAAGTCATGGCTTCTATGCGCATGGCGGAAGGTCAGCGCCGTGACGAAGACTGACAGGAAGCCATAGGAATGGATGATCTCGGTCAGCCCGTAGGACACGAAGGTGGCTGCCAGGGCGATCAGGCCATCGCCGGTCTGGGCCAGCTTCGTCTCAGCCGGGATCCGGAACGTGACCCAGCCGAAGGCGCGGCCGATCAGCCAGCCGCCTGCAACGCCCGCACCGATTTCCCACAGCACGTGGTAGGTCAGCCATTTCGCCGCCCAAGGCTCGCCCGTGGTGCCGGCAAGGGCGAGAACGATGGCCAAATGGACAAAGGGAAAGGCCGCCCCGTCGTTCATGCCGGCTTCCGAGGTCAGGCCGAAGCGCACCTCGTCTTCCTCGCCGCTTTTTGGGGGGCCAACCTGCACGTCTGAGGCCAGCACCGGATCGGTGGGTGCCAGCACCGCGCCCAGAAGCAGCGCCAGTACCCAGGGCAGTCCCACCACGCCGCCGAACAGCAGGGTGATCGCACCGATGCTCAGCGGCATCGTCACCAGGATCAGCCGCCACGTCACCTGCCAGCGGCGCATCCCGAACACCCGGTCCAGCTTCAGGCCCGCGCCCATCAGGGCGATGATGACCACGAATTCGGTGAACCGCTCGGTGATCTCGGGATAGTCGAGCGGCGAGGGCACAAGGGTTACCTGCGGCAGCGAAAACAGCGCCGCCCCCAGGCCAATGCAGACGATGGGCAGCGACAAGGGCAACCGCTTCAACGCCAAGGGCAGCCACGCTACCAGGGCGATCAGAAAGCCTGCGCCGGTCAGGACAAGGATGTAGGGATCAGGGTGAAACCATGTCATCATGCCCGTTAACGCCGACCGAACCACTTCAGACCGGTGCCAGAGCGTCGAGGACAGAGCAATTTTTGTTAAGTGGCAGGCTCGGCCGTTTGCGAACTGATGGAATTTCGATCCCATAACGCAAACACCAGGAGGGCCCAACCTGCACCCCCTGCCAGGCCCGCCAAGGCGTCGGTTGGATAATGAACACCCAAGGCAATGCGCGTCATGCTGATCAGGACACTGACCGCAATGGCTGCACCGAGGATCATGGAGCACCTTCCCGGTCGCACAGCCATGGAGGCAAACGTCAAGCCGAGGCTGAGGTAGACAACAGCGGCGTTGAAGCTGTGGCCGCTTGGAAAGCTGTCACCGCTGACGGACATGAGATGCGGCACAATATCCGGTCGCGGCCGGGCAAAGCATGCCTTCAGTATGAGTTCCAGCATCCAGCCGCTGGCAATCGTGACCAGAACCATTGCTGCTCGGCGCCTAAACTGAAATATCAACAAGATTGCCATGGCCGTGATGGCAACAAGATTGCGCAGGAAAAACCCGCCCAGGGCGGTCACGACCCGCACCCCTTCTCCGAGCCATTCCGGTCCGAGCAGGTCCAAGCTTACAGGATCACGGAAGACCAGCAGGCCCCAGGTGTCCAAGCCGGTGGCGTGCCCCGTGACCATCAGGCATGCAATGATGGCGAAGGTCGTCCAACACATCAGGGCTGCGATCAGCAGATCACGATAAGCGATCGACCGGCAGAGGTTCAGTTGCCGACTTTGATCTGGTCTATCTTCCATGTTGCCAAAGATTGTTTAGAGGCGTCGCGCTGCATGGCTAGCCTATCAGAGCCTTTGCCTTACCGCGAATTGCTGAGAGTTCATCATCGCAAATGCGGCCTTTGGCCTCGCGACGCTCGATCTAGACTGCGGATCCTGTTTCAGCATTGAACCGCAGGCGGCCAAGGCGAACGTTTTGTTCATCGATCGGGCGGTCACAGCCCTCTAACGGGCAGAGCGCTGATAGTTTGATATCATGTAAGGCCCTAACTGCCGACCCCTGCAGGACATGGACTCTGACATGAGAGCTGCACGGCGTCCACCGTTTGCAGGGAAGCGTCCTTTAACCAAGAAAGGCGATCTTTCGATCGCCTTTCCCAGAGAGACATCTGATTGAGGGAAATCAGAAGCCGTAAACGACCGACACACCCAGGGTGTTATCCGTGCGAATTTCACGGTTTTCCTGGTATTCGGTGGTGTAGCTGACACGGGTCGCCAGTTGGTCCGACATCTGGAAGTTCACGCCAAACTGGTTGGTGATCACGTCATCGGAGTCTTCCGACGACAGGTAGTCGGTGTCGTTGGTGATGAAGACCCTGTCGTTGAAGCGGTGATACAAGCGCGACGAGACGATGTAGCCGACGCCGCTGTCCGACGAGTCGTCCACGTCGACGCGATCAAAGCCGCCAGCACCATCCGGAATCAAATCGAACCCAGCCTTCTGGGCACCCGTCTGGGTATAGCGATAGCCGATACCAGCCTGGACACGCCATGCAGTCTGCTCGGTGTTGATCACGCGATAGCCCGGACCCACGCCGATGAAGCCGTCCCGTGCAAAGTCGCTTAGATCCTCGCGAACATCTTCCGGATCATCTTCGCCAAAACGATCACCGTTGGCCAAACCGTCGATGCTGAAGCGGCCCAGAACGAAGGCGTAGAGACGGTCGTTGAAGTAGTAGGCGCCATCATAGATGGTCGACACTTCTTCCTTGTCCTTGTCGCCGTCTTCGTCTTCACCGAATTCGAGCAGCATCCCGACCGACTGCTGCCAGGGGCCCTGGTTGGACGACACGCGACCTGCCAGCGAGAAGTCCTGGCTTTCGGAGTTGCCGGTGCTGCCGGCATAGGTCAGCGCGACCGAGCCGAACAGGCCTTCGCGGCGGTCCGGGTTGCCGAAGCGCGCATCGTCATTGTCGCGGTCGAAGTCGTCCTGGACAGTATCCTCGACATCAATGATGCGGTCGTTGATCGCGCTGATGCCGGTTGCGTCAGCACCTGTCGAAATCTCGGTTTGGGCAAAGGCCGTGGTCGCCAGGGTCGCGAAGATCGCAGCACTTCCCAGTAGTATGCTCTTTTTGTTCATTTTTTACTCACGCAAGTGGGAAACAATAAATTCCCGGTCATGTTCCGCACTGCCATAACCCGCCTTTGCTAAAGCAGTTGCGAGCAATACGTACGATAAAGAAAGTCATATTTGAGAGTGTTTCCCAAGAGCAACAGCATGGGGCATGGTTCTGGACATGACCGGCAACACTTTGCCGATCCAAGCGCTGTTGCCACTCAGCGCGCATTGCCAAGATGGATCAGAACTGACCGGTACAAGAACGGCAGTTCCTGCAGGGTCTTTGCCGGTGTGGCGCAGACTTATTCAGCGCGTGGGACAGGGCATCCCAGGTCCCCTTCCTGGCAATCAAGGTACTGCTGAAAATCCTCCACGCGTTCTTCCGTCAGATCATCAATGCATGCGTTGTAGACCATCGGTGCAGCACTGCCTTCAATGGCCGAAGCCCTGAAGCGGCACTCGTCGTCGCGGAAGGACAGCCAGGCCCGCTGCGTCGCTACCAGCATGTCCTTGGCGTCGGCGTCATCCCCAAGGCGGGTTCTCATGGTGCCATAGAGTTCATTGAGCCTGGCATCGGACGTTTCTGCGAAGGCGTTAATTGGCAAGGCAGAAAGGAAAACAGTCAGCAGAAAGCGTTTCATCAGAATTCCTAGATTGGTGTGGCCGCATGTGCGACAGCGATGGCTATCGGCTCATCGCTTGCTGATGTAACCGGCTTTGAAATCGGGAGATATTTCCAGAGTTTGGGCGGATCACAGAGGCATCATATCCGGTCGTGAACACGAAGAAGAGGCCCCGCCGAAGCGGGGCCTTTTGTTATTGAATCTTCTCCGATCAGATCCGGTCCAGGTCGTCGCGGCGAGTGCCGCCAGTGAGCGTGTCGCGATCCAGTTCGGTTCGGTTGTCCTCCACCTCGACCTCGGTGCGGCGAACGGTGTCCGAGACGGTTTCGGTATGCGTGTCGCTGGTCTTGCGCAGCCCGATCTCCTCGACCACGCGGGCTTCCTTCTGGACCACCGCTTCCTCGCGGTATTCCTCAGCTTCAAGTGTGCGATCCAGGTAGTCCCGGTCCGCCACAGCAGGACGATCGACCGGGCGACGTTCGATCTCGACGCGCTCTTCGCGCAGTTCGACGCTTTCGTTCACCGGCTCCTCGACCGTATAGGCGCGGACGCGCACGCGGCCATGGCCGGTTTCGCGCTTGCCGATCCGGATGCGTTCCTCAATGACCGGGATCGTCTCATATTCACCACGCGGGTTCCGATCACCCGACAGTGCAGCATTGTCGCGCAGGCTTTCGTTGTCGATATAAGGGCTTTCCAGGTCGTCGCGCGTTCCCGCCGTCGCCCCATAGGTCGTGGCCGTGCTGCCTGAGGCATAGGAGCTGGTCTCGTAGCCCCCCCAGCCTTCCGACCGCCAGCTTTGCTCGCGGTCCTCCAGGTTGATGCTGCCCTCGTCATCTAGAATGTCTAGCGCCGTGTCGTATTCGGCGCCTGTCAGCCCGGTGACGGTGACCAGATAGCCGCCGCGCGACAGCCCCTCGGCATAGGCATAGCGGTCCTCGTCGGGGAAGAAGAAGTCGCTGAGACTGTCCCAGAATCCCTTGTCGCGATTGTCGGTCGCGGTCTGAGTTACGGCCGCATCCGATCCTCCCGCGACCTGGCGAATTTGCCCCGAGGGAATGCCGGCCTGAACCAGCCGATCCACCGCACGCTGCGCCTCGGCCTGGCTGTCGAACATGGCGGAGACAGAGGTTGTTCCGGCTTGGTTGTCATAGGTCATCTTGATCGTCCTTGTTTTGGAAGGGGGCCGGATCGGCCGGAAGGCGTTCGATCTGGGAAGTTTGGCGACGCGTGGTCGCTTCGACTTCAACGGTTTCCGTTCGTTCGACACGGCGAATGTGGATCTCTTCTCGCAGATACAGTTCGCGTGTCACGACAAGCCGTTCCTCGACCACGGGGATGATGGTCAGCTCGCCCTCGGTCACGACATCGGGGATTGCATCGATCTTGCGGTCGACGGATACCCTGGTCACGTCCACCTCGACGCTGGACAACTCGGCAGGCAGGACATGGTCGAGCTCTTCGGTCCGAGTGGCGATCCTGACACGGCCGGTAACAACCCTCCGTGTGGACAGCGAGACCGTCTCCTCGACAATCGGCAGAAATTCTGTTTCAGGATCCTCGGCCATCGTTGCCCCCTGTGGTCAGCATGAATGAACGAGCAAGGGTGCAATACGTTCCAGGTGCCAAGGGTGGCATCGCGCCAACCTCATGGACCCCACGAGAGCATGCCGTTGACCTGGGCCAACGGCATGTTGCGCGGATAAAAGCTGAAGCTGTCGGACCGCCAGCAGAAGGAGTTGCGGCGTTTGCATGACACCGGCAAGTATTCGGTTTGCGGTGTGGGGGACGTGTTCGCCTTGTCGCGGCTGGCTGTGTATCGGATGCTGGCGCGCCAGGCGGTACCGTGATGCCGGATGATCCGGAAACCTTTCGTCCGCCCCTGCTCAAGAGCCAGGCCAACTGGCGCCGCGCCAGTCTGGCCAAGTACACGGGCCCATTTGGCGGTTCAGCGGGCGCTCTTGGCGGGAACGCTGCACATGCAGGGCTGCGAGGTATGCGGCCGCGACGGTGTCGATGCCCATCATGCCCGCTATGACGAGCCGTTGGACGTCCGCTGGCTGTGCCGCCGCTGCCACGTCAAGCTGCACCATTACGGCGAGGATATGTTTCCCATTGGCCCTCTCCGGGCGAAAGGTCACACCGCGAAGAAGTGATAACAGTTGCCGGCAAGCCTTCTGGGATGTCTCGCCTTCCCCGCCGGCGCAGAGAAAGCAAGGAACTGCGGCCTGATCGGTTCGTTCGCCCAGTGACACCCTTTTCGGCGAAGGCGGTATTCGTGATCTTCAGCCCATCTCATGTCCGTGGCCCAAGGGCGGGCGGCGCCATCCGTCCTGATAATTCCCGCCACACCCCCCAATGGGCTGAACTGCCGGCACCGATCCGGCATGACGTCTGGCTGGACCGTAGCCCGGCCCAGGCTGGGTCTGATCTGGGGACTGCGTCCGCGCCCGCCCTGCCCGCCTGGCACCCCTTTGCCTTTCCCGATCGGCTGACCAACAACCGCGCGGCGGTACGCGCCACCTATCTGTCAATCCTGAACGAGGTCCGCGACAAGGGCGCTGTCACGCCCGCCGCCGAATGGCTGCTGGACAATCACCATGTCGTCGACGAAACCTTTCGCCACCTGCGCCGCGATTTGGCGCCAAAGGTCTATCGCAGCCTGCCGTCCCTACAACTGGCCGGAGGTGAGACTGTCCCGCGCGTCCTGGCTTTGGCTTGGACCCATGTGGCGCTCACTAACTCCGCCCTCACGCTGGAAAGCCTCAGCCAGATTGTTGGCGGGATGCAGCGGCATCTGGACCTGACGATCGGGGAGATCTGGGCAGTCCCTTCGCTGCTGCGCCTTGTGCTGCTGGAAAACCTGCGCCGCCTGGCCGACCGGATCGAGGACGGCCGTCGCAAGCGTGCCGCCGCCAACGTCTTGGCCGACCGGCTGATGGGGGGTACCGTCCCCGAGGCTGCCGCAGCCTTGGCGCCCGAGGCGGCGGCGGCCCGTGACGCGACCTTTGCCGCGCAGATGCTGTACCGCCTGCGCGACGGGTCGGGCGCGGCAGCCACGGCGCTTGACTGGCTGGAAGCGCGGCTGGCCGAGGCGGGGCAAACCCCGGACTCAGTACTGGCCGCCGAACACGCGCGCCAGTCCAGCGGCAATGTCACCGTGGGCAACATCATCCGCAGCCTGCGCCTGATCGACGAGATCGACTGGCTGAAATGGTTTGAAAGCGTCTCAGCCGTGGATCGCGAACTGCGCCGCGCTCCGGACTATGCGGCCTTGGACAATCCCACCCGAAACGCCTATCGCGAACAGATCGAGCGGCTGGCCCGCCGGTCCGACCTCACCGAGGTGGCGGTGGCGCAAGCGGCGCTTTCGGCCTCGGACGGGGCAGACCCTGGGCGGATCCTGATGGGTGACGGGCTGCAGGATCTGGAAGCACGGATCCACTATCGCCCGACCATGGCCCAGCGGTTACGACGCGGCATCCGCCGCGGGGGCTGGCCGATGCTGGTAGGACCCGTCACTGTCCTGACCTTGGCGGTTGCGGCGCTGATGGTGCAGGGTTTGGAAGCGCCGATCGGGCTGGCGGCGCTGTTGTTCGTGCTGGCCTTGTTCCCCGCGTCGGAAGCAGCGCTGGCGGTGGCGCAGGTCACTGCCGCGCGGCTGTTTCCACCCCGCCGCCTGCCCGCTTATGACTTCACCGCCGGGGTGCCCGAAACGGCTCGGACGCTGGTCGTGATCCCCTGCCTGCTGACCTCACGCGATGAAACCGACGACTTGCTGCGAAACCTGGAACTCCATTACCTCGCCAATCCTTTGGGGGCGGTCGACTTCGCGCTGTTGTCGGACTGGGTTGACCACACCGCGGAAACCCGCCCCGATGATACCCTGCTGCTGGCCCATGCGCGCGACGGGATCGAGAGGCTGGCTCTCCGCTATGCGGCCACCGGACGTCGTTTCTATCTGCTGCACCGGCACCGCATCCACAACCCGCAGGAAGGTGTGTGGATGGGATGGGAACGCAAGCGCGGCAAGCTGACCGAATTGAACGCGCTTTTGCGCGGGGACACCGACACTTCCTTCATGGCCACTGGCCTGCGCCCCCCTGCCGATGTGCGTTTCGTGCTGACGCTGGACAGCGACACGCGCCTGCTGCGCGATACGGTGTCGGCGCTGGCAGGCAAGCTGGCCCATCCGGTGAACCGCCCGATAGCCGACGCCACGGGCCGGGTGGTCGCAGGGTACGCAATCCTTCAGCCGCGGGTCACGCCATCCCTGACGGCGGGGGACGAGGCTTCGGTCTTCCAGCGGATCTTTTCGGCCAACCGGGGGCTGGACCCCTACGTTTTCACCGTGTCCGACCTGTATCAGGATCTGTTCGGCGAAGGCAGCTTCACCGGCAAGGGCTTGTATGACGTGGATGCCTTTGCCCGCGCGACCGAGGGGCGTATCCCGGAAAACACTGTCCTCTCCCATGACTTGTTTGAAGGCGCTCTGGCCCGCGCGGCCCTGGTCACAGATGTGCAGGTAATCGAGGATTTCCCGGTCCGCTATCACGTGGACGCCGCGCGCCAGCACCGCTGGATCCGGGGGGACTGGCAGCTTTTGCCGTTTGTGATCGCACGAAACAACGGGCTGGACGGGTTAGCGCGCTTCAAGATGCTTGACAACTTGCGTCGGTCGCTGCTGCCCGCCGCCTGGATCCTCGCCTCGGTCGCGGGCTGGCTGACGCTGGCGCCCGGCGCGGCGATGCGGTGGCAGGTAATGCTGATGTTGACCCTGTTTCTGGGTCCGCTGATTAGCTTCTACTCCGGGCTGGTGCCCGGACATCCATCCGTCTCGACCCGGCGGCACTTGCGGGTACTGCTGGCCGAGGCGGGCGAAGCACTTTCCGCCATGCTGCTGCGCCTGTCCTTCATGCCGCACCAGGCGGCATTGGCGCTTGACGCAATCGGCCGGACCCTGCACCGGATGCGAGTCAGCCGACGAAACCTGCTGGAGTGGCGCAGCAATTCCGAGGTAGCAGCCAGCGGTGTGGGCGGCCGTTACGATTACCTGCGGCAGATGGCGGCCGCACCGGCGGTTGCGGTTGCGGCACTATTGCTGGTGGCACTGCTCAACCCCACGAACCTGCCTTTGGCGGGATTTCTGGCGCTTATGTGGGGTGGTGCGCCCTGGATTGCTTGGGAAACCAGCAAGACGCTGGAAACCCATGATCGGCTAGACATTGCCCCGGCAGACGCCGCCGCTCTGCGCCGCACCGCCCGCATCACCTGGCGCTTTTTCGAGGAGTTCGTAGGCTCTGATACCCACCACCTGCCGCCGGACAATTTCCAGGACTCGCCGGACCCGAAGGTGGCGGAACGGACCTCGCCATCGAACGTCGGGCTGTATCTGCTGGCCACGCTGTCGGCCCGCGATTTCGGCTGGATCGGCCTGCCCGAAACACTGGATCGGATCGAGGCCACGCTGACCACGCTGGAGCAGATGGAAAAGCGGAACGGTCATCTGTTCAACTGGTATGACACGCGCGACCTGTCAGTGTTGCAGCCGCGCTATATATCCTCCGTGGACAGCGGCAATCTGGCAGGGCATCTGGTCACGCTGGCCGCGGCCCTGCGGGGCTGGGCGCATGGGGCCATTGTCCATGTGCCGACCAACCCGCAGGGCATTGGCGACGTGCTGGACGTGCTGGCCCGCCAGTTACAGGCGATCCCCGACGACCGCCGCGCCTTGCGGCCGCTGCGCCGCCGCGTTCAGGAACGGATCGAGGGATTTGCGCAAAGCTATGCAAACATCCTGGCCGAACCGCAACTGGCCGCCGTGCGCGGCCTGAACCTGGCGGTGATCGCAAGCGACATCCGCCAGTTCGCCGAGGCCTATGTCGCCGAGATCGACGACAATGGCAGCGACCTGATCTGGTGGGCCGACGCGCTGCAACGCGTCTGCGAAGCAGCGATCCGCCCGCCCGGAAATGCCCCAAAGGTGCAGGAACGGATTGCAGCTCTGTCCGAACGCGCCCGCGCACTGGCCTTTGGCATGGATTTCGGCTTTCTGATGAACCCGCAGCGGCGGCTTTTGTCCATCGGCTTTCGCGCCGATACCGGCCAGCTGGACGAAAGCTGCTACGACCTGCTGGCCTCCGAGGCGCGGCTGTCCAGCCTGTTTGCCATCGCCAAGGGCGACGCCCCGAACGAACATTGGTTTCGGCTGGGCCGGCCGGTGGCCGCCTTGGGCGCCCGTGGCGCCCTGCTGTCCTGGTCCGGCTCGATGTTTGAATACCTGATGCCGCCATTGGTCATGCACGAACGCCAGGGCAGTCTGCTGGCACAAGCCTGCGAGGCGGCGGTGGATCAGCAGATCGATCATGGCCGCACGCGGGGGGTCCCCTGGGGCGTGTCGGAGAGCGCGTTTAACGCCCGCGATCGCGACATGAATTATCAGTATTATGCCTTTGGCGTGCCCACGCTGGCATTGAAGCGGTCGGGAACCGATGATCTTGTGATCGCCCCCTATGCCACAGCATTGGCCAGCCAGATCCGGCCGCGAGCCGCGGTCGCGAACCTTGACCGACTGGAGCGGATCGGCGCCCTGGGGCGGCACGGTTTTTTCGACGCTATTGACTTTACCCCGGCCCGTCTGCCCGAAGGGGCCAACCTGGCTGTGGTCCGCACCGTCATGGCCCACCACCAGGGCATGACCATCGTAGCCATTGCCAACGCCGTGCTGGAAGGCATTCACCGCGACCGCTTCCACGATGATCCGGTGATCCGCGCAGCCGAACTGCTGCTTCAGGAAAAGGCACCGCGTGAGATCGTGCCCATCACGCGCACGACACCCGATAGTGGACTGACGGGCAGCGATGCGGAACTGGCCCCTGCCGCCCAGACAGTGGTGGAAGACCCAGGCCAGGCGCCGCGTGCCATCGGCGTGCTGTCGAACGGGCGCTATTCCCGGATGGTCACGGCCACCGGCACCGGGCGGTCGCGACTTGAAGACCGTGCCGTCACCCGCTGGCGCCCCGATCCCACGCTGGATCGCGACGGCCTGTTTGTGTTCCTGCGCGACACTGAGACGCAGGACTGGTGGTCGGCGACGGTTGCACCAAAACCCGCCCCGTCCGAGGAGGCGCAGACCATCTTCTCGGACCACAAGGCGGAATTCCTGAAAACCGCCTATGGGATCGAATGCCATCTGGAGATGATCGTCGCCTCCGAGGCGCAAGCCGAGGGGATGCGCCTGACGCTGCGCAACCGGTCCGCCCGGCCGCGCGTGATTGAGATCACATCCTATGGCGAAATCGTGCTGGACCGACCGGAGGCGGATCTTGCCCATCCGGCTTTTTCCAAGATGTTCGTGCATACCGCGATCGGGCGCGACGGCAGCGCCGTTTTCGCCCGCCGCAACCGCCGCGGGTCGGAACCCGTCCTGCATCTGGGGCATCTGGCCATCGGCGGCACCCCCCTGGGGGCCGAGACGGATCGCCGGGCGTTCATCGGCCGCGGGCGCGACATCACCCGCCCGGCCGCGATGGACCCCGGCGCCCGGCTGGCGGGTGGACAGGGCTTCACGCTCGACCCGATCTTTGCGCTGCGCCGCCGTGTTCGCATTGCGCCGGGCAAGGAGACCGTTGTGACCTTCTGGACCATCGTAGCGGACGACCCGACGTCGCTCGAAATTGCCCTGGGCCACTACGCGGACCGTGCCGTCTACGATCACGAAAGCCGGCTGGCCTGGACCCGGTCGCAGGTGCAGTTGCGTCATATGGACAGTTCGCTGGTCGAGGCGGCAGTGTTCCGCGCCTATGCCTGCCAACTGATCTGGCCTGACGGCAGCATGGGCGTGCAGGATCCCGAAATCCGCAAGGCGGTCGGTCGCCAATCCGGGTTGTGGGGGCTGGGCATCTCGGGCGACCTGCCGATCATGGTGCTGCGGATCGACACGGAAAGCGACCTGCCCATCGTCCGCAAGGCTCTCCGGATGCAGGATTATTTCCGACATCACGGGGTTCGGGCCGATCTGGTGATCCTGAACGACCGCGCGTCCAGTTATATCCAGGACTTGCAGAACGCGCTGACCACGCTGTGCGAAACCTTTATCCGGGCCGGGCATCCCGACCCCGCCGCGCGCCACGTCTTTGTGCTGCGCCAGGACCAGATGGACCCTGCGGCGCTGCGGGGGCTGTTGGCGGTGGCCCGCGTGGTGCTGCACAGCCGGAACGGCAAGCTGTCCGAACAACTGGCACGGGTCGAGACCACTTCTGCGACGCCCCCCCGTCCGGCGGTGTTGACCCTGCCTGCCCCGGCTCCAGCCGCCCCGTCCCCCCTGCCCGACTTTCCGGCCGAGGAGTTGCGCCATTTCAACGGCTATGGCGGCTTTTCCGCCGACGGACGCGAATACGTTATTCGCCTGCGCCACGGTGAATCCACGCCCCAGCCCTGGATCAATGTGATTGCCCGTGACGACTTTGGCTTTCACGTGTCTGCCGAAGGCGCGGGCTTTACCTGGGCGGTGAACTCGCGCGACTACCAGATCACACCGTGGTCAAACGACCCGGTTGAGAACCGTCCCGGCGAGGCGATCCTGCTGCGCTGCCGACGAACCGGGCGCATCGCCTCGCCCTTTGCGGCAGTCTGTCCCGATCCGGGCGCCATCCACGAAGCGCGGCACGGACTGGGCTTCAGCCGCTTTCGGTCCTGGAGCGGATGGGTGGACCTTGATGCCGTGCAGGTGCTGGCCGCCCGCGGTCCGGCCAAGCTGACCCGACTGCGGGTGACGAACCGGGGGCGCGACCGCCTGGACCTTGATTGCCTGGCCTATGCCGAACTGGTTCTGGGTAACGACCGGGGCCGCACTGCGCCGATGATTCGCGCCCGCGCTGACGGCAACACGGTCATCGCTGGCAATGCCTGGTCTGTCGAGTTTCCGGGACGCGCTGCGGGGCTTGCCTGCGACAGGCCGGTGACGGGGCATCTTGCCTCGCGTGCCGCGGTGCTGGGCGCAGGCGATCTGCGCCGCCCCGATGCACTGGCCGCTGCCTGGCCCGGCAGTTCGGCCGATACATGCGGTGATCCCTGTCTGGCCCTGCGGACCAGCATGACGCTGAACCCCGGTGAGACAGCCGAAGTGATCTTCGCCCTTGCCGATGCGCCGGAGGCCGAGTTGCCCGACCTGCTGCGCACCGTCACCAGCGGGGCCGAGGTGGCGAAGGCGCTGGAGCATGCGGCGGTCGAATGGAACGGGTTTCTGGATACGCTTCAAGTCCAGACGCCTGACCCGAAGCTGGACCTGATGGTCAACACCTGGCTGCCCTATCAGGCGTTGGCCTGCCGGATCCGGGCGCGGTCGGCCTTTTACCAGGCTTCGGGCGCGTTCGGGTTCCGCGACCAGTTGCAGGACACCTCGGCCCTGATCCTGCACGACCCGGACCTGTGCCGCCGACAGATCCTCAACGCGGCGGCGCGTCAGTTCACCGAAGGCGATGTGCAGCACTGGTGGCTGCCCGCCAGCGGCGCCGGGGTGCGGACGATGATCTCGGACGATGTCATCTGGCTGGGCCACATCACTGAACGCTATGTCCGCCTGACTGGCGACCGGGCCATCCTGGACGAACCCGTGCCCTTTATCACTGGTCCTGTATTGGAACCGGGCCAGCACGACAACTTCCTGACACCCGAGCAATCAGGCGAAGTCGCGCCCCTTTACGACCATTGCGCCCGCGCACTGGATCTGGCTGTGGCGCGGACTGGATCGCACGGGCTTCCACTCATGCTGGGTGGTGACTGGAACGACGGCATGAACCGGGTGGGCGAAGAAGGACGGGGCGAGAGTGTCTGGCTTGGCTGGTTCCTGTGCGCCACCATCGACGCGTTCATCCCCTTGGCCGAGGCACGAGGTGATAATGACCGTGCCGCCGTTTGGCGCACGCACCGCACGGCGGTGGCCGAGGCACTGGATGCCGCAGGCTGGGATGGCGCCTGGTATCGGCGCGGCTATTTCGACGACGGCAGCCCCTTGGGTTCGGCGGACTCAGCAGAATGCCGCATCGACTCCATCGCGCAAAGCTGGGCCGCCATCTCGAAGGCGGGGCGGCCTGACCGGGTGGGACCGGCAATTGATGCCGCCCTGACTTGGCTGCTGGACCAAGACGCACAGGCGTTGAAGCTCTTCACGCCCCCTTTCGAGAATACCGACAAGGAACCCGGCTATATCAAAGCTTATCCCCCTGGCGTGCGGGAAAATGGCGGCCAATACACTCACGCCGCAAGCTGGATGGTCTATGCCCTGGGCAGAATGGGCAGGGGTGCCGACGCGCACCGGCTGTTTGATCTTCTGAACCCGATCTCTCACGCCGAGAACCGGGCCGATGCCGACCGCTATCGTGTGGAACCCTATGTTGTCGCAGCCGATGTCTATGGCGAGGGGACGAAAGCTGGGCGCGGCGGCTGGACCTGGTATACAGGTTCCGCCGGCTGGCTGTACCGCGCGGCAGTCGAAGGCATCCTGGGCATCGTCCCTGAAGGCGGCGATCGGCTGCGGATCGAACCAGCCCTGCCGCCCGACTGGCCCGGCTTCAGCGCTACGATCACAGTGGCGGGCCACAAGCGCCAGATCGAGGTGACACGGAATGGGGTCACGCTGGACGGAGCGGGACCGGGAGAGGATGGAACGTTTGCGCTTTAGAATGGCAGCCGTGTACCAAATTGTGTGAGGAGCAATAAGGTGCCGGCGGTCTCTTGAGCTTCAGGCATTCGCGCTTCGACAGCATGAAGTTCAAGGACTTCCGCTTCCGCGTGGAAGTCAGTCACATGCGCGACCAACTGGTGCCAGAACATCGATCCGAAAACCTGAGAAACAATCCGTCCGCTTCGTGACAAGTGCTTGTTCAAGCAGGCCCACGGCCTCCGCGCCCTTGAGCGGCTCGTCCGTAGGGCCTGTCCAGTTCACCGCAACGATGAGGCCTGCTGCGTGCTTGTTCAGCCATTGGCCCAGCAACGCGATTTCCTGTGGCGTCATGAAGTAAAGCACCTCTGACAGAAGGACGAGATCAGGCTGCATCTCCGGCAGCGATGCGGGTGCACTGCCTTGCAGAACCTTTGCCTGCACAAACTCGGCAAGACTATGGCGAGCCGCATTGGCTGCGGCGGGAATGCACTCTATCGCGGTCAGGCGGCGGCAGCGGGGCGCGAGGCGGCGGGCCAGTTCGCCATTGCCGCAGCCGATCTCGAGGGCGTTCTCAAATGGACCAGGCCCAATTGCCGCCAGGGTGGCTTCGTACTTGGCTGCCTCATAAGGACTGGACCGGTGGTTCCACGGATCCTCGCTTGCCGCATATAGCCCGGCTAAGTGAGCGAGGGTTTCGCTAAGCGGCAATGATGATCTCCGGGTGGGTGAGGAAGTGCTCCTGCCGCCAGACTTCCATGACAAAGCCTTCGGGGTCATCATCGATCAAGGGCGTCATCTGGCTGCGATGGCAGGCCAATGCCCGCCTCTTCGCCTCACGCGCGGCACTTGACGCCACGATTGGTCTTGCCCGGGCTGTGAGGTTCGTGAAGCGGCCCCAGATCGGATAGTAGGCAAGCACGACGTCCGGCCTGGCCATCTTTTGTGCAAGCTGCGCCACGCTTTGATGATCGACATGCGGATCACCCTCCCACGTCGCCAGCAGCAGCGCATCCTGCGGGATCAGAGGGGAGATATCCGCGTCCATCTGCACCTGACAGTCTCGGTGCCCCAACCAGTGCATCGTTGCTCCCAGGATCGCAACGGCGGCCTCAAGCTCATGCCGGCGCTCTTCGGCAAGCCGTTCAGCGGGCCATTTTGTGGATTTGGGATGCGACCGGCTGCCGTCGGTGACGCAGATCACGCTGCAGGACGCCCCTTGGGCTGCTGCGTCAACCAAGAGGGCTCCACAGCCCAATGTCTCATCATCCGGATGGGGGGCAAGCACGACCAGAGGCCGGCCTTCGAGCAGTTCGTCCACGCCAATGGGCGCACCAAGGTGCTGGAGAAAGCCGCTCATCCGATCCATCTTTCGCGCAGGAGAGGCGTTTCGAGGATACGGGCCATGGCACCCAGGGCCAGGCCATCGGGATTGGCCTGGCGAATATAGAAGCTAAGGTCGCGGCGAATGCGATCGGCAGGATGGCCTGTCGCAAAGGATGCTGCACCAAGAGCCTGATCCATGGCGTTCATCAGCGCAACTGCTTCCTCGGCGGTCAAGAGGCGCGCCAGGATCGAGGCCTCTGCATCCTCAGGTGAGGCATCGGACCGTTCAACGGCAAGCGCAGCCTGCCAAAGCCACAATCGTACTGTCTCACAGGCCGTCACCATGGCGCGCAGGCGCATGGCCTGTAGGGGCGCCGCCTGCTGCTGGCGACGCTCCAGGTGTTCGGTCGTTATCGCTGTCAGAGCCCGCATTGCACCAAGCTGCACGGCAGCATAGCGCCACACACCGCCCTGGAAGTGCGGCTCGATCAGATAGTCTCCGGGCTCGCCGATCCAGACCGCCTCGGCCGCGGAAATCCCGTCCAGATTGCAGCGCCCCGAGGCGGTCGCCTGCATCCCCGACACTTTCCATTCCTTGGGAAAAAGCCGCCCTTCCAATTGAGCGCGGCTGAAGAGCAGAAGTTGCAGCTGGTCTTCTGCCTTTGCGGTGACAATGACATGATCAAGCACATCCGCACCGCTGGCAAAAAGCTTCTGTCCTCGAAGCATGCCGTCCTCGATCCTGACCGGGTCAGGGCCGTCGGCGCCCCAGATGCCAAGCAGGCCGCTTGGTCTCTCGCCCGAGCCATACAGGTGGAGCAGCTTGATTGCGTTCACGTGGCCTTCGAAGATCCTGCCGGCTGAGAGGTTCGCTCTGCCCAGTGCAACCAAGGCATCGAACAGCTCGCCCGTGGAAAGACGGGCCTCCGGTAGTCCCCCCTGTCTCAGCGCAGCGGCCAGGGTGCGGCCCGATGGTCCATCGTTTCCGTCACACGGTGCCACGGCGACAAGCTGCGCCGCATGAGCAATATCGATCATGCGGCCTGCTCCTGGTGCAGCAACATCTGCGGGCGCACCGTTTCTTTGATCAATCGTTCCAGAGCTGGCAGTCCTGCCTCCAGGTCGGAGGCCCGCAGCCGGGGGCCAACAGGATGGGCACGGCTGGGAAAGGGCAGGATGCACCCGGCAACCGTCCGATCCCACAGCTCAGCCAGGAGATGCACCGGCAGCATTGACTGATCCGCCAGGGGGTCCTCCTCCTGCATGCGATGACGCAGGGCTTCCGCCATGCCGCCTTCTGCGCGCCCGTGTAGCCTGCCTGAGACAGTGGCGTTCATCTCATAGGCGTAACGAATGGTCAGGCCATGCACCTCGGCATGATGCACCAAGGCACGGTCTTCGCTGGTCCGAACCCTGGGCAGGCCACCGATCGCTTGATAGCAATCAGCGCGGATCGCCATGGAAGCTCCTGACTCGATATAGTGCGGGCGTTGAGGTCCCTGCCGCTCCGTCAGAACGTCGATGGCATGACGCAGCTCGTGCTGGAGGTTGCCATAGGCCGCCTCCGCCGCTGTCACCCGTTGTCCGGTGGACGTGGCAAGAACATGACGGCAGTCCGCATCGATCCTGCCGCAGACCAGATCAGCACCCGCATGGGCGGCGTCGAGTGCCGCGGCGATCCAGTGGGGGTCAGGCGCTGCATCTCCGTCCGTGGTCAGGATCAGAGCGCCCGCGCGCGCGGCAAGGTCCATCGCCTTACGCCGCGCAATTCCGGCATGGGCATCAGCAAACTCGATCTCATGCAACTCTAGACGAAGCGAAGGATGGGCAAACGACCGGACGATCTCCGTGCTGTGATCGGTGCAGTTGTTAGCGAGAATGACAACAGTTACGGGAACAGGGGATCGCATCGCCGACGCGGCCAGAGCCCGAAGCAACTGTGGCAGTCGCTTTGCTTCGTTTCTGACAGGAACTGCAACCATGATCTGCGTGAGGGCGGGGCGATCATCTGCCACAATCATGCTCAAGAGTGATCCATCCATGATTGGCCCTTTTGATCCTGAGGCAAACTTCGGAACGCATTTCAGGGTTCCGCAGGCGTGGACGCGGTCTTGCCTCCGCCTGATCTCACCCCTCGTTGCGGGCAGGCACGCTGGCAAGGTCTTGTCGCAAAGGAAAAGGAAGAAGGGGCGCCATAGCGGCCCTCTTGCTTTACGCGGCCATTTGCCGTTTCCAGAAGCGAAGACAGCAGCAGGCTGCAATGAAGATTTCCGCGTTCGACGCTGGCAGAAAGCCCTCCTCCAGGCTCTCAAGCAGTCCCGCCGTGGCGAACAAGGTTTTTGCGGCATTCGTTACAAGCGGCCACCCTGCAATGCGCCAAGGTAGTCGCCGCGAAGTCGCGTCTGGCGCGCTAGAGACATGCTGAAGCAGGTTCGACTGCCGTCATCCAGCATCAGGATCAGGTCTGTTTCCCAGAAATCAATGGCAACGTTTTGGCACCATGCCACGTTGGGACGCATAGTATCGAACCGCCGGCGATCTGGATCCTCTTGTGACGGACGGAAGATGCCAGCCTAGTGACACGAGGACTTCTGATGAGTGAAAAACGCACACAACGGATCCAGGATCGGGCGCACGCCATATGGGAGCGAGAAGGTCGTCCCCATGGCCGGGATGCTCAGCATTGGTCGCAGGCAGAACGCGAGATCGCCGCGGAGGACGAAGCCCACGGATACGGAACGACTGGCCCCACAGCCGAACGCCGCACACGCAAGCCAAAGCCCGTGAAGGAAGAAGCCGAGGAGGCTCCGAAGGCAAGGCAAGGACGAGAGGCTAAAGCGGAAACCGAGGTCTCGGCGGAAACGAGCCCCCGGACCAAGGGCCGCAAGCCCAAGGTTGTGGCGGAAGACAGTGCGGAGGCACCAAAGGCAATGCGCGGGCGAAAAGCCAAGGCCGTTTCCGAAGACGAGACAGCCAGTTCAACACCAGCCAAAGGCCGCAAGTCCAAAGCCGCTGTCGCGGAGGAGACCACAGATCCGAGGGCTGATCTGGCACAAGAGCCGTCGGCGATCACCGGAGCCCCTAATCAGGCTGAATAAATTGCTCATACCTCACCGTGAGACCACCGCGAGATCAACGCCAGCGAGCCTTTCTTGCAGCAGCCCAATTTTGTCCGTCGTCGAATGATTTGGAACAGGCGGCCTGATGTTGGTCTGGAGGGCTCTGGCTCTGTGGGTTGAGGTTATGCTGCCTGGCGCTGATGGTTCAAGCGCCGGTTCTGGATGGTCAGTTTCTTGATCTTCTCTCTTTCTGCGAGGATGGCCGGGCCGCGTCCGAAGTAGACATCAGCGGGCGTGAGGTTGCCGAGGCTCTCGTGATAGCGGTGGTTGTTGTAATGCTCGACAAAGGCCGCGATGGCCGCCTCAAGCTCGCCCTGCAGATAGTAGTTTTCCAGCAGAATGCGGTTCTTGAGGGTCTGGTGCCAGCGCTCGATCTTGCCCTGCGTTTGGGGATGGTTGGGGGCACCGCGAACGTGATCCAAGCCATTTTCTTCGAGATACCTGGCCAGGTCACCGGCGATGTAGCAGGGGCCGTTGTCGCTGAGCAGCCGGGGCTTGTGCAGCACGGTGACGCTGTCACATCCGGATGCAGCGAGCGCGATATCAAGCGTCGCGCTGACATCGTCCGCGTTCATGGTGGTGCACAGCTTCCAGCCAACGATATAGCGGGAAAAGTCATCGAGGACGGTGGACAGGTAGAACCATCCCCAGCCTGTCACCTTGAGATAGGTGAAGTCGGTCTGCCACATCTCGTTTGGCCGAGTGGTCTTGTCCCTGAACTCGTCCCCCGCCTTGATCACCACATAGGCCGGGCTGGTGATGAGGTCATAGGACTTCAGCAGCCGATACACGGAAGCTTGTCTTAAGATTCTTCCTGGCTCCTGTGCGATACGGGAGCCGCTCTCCGGCACCTTATACATGCCGGAGAGCGG
>NZ_JBHRXY010000030.1:0-34829 GCF_042648745.1 Paracoccus angustae
CTGGCCGAGCCGACCGTGGCCGCGACCCTGACGCTGGCACCCACCGCCCGGATCGTGGTCCCCGCAGGCCTGCCCGCGGGCAGCCACGACCTGACCGGACCGGGCGTCACCGTGCTCAACAACGGCGCATCCCTGCCCCCCGGCGTGACGCTCACAGGCGGAAAGCTGGTGCTGGCGGGCGGCTAGAACAACCACCGGCGCTTTCGCACAAACCGCGAAGGCGCCGGTGCCCGAAGGCAGAAGCGCGGCGGTGGCACCCGCGCGATGCCGTTGGCAACCCGTTCCCGGACATGCCGCGGTCAGATCAAAGCAATCATGTCCGGCAGGACGGCAGGGCCGTCGCGACCGGCAAGCCGGTTCCCGCGGCCCGACCGGCCTGCTTCCGGCGCTTTCGCATCATCGCAAGCGCGCCGAGCCCAAAGGGCAAAAGGGCTGCGGTTGCGGGCAGCGGGACAGGGGCAACGTCAACCTCAACCTCTTGAAAGCTGATGGACGCATACTGATCCCAGGTTCCAGAATGATAATAGCTGTCGGTGAACATCCCGGACAGGACGCCGTTCACCAGTTCGAAACTGATGATCTGTTCAAAGACGCTGTTGTGATAAGAGTTCTCGTCTGTCCGGTAGAAATTCCCCCATCGGGAATATTCGCTGAAAATCGCGCCGTCGTTCCATGCCAGGGAAAAGCTGAGAATGCCCGGCGATACAAGATGAAAACCGAAATACCCTTCCACCCTGTCGCCCAGGTTCAGCCCTTGATAAGGGGCAGGCGCCGGTTCCGGTTCTTCGCAGGAACGGGAATAACACCACCAGTAATTCTCGTCCAAGGTCATTTCCACCTTGTAGAAACCGCTTTCCAGCACCGCGGCATCCGCCGACTGCCCGATCCCGGCCGCCATGACCGCCGCCGCGGCAACTGACCTGATACTCATGAAACCACCTTCGAAACCAATGCGAATCAGCGGCATGATTGCCGACGCATGAATGATTGATCGGGACGGCAGGCATGTCTTGGCGAAAGCATGCGCGGCCGGTCAATCAAGGCGCGAGAAATGAACATGGCCAACGATTTAGAAAATCGGCGGGCGGCAATACCCGCTGGCGCTCTGCTTCATTCCGGCGGGAATATGACCTGCGCGGCCAGCCGGTGCCGGCGCCTTTGCACCGCGAAAGGGCGCCGGGCCTTGCCACCACCGGCAAGGCGGCGGCGGACAAGGAAACCGGCGCGAGACGAGCCGCGTGAAAGGCATGGAACGGCCATTCGCCCCCGAACCGGCCTCAAAACAGGAATGCCCGGAAAAGCCTTTTTCCCCGCGACCGAGGATCTGTTCTGAATTGCAGCGACGATTGTCATGCGGGCGATCGCCGCGGTTCCGGCCTGTCGATCGGAAAGGGGGAAGGCGACCGGCCAATCCGGGCGCAAGAAAGCTTCTCCGTCAAGAGCGCGAAAGAAGGGCGCGCGAATGCCGCAAGAACCGGGCGGCCACGGGGCAGGCGCGCGGCCGGAAACCCGGCCAGCCGTCCCGATCCGCCGCAAGCCTGGCCAAAGGCCCGGCAGGCGGATCGTCCCCCGTGCGAATGGCCATAGTCTGCCAAACAGGTTTGTGGCAGAAACGCGGCCATGATCTCGATGGTTGTTGTTCTTTCCTGGCCGCTTGTGGTGTTCTGGCTTTTTGCCAACCGCTCTCCTGCGAGCGCCGTGGTCGCATCCATTCTCGGGGCCTATCTGCTGCTGCCGCGGAACTATGCGATCGATCTTCCCGCGGTGCCCACCTTCAACAAGGATTCCATCCCCGCCCTGGCGGCCGTTCTGGCCGCGGCGGTGATGATCAAGGGGCCGCGCCTGCAAACCCTGGCCCCGGCCATGGTGCTGCCCGGGCTGTGGCCGCGCGGCCGGATGGTGCGCATCCTGTCCGTCATGTTGCTGGTCGGCGCCGTTTCCACGGTGCTGACCAACGGCGACATGCTGCGATACGGGCCCACGACGCTGCCGGCCCTGCGGCCCTACGACGCGGGCTCGTCGCTGGGCTTCACCCTGTTCGGGCTGCTGCCCTTTCTTCTGGCGCGCAAGTATCTGGCCCACCCGGACGCCCAGAAGACGCTGCTGGTCGGCATGGTGGCGGCAGGTCTGGCCTATTCGATCCCGGCCCTCTACGAGGTGCGCTTCTCGCCCCAGCTCAGCCGCATGTTCTACGGCTATTTTCCCCATGACTGGCTTCAGCACCTGCGCGCCGGGGGGTTTCGCCCGGTGGTCTTCCTGGAACACGGGCTGTGGCTGGCGATCTTCTTCTGTTCCTCGTTTCTTGCGGCCCTGGCGCTGTGGCGCAGCCGGTCGGACGATTTCAGGATGCGGTGGTTCGCGGCCTCGGCCTGGCTGTTCATGACCCTTGTGCTGTCCAAGGGGGTCGGCGCGCTTGGCATCGGGCTTTTGCTGGGCGCGATGATCCTGTTCCTGCCGGTCCGGCTTCAGGTCGTCGGGGCGGCGGTCCTGTCCGGCATCCTTTTGCTTTATCCCATGCTGCGGGGCGCGGACCTGGTGCCGACCGAAACCGCCCTGGCCTGGGCCGAGCGCGTCGATCCCGCCCGCGCGGCATCGCTGCGCTATCGCCTGGACAACGAGGACATCCTGCTGGCCAAGGCCAACCAGCGGCCCGCCTTCGGCTGGGGCGGATGGGGACGGAACCGCGTCTACAATGCCGAGGGCAGGGATGTCAGCGTCACCGACGGCCATTGGGTGATCGTGATCGGCACCCGCGGCTGGATCGGTTATCTGGCCGAATTCGGCCTGCTGCTGATCCCGATGATCATGCTGGGCCTGCGCTGGAAGACCCTGGCCCCGACCCCGGTCACGGCGGGCCTGGCCATGGCCCTGACCGCCAACATGATCGACCTCATTCCCAACGGAACCCTGACCCCGGTGACCTGGCTGCTGGCCGGGGCGCTGGCCGGGCGCCTTGAACTGGGCAGGATGGGCGACATGGCGGCCGCGCCCGTGTCGGCGGGCCCCCTTGTCAGGCAGAACGCCTATACCCGGCAGATCCGCCCCCATCCCCCCCGGACAAGCGCCGCAAGATGACGAACGACCCGTCCCTGCCACCGACCGACGCCGCGCCCGATGCCGTGCCTGACGCCGTGATCGACGCCGTGGCCATCGGCCGAAACGAGGGCGGGCGCCTGGTCCGCTGCCTGGACAGCCTTTTGGCGGCGGGGTTCCGCCAGATCGTTTACGTCGATTCCGGCTCGACCGACAACAGCATCGCCGAAGCCGAGGCGCGGGGCGTCAAGGTGGCAAGGCTGGATCTGGCGGCCCCCTTTACCGCCGCCCGCGCCCGCAATGCCGGGGTCGCGGCCCTGCCGGGGGACCAGGACCATATCCAGTTCATCGACGGGGACTGCGTTCTCGATCCCGGCTGGCTGCCGCGGGCGGCCCGATTTCTGGCGGAAAATCCCGACGCGGCGGTTGCCTGCGGCCGCCTGCGCGAGATCGCCCCCGAGGCGTCGCTTTACAACCGGCTGATCGACAGCGAATGGAACACCCCCATCGGCGAGACCAGGGCCTGCGGCGGGATCGCCCTGATCCGGGCCAGGGCCTTCCGCGAGGCGGGGGGCTTCAACCCCGTTCT
Organism: Paracoccus angustae; assembly: GCF_042648745.1. Taxonomy (NCBI): domain Bacteria; kingdom Pseudomonadati; phylum Pseudomonadota; class Alphaproteobacteria; order Rhodobacterales; family Paracoccaceae; genus Paracoccus; species Paracoccus angustae. The sequence continues at coordinate 3,623 of NZ_JBHRXY010000030.1, forward strand.
GATCGCCGGCGAGGAGCCCGAGCTTTGCCTGCGCCTGCGCCGGATGGGCTGGCGGATCTGGCGCCTGGATGCCGAGATGGCGCGCCACGACGCGGCCATGCACCGCTTCGGCCAGTGGTGGCGGCGCGCCAGGCGGGGCGGCTATGCCTATGCCCTGGGCGCGGCGCTGCATGGCCGCGCCCCCGAGCGCCACAATGTCGGCCAGACCCGCCGGGCGCTGGTCTGGGGACTGGGGATCCCGCTGGCCGCGGTTCTTGGCGGGCTTCTGATCCATCCGCTGCTTCTGGCGCTGCTGCTGGCCTGGCCGCTCCAGGTCATCCGGCTGTGGCGCCGAGACGGCAATCTGCTGCGGGCGGGGTTTCTGACGATCGGCAAGCTGCCCGAGGCGATCGGGGTTCTGGAATACTGGGCCAGGGCGACGGCCCGGCGGGGCGAAAGGCTGATCGAATACAAATGAGACCTGATGCCCCGCAGCACCGACAAGGACGACGATCTTGAAGGAATCCCGGATGCCCGCCTTTGCAAGTTCCCCGCCTTCTCTTTTGGTGATTTCCACGGCTCCGGCCGGCATGCGCGACGGCAAGCTTGTCCTGGACAGGAAATTCGTCGAGGGGATGCGGCTTTATGCGGAGAAATGGAACGGCCCGGTCGGGTGCCTTCTGCCCGACAATTTTTCGGACCAGCTGTTCACCGGAACCTTCGATCCGGCCTCGATTCCCTTCGAGGTCAGGCTTCATCCCAGAACCCGGCGCGTCACGGCAACAGAACTGGACGGCTATGATGTCGTTCTGTGCAGCGGAGACAGCGAGCAGCATCTGCACTTGGCCGAACTCTGCAAGCGCGTGGGGAAACCCGTGTTCTTCACGATCGAGAACATTCCCGAAACCAGGCGGCAGATCGTGATGCTGGATCGGAAGAAATCCCTGCTGAAGAAGATGAAGTCGGTCGCGATGGTCCATTATCACGAGCGCCGCCGCCGAAGGGCCTTTGCCCTGGCCGATGGCTTGCAGGCGAACGGCTATCCGGCGGCGCGGCGATACCGCGCGGACAATGCCAACGTCCTTCTTTACCTGGACAACAGGATCGATGCCGGCCTTCTGGGAACGCAAGCCGAGATGGCGGCCCGCCGCGACCGCCTGATGGCGGGAAAACCGCTGCGGCTGATCCATTCGGGACGGCTCGAGCCGCTCAAGGGATCCCAGGATCTGGTGCCGATCGCCTGCCGCCTGCGGGATCAGGGGGTCGATTTCATGCTGGACATCTTTGGCGGCGGCAGCCTGGAAGGCGACATCCGGGCCGAGATTTCACGCTGCGGATTGCAGAACCATGTCAGGCTGCGGGGGGTGGCCGACTTTGCCACGGAACTGGTGCCCCATGCCCGGAAAAACAGCGACATCTTCGTCAGCTGCCACCGCCAGTCGGATCCGTCTTGCAGCTATCTGGAAAACATGGGCTGCGGCCTGGCGATCATCGGTTATGACAACAGGATGTGGGATGCCCTGGCCCGGGAAAGCGGCGCGGGATGGGCGCTTCCCTTGGGGCACTGGCGCGCCCTGGCCGACAGGCTGGCAAGCCTGGACAAGGACAGGCTTGCCATTGCGAAGGCGGCGGACAATGCGAGACGCTTTTCGGGACAACATCTTTTGGAGCGGGAATTCGACATGCGGGTCCGTTTCCTCAAGGACGCTGTGACGCCATGCTGAACCAGGCTTCGAAACTGGCGATTCTTTGCGATTTCATGTTCAACCCGGCCCGGGACATCGAGGTTTTCGGCATGTTCGGCGCGGGAAACCTGGGCGACGAGGCCATGCTTGTCGCCGCCCGCCAGGAACTGGGCGCGCGCCGCTGCGTCCCCTGGAAATATTACCGCAACAGGCTTCTCAACGGCCTTGTCCTGTCCAGAAGGCATGGCAATCTTTTCGTTGTGGGCGGGACGCTGATCCACGGGGGAAAAACCGACTGGCTTGATTACGTCGAACACCGCTTCGACCAGAAGGTGCCGGTTTCCTTTTTCGGCACCGGAATGGCCTTCACCGAAGACCAGATCGCCGGCCAGTCCGACAGCTACAAACGCTGGGCGCGCATTCTTCGCGGATCGCGCCATGTCCATCTGCGCGGCCCGGCCTCGGCCGGCCTGGCGCAGGGAATGGGCGCCCGGGCCGGGGTGTTCGGGGATTTCGCCTTTCTTTTGCACGACCCGGAACGCCCGCCGGCAAGACCGCAGGACCGCAGAAACATCATCGGCCTCAATTTCGGCCAGTGCCTCGGCGACCAGGAGGATTTCGAAAGGCGGGCGGCGGCCCTGGTTTCCGAACTCGCGGGCCGGCACGAGCTGATCTTCCATGCGGTGGTGGAAGGCGATGTTCCGGTCACCCTGCGCATCGCCTCGGCGGCGGGCCTTTGCCTCGACGAGGCAGGGATCGAGAAGCATTACCGGGATCCCCGTGCCTTCATGGATTCGGTCAGGCATTACCGGGCTTTCCTGGGGCTGAAGATGCATGCTGCGGGACTGGCGATGATTGCCGGCGTTCCCAGCCTGATGATCGCCTATCTTCCCAAGGCCAGGGACTTCATGGCGCCCCTGGGGCGCGACGACCTGCTGATCGACCTGCCGGTCGATGTCGAGGGCACGCTTGAAAAGCTGGCCCGGCTGCTTGACGATCCCGGGTCAGGCATCCTGGCCGACCGGATCGGAGCGGTCCATGCTGGTCAAAGGCGAATCCTCCGGGATGTCCTTGCGGGCCTGTGATCCCGGATCCTCAGGCCCCTCCCCGCTCCACGTCCACCAGCCCGTCGCCGTGGCGATAGCCGTTCAGGACCATGCCCAGGACATTGGTGTATTCGCCCACCTCGCGTTCGCAGCTGTCGAAATCGCCATAGCGGGTCTGGTCGGCCCGGGCCAGGATCAGGGCGCAGTCGACATGCTGGAGAAAGGCGCGGGCGTCGTCGCCGATCAGGATCGAGGGCAGGTCGAAGATCATGATGTCGGGGGCATAATCCTCCTGGATCCGGGCCAGCGTGTCGCGGGTGGCGTCCGACATCAGAAGCCGGGTCGGATCGGTCTGCGCCTCGCCCGACAGCGCCAGGGCCAGGTTGGCGCCGATGCGCCGCCCGTGATCGGCAAATCCCCGTTCCCCGCGCAGAAGCGGCGCGATCGAGGAAGGCTGCGGCAGGCCCAGCATCTGGGCCACCGCCGGCGCGCGCAGGTCGAAATCGAACAGCATCGAGCGCAGTTCCGGCTGGCGGCCGAGCGCCAGCGCCAGGTTCACCGCCGTTGTGGTCTTGCCGCATTTCGGCAGGGGCGAGGTGATCGCCAGCCGCCGCCAGCCGTTCTGGCGCATCTGGTACAGGATCTTGGTGCGCAGCACGTCGAAGGGGGTCGATTCCTGGGACGCGCTTTGCGACAGGATGCGCGACACGACCAGCATGGCCGGATCCAGCCGGGTTTCGGGCAGGGCCTGCCACAGCCCTTCCGTGCCGCCCATGCCCGGCGCCGGGGATGGCGAAACCGGCGCCTGCGGGCCGTCATCGGCCTGCGGCGCGGCAGGGACAGCGGCGGCAGGGGCAGCGCCGGCAGGGGCAGCGGCGGCAGGGGGCGCGGCGCCGCGTTCGGCTTCGCGCTTTCTGCGGGCGATCTCGATGGCGGCTTGCAGCTTTTCCATGGGGCGGGTTTTCCTTCGCGTCTCAGCCCAGGCCCAGGCGGGTGACGATCTTCTGCGCCAGGATGTCCAGCGGCATGTACTGGGTGTGGATCGCCCACAGGCCCAGGGGGATGACGATCACCACCGCCAGGATCGCCGCCAGCCGGATGGCCTGGCGGCGGCGCCGTTCGGTCCGCCCCTCGATATGGGGGATGACCGCCAGGGGGGTGATCTGGAAGCGGGACCGCAATTCGGCCGGGCGGCGGATGGTGTTGTTCAAAAGCTCCATCAGCGCGAAGAACCCGCCCGCCAAGCCAAGGCCAAGGCCGATGCCCGCCGCGGCGATCTTCTTGCGGTTCGGCCCGGAAGGCTGGCCGGGCACGCTGGCGGCCTCGATCACGGTGATGCGCTGGCCCTGGGCCGAGGTTTCCACCCGCTCGACCTGGCGGGCCTGGTCGAGGCTTGCCACGGCGGCGTTGTACCGGGCCTGGATGTTCTGCTGGTCGCGTTCCAGCGCGCCGAGCGCGATGGCGTTGGCGGCGGTCGCATTGATGGACTCGGCCAGGTTTTCCAGTTCCTGGTTGGCCTGCTCCCTTTCGTTTTGCAGCGCGCTGACCCGGCTGTCGATCTGCGACAGGTTCATGTCCAGAAGCGCGTTGCCGGAATTGCTGGCCTGCGCGGGGGCGGCCTGCCCCTCGGCCGCGCGTTCGGCGCTGGCGATGCGGTTCCTCAGCGCCCGGACGCGGGGGCTGTTTTCGGCATAAACGCCCAGAACGCTGTTCAGTTCGGCCCGGAGCGCGGCCAGTTGCTGCTGCTCGGGGGTCTGGGGGGCGGTCTGGGTGGGCAGGTTGCCGGTCTGCTCGAACAGGCGCACCATTTCCGCGCGCTGCGCCTGCAACACGGCCAGGTCGCTTTCCAGCCGCGCCACGCGTTCCTGCAACAGCGACTGGCGGTCCTGGCGGTATTGCAGGTTTTCGGGCAGGGCGGCGGCGTTCTGACGCTTGAATTCCAGGATGCGGGCGTTCTGGCCGTCCAGATCCTGGCTCAGCCGCTCGACCTCCTGCTGGAAGAAGGCCAGCCGGTTCTCGGCCTGGCCGACGCGGTTGCGGGTGTTGGCGCCCAGGATCAGCGTGGTGTATTCGTTGACCACGCCCGCGGCGATGCGCGGGTCGGGCGAGGTGAAGGTCACGGTCATCATGGTGGCCTCGTCCCGCCCGCCGGTCCGGCGGATCACGGTGTTGGCGCGCATCAGGGCCAGCTTCTCGTCCACGCCGAGCGCGCCGTCCCGGCCGAACACGTCCAGCTTGTTGGCCACGTCGATCAGGTTGGCGCGGGTCAGAAGCTGCTGTTCGATCACTTGCAGCATCTCGTTCGCCGAATCCGTGCCGGGGGCGTCGCGGCCGTCCAGGATGCGCGGGTTCTCGACCAGAAGCCGGGCCGATGTCGAATAGGTCGAGGGCGCGCGGATCGCCCAAACCGCGCCAAAAACCGAACAGATGATGATCAGCGCCAGCATCACCGGCAGGCGCCGCATCAGAAGGGACCAGTAGAAACGCAGGTCGATCATGGGGCGTCCCGCTTGACCTCTTGTTCATGGGCCAGAACCAGCCTTGCGGGGCGTTCGGCCGGGGTGGGTTCGGAAAAAGCCCCGGGCAGGGGCTCGGACAGGGGCTCGGGCGCGGCGGTCAGGATCAGCCCGTCGCGAATCAGTTCGTCGATGATGTCGGCGCCGACCACCCGGCGGTCGGCCGCGGCGCCGTAAACCAGCGCCAGGTCGGCGATCTTGTTGATCATCCGGGGCACGCCGCGCGCTTCGGCATGGATGCGGGCGCAGGCCGGGCCGTCGATCTCGGCCCCCGTGCCGCCCGCCTTCTGCAACCGGTGGCGGATATAGGCGACCGAGCTTTCCATGTCGAAGCTGCCCAGGTGAAAGGTCGCGCTGACCCGCTGCGCGAACTGGCGCAGCTGGGGCCGGGTGATGATCTCGCGCAGCTCGGGCTGGCCCAGCAGGATCAGCTGCAACAGCTCGTCGGTGCCGGAATTGATGTTTGTCAGCATCCGCAGCTCTTCCAGGGTGTCCGCGCCCAGGTTCTGCGCCTCGTCGAAGATCAGCACGACCAGCCGGCCCGCCGCGTATTCGGCCAGCACGAAATCCTGGAAGGTCTGGAACATGTCCACGTAATCGGCCCCGGGCGGCACGCTGATGTCGAAGGCGTTCAGGATCCAGCGCAGCAGGTCGCCCCGGTCGCCGCGCGCGTTGGAAATCAGCCCGACCCGCATGTCGGGATCCGCGCGCCGCAGCAGGGCCTGGATCAGCGTGGTCTTGCCCGCCCCCACTTCGCCCGTGACCACGGTCAGGGGCGCGCGCGTCATCAGCCCGTATTCCAGAACGGCAAAGGCCTTGCGGTGCCGGTCCGACCAGAAAAGCATGGCGGGATCCGGAAGGATCGAGAACGGCCGGACCGCAAAGCCGTAATGGTCGAGATAGAACTGGCTCAAAACTGGCGCGCACTCCGGGAAACGATAAGGCCGATATATCCGCACGGGCGGATCTTTGCCAGCCTGACGCCCGGTTCAAAGGCCCCAACTGGCTAAAAGTGAGGACAAATGCTTCCGAATCGCATCCTTGCCGCCGATGGGGGACCGTTTTTCTACCATGGGCAGGTCTCTTTTATGGCCGTTTCCCGTTATGATGGTGCCGCACGGAACGGTTTTCCGGCAAAAGAACCAATCGGGTCGAATTTTAATTAATTTTTAATCTAACCGTTCAGATCGCTTCCGGGCCGTGCTAGCCTTTGCCTTGTCCGGGTTCGGGGCGCGTCGAGGCGCAGGGTCGCCCTTGGATTGCGGGCAGGCTCCGGGCACCCTCGTGCCGTTGTCTTCGCAGGCTTTTTCATGGTGTTTCCTCGATGGAGGGAATTTTGACGATCAATACGCGCATGACCGATTTCAAATCCGATCTGGCCCTGGCCGACGTTGTCTTTCCCGACGCAAGCGACAGGCGGGGGATTTACCGGAACGGGGCCAAGCGGGCGATCGAAACCCTTCTGGTTCTTCTGACCTCTCCGGTGACGCTGCCGCTGATCCTGTTTCTGGCGCTTCTGGTCGCCTGCGACGGCGGCAATCCCTTTTTCGCCCAGAAACGGCTCGGCCGGAACGGCCGGGTGTTCCGCATCCTGAAGCTGCGCTCCATGGTGGTCGATGCCGAACGCCGCCTGGAGGCGCATCTGGACGAAAATCCCGAAGCCCGCGCCCAGTGGAACAGCACCCAGAAGCTGAAGCAGGATCCGCGCGTCACGCTGGTCGGACGGTTCCTGCGCAAGACCTCGATGGACGAGCTGCCGCAGCTTCTGAACGTGCTCAACGGCACCATGTCGCTGGTGGGTCCGCGGCCGATGATGGTGGACCAGCGGGTCATGTATTACGGCCAGTCCTATTACCGGCTGCGGCCGGGGATCACCGGCTTGTGGCAGATCTCGGCGCGCAACGAATCGGAATTCGTGGCCCGGGTGCGCTATGACGAGGAATACCATCGCGATCTGTCCGGTTGGCTTGACATGAAAATCCTGGTACGGACAGTGGTGGTTGTTCTGCGCGGCACCGGTTACTGAACCCGCGTATTTTCCGCCGCGGACCGCCAGAACGTCGTCCGCCGCGCCCAAAGCGACGAGACCTTTTCCGATCATGATTGCCGACGTTTCCTCCAGCCCCCTTTCCGCCCGGCGGGGCCTGCGTTTCCTTTTGTCCACCACCCTTGCCGTCGGCCTCGGCCTGTCGCTTGCCGGATGCAAGACCTCGGCCGAGCGGGCCGAGGAATATTACCAGTCCGGCCTGCAACTGCTGGAAGAAGGCGACGTGGACCGCGCCATCGTGCAGTTCCGCAACGTTTTCGACATCGAGGGCACCCATTACGAGGCCCGCAAGACCCTGGCCGACACCTATCGGACCCGGGGCGACACGCGCGAGGCCTATAGCCAGTATCTGCGCCTGGCCGAACAGTATCCCGACGACCTGCCGACCCGGGTCGCCCTGGCGCGCATGGCCTTCGACGGCCAGGAAGCCCAGGAGTTCGAGCGCCACACCACCCGCGCCGTCGAGATCGCCCCCCAGGACCCCGAGGTTCAGGTTCTGGATCTGGCCCGCCGTTATCGCGCCGCCGCCCTGGCCGAGGACGAAAAGGCGCGCGAGGCCCTGTCCGAGGAAGCGGCCCGCATGGCCGGAACCCGCCCCGACGATCCGATGCTGATGGGCATCCTGCTGGACCGGGCGGCCAATGCGGGCGACCTGGCCGAGGCCGACCGGCTGACCGCGCGCATGCTGGAATTGCAGCCCGACAATCCGCAGCGGTACCTGCAACGGCTGGCGCTGCTGGCCGAACGCGGCGACAAGCCCGCCATCGAGGCGCATCTGCGCGCCACCATCGCCCGGTTCCCCGACAACGGCCAGGCCAAGGCCGATCTGGTCCGCTTTCATCTGTCCGAAGGCCAGCCCGACAAGGCCGAGGCCTTTCTGCGCGAACTGGCCGATGCCGCGCCCGCCGGCGAATCCGGGGCCCGCGCCGATCTGGTCCGCTTTGTCGAGGCGCAGCGCGGCGTGGACGCCGCGCGCGCCGAACTGGACCGCCTGATTGCCGAAGGCGCCGATCCCCTGCTGTTCGGCACGCTGCGGGCGGGCTTCGATTTCCGCGACGGCAAGCGCGACGAGGCGATCGCCGCGGTCCGCGCGGTCCTGGACGGCGTGACCGAGCCGTCCGACACCTCGCGCGACGTGAAGATCCAGCTGGCGCGGATGCTTGCGGAAACCGGCGACGAGGCCGGCGCCCGTCAGCAGGTGGACGAGGTTCTGGCCCAGAATGCCGGCCATCCCGGCGGGCTGAAGATGAAGGCCGCCTGGGACATCCAGGCCGACAAGGTCGACGACGCGGTTCTGGGCCTGCGCGCGGTCCTGGACCAGGCGCCCCAGGACGCCGAGGCGATGGGCCTGATGGCAAGCGCCTATGACCGGGCGGGCGAAGCCGATCTGGCGCGCGACTACCTGTCGCAGGCGGCGGCGGCCTCGAACAATGCGGTGCCCGAGACGCTGCGCCTGGCCGCCCGGCTGATCGCCGAGGAACGCTGGCGCCCGGCCGAGGACGCGATCCTGCCCGCCCTGCGCCGGGCGCCCGGCAACCTGGATCTGCTGGAGGCGCTTGGCCAGGTCTACCTGTCCATGCCCGACCTGCCGCGCGCCCAGGGGGTGATCGCCCGCCTGCGCGAGATCGGCACCCCCGAGGCCGTGGCGGCGGCCGAACAGATGGACCTGAACCGGCTGGCCAACGAGCAGGGCCAGGACGCGGCGCTTGGCTATCTGGAACAGCAGGCCAATGCCGAGAATGCCAGCATCGGATCCAAGCTGAGCCTGATCCGCGCCCAGCTGGCGACCGGCCAGACCGAGGCCGCGCTGCGGCTGGCGGGAGAGCTGGCCGCCTCGGACCCGGACAACCGCGCCGCCGGCATGGCCCTGGCCCTGTCGCAGGCGGCCGCCGGCGACCTGCCCGCCGCGCGCGCCACCCTGGGGGGCCTGGTCGAGGACCAGCCCGCCGATCCGGCGCCGCATCTGACGCTGATCCGGCTGGCCACGCAGCAAGGCGACATCGACGGCGCCCTGGCGCTGGCCGAGCGGGGGCTGGCCGCCATCCCCGACAACCCCGACCTGCTGTGGTCCAAGGCCGGCCTGATGGAGCGCAAGGGCGACATCGACGGCGCCATCGCCATCTATGAACAGCTTTACGCGCGCGATTCCTCGTCGATGATCGTGGCCAACAATCTGGCAAGCCTGCTTTCGACCTGGAAATCCGACGACCCGGCGGCGGTGGCGCGGGCGTCAACCGTGGCACGGCGGCTGAAGGACACCGAGGTGCCGGCCTTTATGGACACCTATGGCTGGATCCAGCACCTGAACGGCGACAGCGCGGCGGGCCTGCCCTATCTGGAAGGGGCCGCCGAGGCCCTGGCGTCCGATCCGATCGTGCAGCTGCACCTGGGCGTGGTCCAGGCGGCCGCAGGCGAGGCCGATGCGGCGAAGGCGCAGTTGCAGAAGGGCCTGGACATGCTGCCCGAAGGCCAGAAAGGCCGGTCCGTCGCCCTTGCGCGCGAGGCCCTGGCCCGCCTGAACGCCCCCGCCGCCGAAACGGCGGGCACGGGAACGGCGGGCACGGGGATGGCGGGCACGGGAACGGCGGGCACGGGCGGCACCGCCGCGCCGGCCCCCGGCCAAGCCACGAACTGAGCGGCAGCCTGCCTGCATCGGCATCTTGAACGCCGGGGCGGGCCTGTGGTCCTGTGGTGACAGGGGGCGATTTTTTCTCTCTCTTCACCTCATGCCGACGGCATTGTGATAATGAGTCATTCTGGAAGGCCACACCAAGGATGTGCCGGACGGAAACAGTTTAAAGGGACTGATCCATGACGATCCTGCTGCGTTTCATGCTGGCCGTTCTGCTGGCGCTGCCGCTGGCCTTCACCCAGGGCGCCCTGGCGCAGGAATACCGCATCCAGTCCGGCGACCGGCTGACGGTCGAGGTGCTGGAGGATGCCTCTCTCAACCGGACGCTTGTGGTGCTTCCGGGCGGCACCATCGACTTTCCCTATGTGGGCAGCATCCGGGTCGCGGGCCAGTCGCCCACGGCGGTTAGCAACCGCCTCAGCCAGGCGCTGGCCGGGGTTCTGGCATCCCCGCCCACGGTGTTCGTGACCGCCACGCCGCTGGAAGCGCCCGTGACCGAGCCTGAAAAGGACATCGTCAACATCTACATCATGGGCGAGGCCAGCGCCCCCGGCCCCAAGGCGGTTCTGCCGGGCACGACCTTTCTGCAAGCCTTGTCGCAGGCGGGCGGGCTGACCCCCTTTGCCGCCACCAAGCGCATCCAGCTGCGCCGCGCCGCCGCGCCGGGGCAGGTCATCACCGTGAACTATGCCGCGATCATGCGGGGCGCGGGCATGAACCTCGATCCCGTTCTGGGCGAAGGCGACGTGATCATCGTTCCCGAACGCGGCCTGTTCGAGTGAGGCGAGGAATGCGGCGCGGGATCGGCCAGGGGGCCTTGGCGGCCGGCATCGCGGGGCTTGCGGCCCTTTTGCCGCTGGCGGCCCCCGGCCTGGCCCAGGAAGCCGATCCCCCGCCCTCCGAGGCGCGGCTGACCCTGGGCCAGCAGATCGCGGTCGAGGACGGCACCCTGGTCGGCATCACGCCGCTGGAACTGTCGCTGCGCCGCGCCACCCGCGTCCAGTCGTTGCAGTTCTCGCTTTCCGCGCCCTTCCGCCTGAACGATCCCGACGAAAGCAAGACCCTTTCCCTGGGCGATCCGCAGGCCCGGCTGCTGTTCCGCCGCGGCGCGCGCAACGCCGCCATCGAGACCGAGCTGGGCTATCGCGAGAACGACCTGGACGAGGAGATCCTGTTCGACGACATCGACAACGAATTCGTCACGGTGGACGGGGGCCGGGTGGCCCAGACCGACGCCCGCCTGACCTATGTCTTCGGCCGCGAGGCGAAGCTTGGCGGCGAATTCGGCCTGTCCTGGCTGAGCCGCGACTACAGCGGCACGACCGATCCCGACCTGGACGACAGCGAGACGCGCAGCGGCAACGTCGTCTTCTACCTGGAGCCCGTGCCGCTGATCCGCGCGCGCGTCCTGGCCCAGGCCAGCCGCACCGACAGCGACGACGGCACCGACAGCCGGTCCGACCGCTATGGCGCCGGCGCATCCCTGCAAGTCGACAAGCTGACCAACCTGGATGTCGAGCTGGCCCGCACCGACATCCGCCGGACCGAGGAGGACGGCACCATCGAGAAGGCCGACGGACCGTCGCTGAGCCTGGACCTGACCCGGTCGCGTCCCCTGGGCGATTGGTCGCTGTCCTTCGGGTCCAATCCCGGCACCGCCGGACGGCGCGAGGATTTCAACATCGGCCGCACGCTGAACCTGCGCTATTACGACCTGTCCGGCCAGATCGGCGTGACGCGGTTCCAGGGCAATTACGACCCGATCTTCCAGATCGCCTGGCGCCAGCAGGTCAGCCGGATCTCGGAATTCCAGGCCTCGCTGCGCCGCGCCGCGGTTACCGACGACGACGGGGACGAGGCGCTGAACACCGACCTGTCCGCCAGCTACAGCCGCCAGCTGTCCGGCGTCTCGACCATCGCCGCCAATATCCGCTACCGCGAAAGCGAGGTGCAGTCGGGCGACAACGAGGATGCGCGGTCGGCCTCGTTCGGGCTGAACTACAGCCGCGACCTGCCCAACGACTTCGCCCTGGTCGCCGGCGCCAGCATCATCCGCAGCAAGGACAGCAACGGCACCCGCGACGACGAGGAACGGGTTTATCTGGGCGTGAACCGCAGCTTCAGCTTCCTGCCCTGACCGTCAGGCGAAGGGATCGGCGATCCGGCAGCCGGCGGGACGAAAATCGGCCGCGTTGCCGGTGACAACGGTCGCATCATGGGCCAGCGCGGTGGCGGCGATCTGGAGATCGGCGCCGCCATGCCCGATCCGCGCCGACAGGGCCCCCCAGATCCGGGCCTCGGCCGCGCCGAAGGGCAGCAGGCGGTCCCCGAACAAGGCCTGGGTGCGGTTCGCCCAGGCCCGCAGATCGGCGGCAAAGCCGGGATTGCGGCTTTCCTGCCGGACAATGCCGCGCTCGATCTCGCCCAGGGTGACGACCGACAGGAACAGGCTGCTTTCGGGCTGGCCCGCCAGAAAGGCCACCACGCGCGGGCTGCGGTCCGGGCGGCGCAGGGCCGAGATCACGTTCGTGTCCAGGATCAGCATTCAGAAATCAACGTCGCGCGGACGCGCCAAGGGACGGGGATCCGCATCCAGTCCCGGAAACTCCAGAAGATGTTGCAGAAAGCTGCCGCGCCGGTCTGCGGCCGCCTGGCGCATCCGATCGTATTCGGCGACCGACAGCACGACCACGGCGGGCTTGCCCCGGCGCGTCACCTGCTGGGGCTGCCCGGCCATGGCGGCATCGACCACGGCGGAAAAGCGGTTCTTGGCATCCTGCAAGGTCCACATGGCATCACCTGTCCAGCTATCTGGCTAGATATATGACAAGGGCGGCAAGCTGCAATCAGATGATCGCCAGGTTTCCGGTCGCGACCGCCACGGCGAAGACGATCAGGTTCGCCACCGCATGGGCGGCGACGGCATCCGCGATCCGGCCGCCGCGGCGCAGAACCAGAGAAAAGACCACGCCCGCCACGAAAGCCTCGGCCCAGCGGTCGTGAAGGGCGGCAAACAGCGCGGCCGAGACGGCGACGGCCCCGGCGGTGCGCCACAAGGGGGCCGGGGCGTCCGGGGCGGCGCCGCGCAGCCGGGTTTCCAGATGGTCGCGGAAGAACAGCTCCTCGGCCAGCGGAACCAGGATCACGGTGCCGATGCCGCGAAAGACGAACCACAGCGCGGCCATTCCCCCGGTCAGCGCGCCGTAAGGGGGGGCCGCGTCCGATGGGGGAACGGGAACCGCCACCCACATCAGCCCGATGCCCGCGCCCGCCGCCCAGGCCAGCGGAGAGATCCGCCACACGATGCCCGCCAGCGCGGGCCAGACCAGCAGAACGGCCCCGGCCAGCAGGATCACCCGAAGGGGATAGAACATCGCCGGGTTCTGGCTGATGGCCGGGGCGATCACGGCGGTCAGCATGAAAACGGCAAAGGGCAGGATGCGGGCGGCGACCGGGTCGCGGCGCAGGGGAACCAGGGGCGGCTGCGGGGCGGCGGTTTCCGGGGCGCGGTTGAACCAGGCCGCCCGGCGCGCCGCCGCGATGATGCCAAGCGCCACGGCGGTGAACATCACCCATCCCGCATGGCTGTGGAACCCGCCCACGGCCAGGTCGGGCTGCCCCTCGATCCCCAGGATCAGCAGGGCGCCGATGCGCAGGACGTTGAGGGCCGCGCTGGCGGCGATGCCCAGCGGATACAGTAGCAGCGCCCGGGGAAAGCGCAGTTCCGCCCGGAATAGCCACAGATACAGGGTGACAAAGATCGTCACCAGGGCGATCCCCTCGATCCCCGAACAGACCGGCGCGACCGAGATCATGAAATCGCCCGATCCGATATGCCGGGTCGTCGGGTCGGCCGTCACCTCATAGCCAAGCGCGCCCACCAGCCAGCGGACCGCCCCGAAGGTCGCGCCCGCGATGGTGTCCAGCTGCCAGACGGGTTGCAGCCGCACGGCAAGCGCCGGGGCGCAGGCGCCCGCCGCCAGCGCCACCGGCAGCGCCGCGCCCGCCCGGCGCGCGAACTGCCCCCACAAGGCGCGCGGGGCCAGCCAGCCCCCGATGCCCGCCAGCATCAGCGCCATGCCCCCGGTCCAGGCGGCAAAGGCCGGCGCCAGCATGGCCGCGCCCTGGCCCTGGCGCATGAACAGGACCGGCAGCATGGCCAGCGCGAAGCCCGCAAGGTTCAGGCCCAGGGGCCGCGCGTCGTGGCCCGCCCGCGCCAGCAGGCCGCGAAACAGGGCCGGGCGCAGCAGGACCAGCAGCCCCGCGGCGGCAACCATGCAATACAGCGCGGCCAGCGACCGGCTGGCCGTCTGGCAGGCGCTTGGCGGCCAGTTGTCCAGGCAGCGGAAGGCGATGCCGTGCTTGAAGACCAGGCCGATGACCAGCAGCTGGACGGTCAAAATCAGGGCGGCCAGGATCAGGGCGGCCAAGGCCGGGGGGGCGACGGGCCGGCGGCGGAACAGAAGGGGCGCAGGATGCATGGCGGAACTTCGGGCAGATGTCGAGGCAAGCAGGCCCGCCGGAAGGCGGGCCCGTCAAGCGCCGGATCGTGAGCATTCGATCGATCAGCGGGCGCGGCGGCGCTCCCAGGTCAGCAGCACGATGGCGGCCAGGGCCGCCAGGGCGGCGGTGCCTTCCAGGGCGCTGATCTCCGGGACCGAGGCGACGGGCGGGGGGCAGGACAGGCCCGCGCAGGCATAGGCGGCGCCGCTGGCCGCGACCGAGGCGGCGGCGGAAACGGCGCTGGCAAGGCCGCTGGCAATGGCGAATTTCTTCATGGTTCGAACTCCGGAAAAACAGACGGCGGTCCAGGGCGCCGTCACACTGCACAGGGGATCCCCGAGGGGAAATCCCGGTTCCGGTCCCTGGACAACCGGAATGCGTCCCGCGCCGCCGCCCGGGGCGCGGCGCGGGCCGGCGATCAGAAGCAGAAGCAATCCTGCGCCAGGTCGTCCCATTCGATGCCGATGATGATGGGCTGCCTGTTGCCCGCGGCCTCGGCGGCGGCCGTCGGATCCAGGATCAGGCCGACGATGTCGCCTTCGCCAGCCTCGAACCCTTCGCCACGGGCCAGGGCCAGATTGTAGATCTCGCGCGCGTTGGCGGTGCTGCCCAGGGCCGAGTTGACGAAGACGATGTTGTCGGTCAGGCCCCAGATGGCGCCCTGGATCTCGGCCTCGGTATAGGCTTGGCCCTTGCCGTCGCCGTTGTCCGTCGCGTCGAAGTCCTGGTTCAGGATCCAGTTCACCATGTCCAGGTTCTGCGGGCGCGAGACAAGGCCGGCCGGCACCGAGGCATCGGCCAGGTAGACGTTGTAGGGAACCGCGACGCCTTCGGAAATCGGCAGATAGGCCGAGACGCAATAGGCCGTGCCGAAGGTCTGGCCGTCGAAGCGGTTGTCGCCGGTGCCCGACAGGGCCACGTTGAAATGCTCGCCGTCGAAAACATCGTCGATGGACAGCACCAGCGTTCCGCCCGCGGGCAGGCCGGCCTTGATCGTGTCCAGCGTGTTCCGGGCGCCGCAGAACTCCATGTCCAGCGTCGCGGTGTCGACGCCGCCGCGGCCGTCCGACACGGCATAGCCGATGTCGAGCCGCGCCTTCTGGCCGACCGGCAGATCCTTGAAGGCTTCGGAGCCGTCGATGACCAGCTTGCCGCCCACCAGCGACACGGACACGCCGTCCACCTCGACCGTGCCGCCCTCGGCGATGGCCCGGCCGTCCACCTGGGCGATGAACAGCCCGTCGCCATTGGCGTCGGCGTCGTTGGCCAGCACGTCCACGGTCCTGGCGATGGTCGCGCAGGTGCCCGCCGCGTCGTCCCGGGCGTCGGGCGCGGCATTTTCCACCACCAGGCCCGCATCGACGGTCAGGTTCGCCTCGCCGATCGCCAGCGCGATCGGCGCGGTCAGGCCGGTCGCCCCGTTGGCGTCGCTGTCGGCGGCATCGTTGCCCGCGTTGGCCAGGGTGAAGTCGTGGCCCGCCTTTTCCGCGAAGCCCACGACATAGGTGCCCGCCTTCAGCCCGCCGAACAGGTATCCGCCCGCCGCGTTGGTCGTGGTGGTGGCGACGGCCGCGCCCGCCGCGTCGTAAAGCGTGACGGCGACGCCCGCCACCCCGCCCTCGGCGCCGTCCTGGATGCCGTCCTTGTCGGCGTCCAGGAAGACGAGGTTGCCGATGCTGGCGGTTGCCGGATCGGCCACGCCCGCGTCGTTGTCCGACGAGATCTCGCCGATCCCCAGGCTGACGGTGCCGGTCCGGCCGGTGGCCACGGCGGCGTCGCTGTCGATCGCGTCGTCGCCGCCCGCATCGGCATCGACCAGAACGAGGCCGTTCGCCGTTTTCGGGAATTCGACCGCATAGTCGCCCGCGTCCAGCCCTTCGAACAGATAGGATCCGTCTGCCGCGGTCACGGCCGTGGCGATTACGGTGCCGGCGGCGTTCAGCAAGGTGACGATCACGCCCGCCACGCCCGCCTCGTCGTTGTCCACGGCGTTGCCGTCGGCATCGGCGAAGACGCGGCCCTCGATCGCGGCGGAGCCGGGATCGACCACGCCCGCGTCCACGTCCCTGACCACGCCGCCCGCAACGACGGTGTAGCTGCCGGTCTGGCCGGTGACGGTGCTGGCGTCGCTGTCCGCCGTGTCGTTGCCGCCCAGATCGGCGCCGGTCAGCACGCGGCCCGCGACCTCGGTCGGGAAGGCCACGCGGTAGTCGCCGGGGGTCAGGCCGGCAAAGGCATAGCTGCCGTCCGCCGCCGTCACGGCGGTGGCCACGACCGCGCCCGCCGCGTTCAGCAGCTGGACCACCACGCCCGCCACGCCGGCCTCGGCATTGTCGATGCCGTTCCTGTCGGCATCCGCGAAGACCCGGCCTTCCAGGGCGCCGGGCTTCACCTCGGGTTCGGACGGGCAGATCCTGACCTTGTCGACGATCGCGTTCTCGCAGCCCTTGCCGTCGCCCTTCAGGGTGATCACGTCGCCCTTCTTCAGGCCCAGGCCCTCCAGGGTGATGTCGTGCCAGGCGTTGTTGTTGGCGTTCAGGCGGACGGTGTCCACCAGCTTGCCGTTCACATAAACCCTGATGGTGCCGTCGCCCGCCGTGTCCCAATAGCGCAGCGACAGGTCATAGCTGCCCGCGGCCCCCGCAAAGGTCGTGGAGGCGCTGCCGCCGGCGCCGGCCAGCGCGATGTATTCCCCGCCCGAGGCCGAGGTGGCGGATCTGACCGTGTAGCAGGACAGCTTCATGTCCTCGGCCTCGATGACCGTGCACTTGGGGGCGTCTTCCTTGACGTCGGAAACGGCGACGGTCAGTTCCTTGCTGACGGTGCCGCCCTTGCCGTCGCTGACGGCCACGATCACCTTGTAGCTGTTGTTGCCGTCGGCGTCGGCCGGCCTTTCGTGATCGGGCGCGGCCTTGAAGGACAGCTCGCCCGTTCTGGGGTCGATGGCGAAGGCCGCGCCGTCGGCGCCGCCCACGATGGAAAAGGACAAGGCGTCGCCGTTCTTGTCCGAGGCGTTCAGATCCACCACCAGCCGGGTGTTCTCGGACACGCAGAAGACGCCGTTGGCGGGGACGTTGGTGAAGGCGGGGGCGGTGTTCGGGGGGGCGGTGTCGCCCGCGCCCAGGCAGGAATAGTCGATCCAGCCGCCGTCCGCCCTGAAGGTGCCGGTCACGGTCAGCGCCGTGCCGGCCGGGGGCTGCGCGCCGTAATAGGTGAAATATCCGTTGCCCGCGCCGGCGGAATCGTGTCCCTCGATCCTGATCTCGATCAGGTAATAGGTCTTGCCGTCCGATCCGCGCAGGGCGTGATACTGTTCGGCATACATCCGGCAGCCCGCCTGGCGGCCATTGACATAGCCGTTCTGGCCCGCCGTGTCGTCGGCATAGGTGTTGCACCACCAGGTGCTGGCCCCCGACAGCCTGGCGTCGTTGTCATAGGTCGCCATCTTCGTGGTGGCCGGGCCGGCGACAAAGCTGTCGCCCTTGCCGAAGTCGCAGCCGTTCCTGCCGTTCTTCAGCAGGTCCGCCTCGGTGAAGGCCGACCATTCGTACTTCCTGTAAAGAGAACTCATGACATTTTCCACATTCGCCCCGGAAAAGGGCAGGTACACACGGACGCACATGCCGGAAGAGCCGGGTGCCCCGCGGCGCCCGTTCCGACCTGCCTTCTGGCAGGAACCGTCCCCAAGATCTGAGATCCTTGTGTGCAGACATATAGATAAATTTTTATCAATTCCATGGACATTGGCGCGTTAACGAATAAATTTCGCTGAAAAAACCATGTATTAACCAAGAGTTGCGGGTTTCCGGCGCGGCTTGGCCGAAATGCCGCGCCGGCGATTCATTGCCTGAATGAATTCGTTGAGGAAGTATCAACTTTTGGTTGCGAAACTGGCCCGGCGGGGGTCCGAATCGCCCTTCCTAAGCCGCTCTGAATCCTTGCGGGATTTTTGCTGTCATTCCATCTTTAGTTGAGTAAAACAGACAAATAGAATAAAAGTGTCGAACCCATGATCCTGCTTGCGGGTATGCACCCGACCCTTGCCCGGCCGCGCGGCGCCGGTTCCGCCCTGGCGGCGTCGCCATGGTGATCGCGGTTCTGGCCCTGATCCTGGCCGGGTCCGCCTCGGGGGCGGTTGTCCTGTGGCTGCAAGGCGCCTCGTTCTGGGGGATTGCGCTCGGCTATCTGGCCGGTGGCTGGGCGGGCTTGGGAACGGGCCTGCCGGTGCTGCTGGGGATCCGCGCCCTGGCCTGCCGGCGCCGGTCAGGGGGGCGGCAGTCGAACGGGGGCCAGTCGAATGGGGGCCAGTCGAACGGGGGCCGGTCGAACGGGAGCCGGTCAAACGGGGGGCAGCGTTCCCAGCATATAGGCGTAAAGCGCCAGAACCCCCGTGGCGGTGACCGCATCGTAATGCCAGCGCAGGATGCCGTGCCGCTTGGCGAACCAGGCCGAGACAAGCAGGGGCAGCAGACCGCTGCCCAGGCCCATTCCGAAGATCATCCCGTAGATGCCGTGGACCTGCATTCCCGCCAGCATCAGGATCACGGTGGATGCGGCCGCCGTTCCCATAACGATGGCATGGGCACGGCTGTTCCCGGCGGCCAGCATGGCGTTCTGATAGGGCATGGACAGCATCGCCAGGGCGGCGTTCAGGGCGAACAGGGTCAGAAAGCTGCCCGCCAGGGCATAGCGGGGATCGTAAAGCAGGTCGATGATCTCCTGGCTCAGAAAGGACAGGGCGATCAGGCACGGCAGGACAAAAAGAAAGATCAGCCGCTTGATGCGGTCAACCGCGGACGCGAAATCGCGCCCTTCGCGGAAGGCCCGCGACAGGGTCGGAAAGGCCACCTGGCCTAGAATCCTCAGCACCAGGTCCGACAAGGCAAAGGCGATGGTGGTCGCGATGGTGATCAGGCCCAGGGTCTCGACCGGCACCTCGAACCCCATGATCGCGGTCGAGCCCTGGCCGCCGAAATACGAAAACAGGGTGGCCAGCAGAACCCAGCGGCCGAAGGTCACGATCTCGGCCATCGCGTCGCGGTGAAAGCGCAGCCGCGGGCGGTGGGGCGGCAGCCACAGGTAACTGGCAACCAGCCCGAACAGAACGCCGATGATCGATCCCAAGACCAGCGCCCAGACGGATTGCAGCCACCAGGCGAACAGGATGTTGACCACGGTGGTCAGGATCTGCCCCGCCAGGCCCATGGCCGTCAGCGCGCCAAGCCGGACATGCCGCCGGCAGGTGGCCAGGGAGATCGAGCTCAATCCCTGAAGGGCCGGCATGACCGCAACCGCGCAAAGGATCGGGAACAGGCGCGGCTCCTCGTACAGGCGCGACACCGGCCAGGCCAGCAGCAGCACCAGGCCGGCCAGGCAGAAGCCGCGCACGGCCTGCACGCTCCAGGCGGTGTCCAGGAAATCGGGATCGTCGCCGCGATGGCTGCGGATGACGGACGGCACCGTGCCCACGTCGCTGAGCATCGTCAGCGCCCCCAGGAACACCCAGGCCAGGCTCATCAGGCCGAAAACCCCGGGTTCCAGAAGCCGCGTCAGCGCCAGCGTGGACAAGAGCCGGATCGCATAGCTGGCGCCGAAGCCGATCATCGTCCAGCTTGCGGCGCGCCCGCTGGTTGAGCGCAGAAGTTTCATCAGCATGACCGTGACCGCATCGCGAACCTGGATTTCTTGCGCGACCGGCCGGATCGGCGGTCTGCCTGGGGACGGGCCTCTTGTGCCAAATGCCGGGGAAACAAGCCAGCCGGAAGAACGGCCTTGCCGGAAAAGCCGCCCCCCTCAGCGGCCGGGGGCGGGCCTGCCGCGGCGGAAAGGGGGGATCTGTTTCAGCGACAGGAAATGCCGCTCGAAGCCGCGAAAGCTGGCCTCGGCGATGGCGATCGAGATCAGCGGATAAAGAAGGGTCGCGGCCCATCCGGCCCGGGTTCCGGCAAGCCCGCCGCGCGCCCCGATCTCGGTGGCGATGTGCAGCCCGATCAGGTGATACAGATAAAGGCCGTAGCTGATCTCTCCGATCCGGGCGACGGGGGGAAAGGCCAGCACCGGGCGCAGCGCGTGATCCTCGCGCACCACAAGCGAGGCCAGGCACAGCGCCATCAGCAGATCCATGCCCAGGGCGGGCCAGCCCAGCAGGGAATCGGGCGTCAGTTGCAGGTAAAGCAGCAGCCCCGCGAACAGCGCCAAGGGCGCGCCGGGCCAGCCGCACAGCCGCCACAGCGCGCGGAATCCCGCGGGGCCGTGCAGCAGCAGCGCCGTCAGCGATCCGCACAGGATCGCCATGTAGGACATGCCGGGCAGGACAAAGACCGCATGGGGGGTTTCCAGGCGCGGCAGGCCCAGCCAGCCTGCCAGCCCCAGCATGGCCAGCAGGCACAGCCCGATCAGCCCGGCCAGCAGAACGGCGCGACCCCGCGCGGCCAGCGGCAGGATCACCAGAAGCGCGGGCCAGACCAGGTAATACTGCTCCTCGACCGACAGCGACCAGGTGATCGACAGCAAGGGAATGTCGCCCTTCAGGAAGTTCGCCAGGAAGGCGTAGTAATAGGGCACCAGGCCCAGCAGATCCTGCTGTCCCTTCACGCCGATCCAATAGGCCGACATCAGCGTCACCAGCAGCACATAGACCGGCAGGATCCGCAGCGCCCGTCGCCAGTAAAAGGCGGGCAGCGAGATCCGCCCGCTTCCCCGTTCCTCGCGCAGCAGCAGCGTGGTGATCAGGAACCCGCTGAGAACGAAGAAGAAGTCCACCCCCACGAAGCCCCGTTCCAGCAGCCGCGGGGAAGCGATCATCCCGTTGGCGGGGGAATGGTGCCACAGCACCGCCGCGATGCACAGGAACCGCAACCCGTTCAGCGAGGCGAACCGGCGCCTTTCCGCATAGGCGCGCCAGGCCGCGATGGCCCCGGGTTCGAAAAGGTTTCGGATGGGCAGAAAAGCACTCATCGAAGACCGGCCCGCGGATGTCCTTTTCAAGCTAACCGGAACAGGCCCGCACGGCCAACGAATTCATTGCCCAGCCTTGCGTCCCGGTCCCGATTGGGGCAACCCGGCCCGGGCGGAACGGACCGCAGGATGGCCGCTAGGACGAACGGATGACCGGCAACACTGCCGCGGATGCGGCACTCGGCAGCGCCGCGGGCGCGGCGATCAGCTTTTCAGGGGTCGGCAAGGCCTTTGCGGGCCCGGGCGGCGCCCGCGTCAGCGCGCTGGAGGACGTGACGCTGGCGGTGGAGCCCGGCGCGATCTGCGGCATCATCGGCCGGTCGGGCGCGGGGAAATCGACGCTCTTGCGGATGGTGAACGGGCTGGAACGCCCGACAAGCGGCACCGTCGCCGTGGCGGGCCGGGACGTGGGCCGGGCGCAGGGCGCGGCGCTGCGCGCCATCCGCCGCGAGGTCGGCATGATCTTCCAGCATTTCAACCTGCTGTCGTCCCGCACGGTGGCGGGAAACATCGCCCTGCCCTTGGAGATCGCGGGAGAGCCCGCAGCCAAGATCCGCGCCCGCGTGGCGGATCTGATCGCCCGCGTCGGGCTGGAGGGCCTGGCCGGACGCTATCCGGCGGAGCTCTCGGGCGGGCAGAAGCAGCGCGTGGGGATCGCGCGCGCCCTGGCCACAAGCCCCCGGGTGCTTTTGTCGGACGAGGCGACATCGGCGCTGGACCCCGAAACCACGCAAACGGTGCTGCGGCTTCTGGCCGACATCAACCGCGATCTTGGCCTGACGATCCTGCTGATCACCCACGAGATGGCGGTGGTGCGCGACATCGCCAGCCACATGGCGGTGATCGAAGGGGGCCGGATCGTCGAAAGCGGCCAGACCTACGACATCTTCGCAAGGCCGCGCCATCCGACCACCCGGTCCTTCCTGGGCGGCGTGACCGGGCTGACGCTGCCGGGCTTCATCGCCGGACGGATGCTGGACCAGCGCCCCGGCGGCCCGTCCGAGGAAGTGATCCGCGTGACCTTCGCGGGCCATCACGCCACCGACCCGATGCTGTCGAAGCTGGCCATGGAAAAGGGCATCGTTTCCAACATCCTGGCCGGCGCCATCGAGGAGGTGGGCCCCCGTCCCTTCGGCAACCTGCTGATTTCCGTCGACGCGGACCGGGGGGCCGAGGCGCGGGCCTATCTGGAACGGCACGGGCTTCTGACCGAGGTGCTTGGCTATGTCCGCTAACCTGATCCCGCTTCTCTGGGAAGCGACCTTGCAGACACTCTACATGGTCGCGGCGTCCGCCCTGATCGGCACGGCCTTCGGGCTGCCGCTGGGGGTGTTCCTGGCCGTCTCGCAGCGGGGCGAGCTGCTGTCGTCGCCCTGGGCGAACAAGGTGCTGGGCCTGGTGGTGAACGCCACGCGCTCGGTCCCGTTCATCATCCTGGTGGTGGCGATCATTCCGCTGACCCGGGCCATCGTCGGCACGTCCATTGGCACCAACGCGGCCATCGTGCCGCTGACCCTGGCCGCGATCCCCTTTATCGCGCGCCTGGTGGAAAACGCCATCCGCGAGGTCGATGCGGGCCTGATCGAGGCCGCGCGCGCCATGGGCGCCACGCCCTTCCAGATCATCCGCAAGGTGCTGATCCGCGAGGCGCGGCCGGGCATCGCGCTTGGCCTGACGCTGGCCGTGGTCAGCCTGATCGGCTATTCCGCCATGGTCGGCGCGGTGGGCGGCGAGGGTTTGGGCGACCTGGGGATCCGCTACGGCTACCAGCGCTTCATGCCCGAGGTGATGGGGGCGGTCGTGGTCGTGCTGATCGTGCTGGTCCAGCTGGTGCAGTCGGTTGGCGAACGGATCGCCGCCCGCTTCGACAAGCGCGCGCCCCGCAACCGGGGCCGCTGAGTTTTTTCCCCGATTTCCTCGCAGACAAGAAAGGAACCCGTCCGATGCTGCGTCTTATCACCCTGACCTCCGCCCTGGCCCTGTCCACGGCGGCCGCCCTGGCCCAGAACATCGCCGTCGGCGTCTCGCCCGGCGAACATGCCGAGATCATGGAGGAGGTCGCCAAGGTCGCCGAACCCATGGGCCTGACGATCGAGGTGGTCGAGTTCTCGGACTACGTGATCCCCAACACCGCGCTGGCCGACGGCGACATCCAAGCCAACAGCTTCCAGCACCGCCCTTATCTGGAAAACCAGATCAAGGACCGCGGCTTCGACCTGGTCGAGATCGGCACCACCATCACCACGCCGATGGGCGTTTACTCCGACAAGCTGGAGAACATCGCCGATCTGCCCGAGGGCGCCAGGATCGGCATTCCCAACGACCCGACCAACGGCGGGCGGGCGCTGCTGATCTTGCAGGATCTGGGCCTGATCGCCCTGGCCGAGGGCACGGGCCTGGTGCCCACGCCCCTGGACATCACGGAAAACCCCAAGAACCTGGAATTCCTGGAACTGGACGCGGCCCAGCTGCCCCGGTCGCTGGCCGACACCGATGCCTCGGTCATCAACACCAACTATGCCCTGGCGGCGGGGCTGGACCCCAACACCGACACCATCGCGATGGAAAAGGCCGACAGCCCCTATGTGAACATCATCGTGGTCCGCAAGGGCGACGAGAACCAGGACTGGGCCAGGAAGCTGGTCGAGGCCTATCGCAGCCCCGCCGTGAAGGCCTTCATCGAGGAGAAATACGACGGATCGGTGCTGACAAGCTGGTAAGCCGACCACCCCACGCGATGCGGCCCGAAGGCGGTATGTTCGGGCCGCATGAAGGAAAAGCCAAGGCCATGGCGATCGCGGCGGAAAGGCGCAAGTCATCCCTGACGCTGGGCCGGAAACGCTGGGCCGGAAACGCTGGGCCGGAAACGCTGAACCGGGCCAAGGATTTCGGAATCAGCCTTTCCGCCGTGAAGCGGGTACAAGGATCCGCGGCGACTTGTCCAAAAGCAGCTGGGTGACCTCTGGCCCGTTTCTTTCCGGCGCCGCCCCGCCCGCAACCGCCGCGGCGGGCGATCCCAGGCAGGCGGCCGCCAGAAGCCATGCGCAAAGCGCCTGTTTCATGCTGTCCCTCGTTCGTTTTTCGTTGAGGCCCGTCCGGGCCCGCGAAAGGAATACGAGAGAAAGGTTGAGAATTTCCAAGCGCCGGAAAGACGCGCCGGGCCTTACGCCAGGCCCAGGGTTTCGCGCCCGCGCGCGACAAGGGCCGCCAGATCGGCGCGGCTTTGCTCGCCGAAGACCGCCTCGTCGCCCGCGATAAAGGTGGGGGTGCCCATCAGGCCCATATGCTCGGCCAGCTGAAAGGACAGCCGGATGTGGCGGTCCACGGGCTCCGCCTCCATGCCCCGGCGCAGCGCGTCGGGATCAAGGCCCACCCGGCGGGCCACGCGCATCACGCTGGCCTCTGCCGCGCGGTCCTTCATGGCCAGCAGCGCCGTGTGGAACTGCCAGTATTTCCCCGTTTCCAGCGAGGCGAGCGAGGCGCGGGCCGCGAAATCGGACCCTTCGCCGAAGACCGGCCATTCGCGATACACCACCCGCAGCTTCGGATCCGAGGAGATCAACTCCTGGATCGGCCTGGCCATCTTGCGGCAATGCGGGCAGTTGTAGTCGAAGAACACCGACAGGGTGATGTCGCCCCGGGGATTGCCAAGAACCGGCGCGGTCGGGTCGCGCTCCAGCGCCCGGCGCAGTTCCTCGGGCATCGGGTTCGGACGGTCGGCGGCCCCGGCGGGCAGGGCGGCGGCGATCCCGCAGGCGGCGGCACCGGACAGGACAAGGCGGCGGGGGATCATGGGCGAGGGCCTTTCGATTGGGGTCGGTCCTTTAAAGCCATGCCCGGCGCCAGGGGGAACGGTGTTCGTGGTCACGATCCCGTAAGGCGGGGCTTCGGCCCGCCCCGCGTCGCAGATCCGCATCCTGCGGACCAGGTTCATCGGCCCGACCCCCAGGGAGGACGCGTCCCGGGGCGAGCCGTTCGTGATCGCGCGGGCAGGAAAGCCCCTGGTCAAGGTTACGAGGATCAAGGGGAAAAACCCGCGCCGCCCGGGTTTCCTGGCAGGGCAGGCCGAGATCCCCGAGAATTTCGACGCCATGGGGACCGAGGAAATCCGCGCCCTGCTTGAGGGCGGCAACGACCCCGCCCCATTGTCCCGGCCCCATCCTGCCGGCGTGAAACGTTCGTTTACAAACTTCACATGTCCGGGACCGCGCCGATATCGGTTGTCCCTTTCGGCGCGATCGGTTGTTGTGGAAACGACCCACTCTGAACCCTTGAAGGAGCAGGCATGCGCGCGGTGAAGGCCGTCCTTGGATTGGTCGTGGTTCTGGCCGCGGGCATGGGCGGGCTGTACCTGACCGAGCGGCTTCTGGCGGCATCCGGGCCGGCCCCCGCCGCCCAGGGCGCAGCCGCCCCCCTGCGGGTCGAGACCGTCGCGCCCGAGATCGTCACCTTTGCCGATGCCGTCACCGCCGTGGGCACCGCCCGCGCCTGGCGGGCCGTCGATCTGGCGTCGGAATCCAGCGGCCGCATCAGCCGCATCGCCTTCCGGCCCGGCGACCGGGTCGAGAAAGGGGCGGTGCTGGTGGAACTGGACAGCCGCGCCGAAGCGGCCGATCTCAAGGCCGCCGATGCCACCCTGGCCGAGGCGCAGGCGGCCTTCGACCGCCAGCAAAGCCTGAACCGGTCCGGCAGCGCGTCGGACGCGGCCTATCAGACCGCCCGCGCCGCCCTGCTGCGCGCCGAGGCCGAGCGCGACCGCGCCCTTGTCGCGCTGGAGGACCGCAGCCTGCGCGCCCCCTTTGCGGGCATCGTCGGCCTGTCCGACCTGGTCGAGGGCCAGGTGATCGACACCACCACCCCCATCGCCACCCTGGACGACCTGTCGGTGATCGAGGTCGATTTCGGCGTGCCGGAAATCCTGCTGCCGCGCCTGGAACGCGGCCAGCGGGTCGAGCTGACATCCGCCGCTTGGCCGGGGCGGGTCTTCATGGGCGAAATCAGCCGCATCGACAGCCGCGTCGATGCCGCGACCCGCAGCCTGGCGTTGCGGGCCGAGATCGGCAACGACGACCGCGCGCTGGCGGGCGGCATGTTTCTGCAAGTCCGGCTGGTTCTGGGCGAACGCCAGCGCCCGGCGGTCCCGGAAAACGCGCTGACGGTTGAAGGCGACCGGACCCTGGTGATGCTGGCCGAAGGCGGCACCGCCCGTCAGGTGGACATCGCCACCGGCCAGCAGCGGAACGGGCTGGTCGAGGTCGTGTCCGGCCTGTCCCCCTCGGCGCGGGTGATCGTGACCAACCTGCATCGCGTCTCGGACGGCGCCGCCGTCGAGGCCGTGGCCCAGGAACGGCGGGTGGACGCCGCGCCGCCGGGGCCGGAGGGCGGCGGATGAGCCTGCCCGACCTGTCCCTGCGCCGCCCGGTGATGGCCACGGTGCTGAACCTGCTGATCGTGCTGGTGGGCGCGGTCGCCATGTCGCGTCTGCCGGTGCGCGAGCTGCCCCAGGTCGAGGCCGCCGAGGTCACCGTGCGCGTCGATTACACGGGCGCGGCCCCCGACGTGGTGGACAGCCAGGTCGCATCCGTGATCGAGGGGGCGCTGGCGGGCGTCAGCGGCGTCACCGCCATGGCCACCGAATCCGAACGCGGGCGGATGCGCACGGTTCTGACCTTCGATTCCGGCCGCGACATCGACGCCGCCGCCAATGACGTGCGCAACGCCGTGGACCGCGTGGTGAACCAGCTGCCCGAAGAGGCCGACGAGCCCCGCGTGGACAAGAACGACAGCGAAGGCGACCCGGTCGTCCGCTTGTCGCTGTCCAGCCCCGACATGACGCCGCTGGAACTGTCGGATTACGCCGACCGCTTCCTGGTGGACCGGCTGGCCCGGCTGCCGGGGGTCGCCAACACCGCGACCTTTGGCGCCCGCTCGCCGGCCATGCGCATCTGGCTGGACCAGTCGCGCATGGCCGCCCAGGCCGTCACCACCGGCGACATCATCGCCGCCCTGGAAGCCAACAACATCGAACTGCCCGCGGGCGAGATCGAGACCGGCGCCCGGCAGTTGCAGGTGCTGGCCCGGACCCGCTTTTCCGACTCCGACGCCTTCCGCCAGGTGGTGATCCGCGACCCCGGCCAGGACAGGGGGGCCCGCCCCCTGCGGCTTGGCGACGTGGCCCGCATCGAGGAAGGCCCCGAGCAGCGCGAGTCGATCTTCCGCGCCAACGGCGTCGTCTCGCTGGGCATGGGGGTCCAGCCGCAGGCCCAGGCCAACACCGTGGCCATCTCCGAGGCGGTGCGGGCGGAACTGGAGCGGATCCGCCCCACCCTGCCCCCCGGCATGAGCCTGGACATCACCGCCGACGAGGCGGTGTTCATCGAAAGCTCGATCCGGCAGGTGCTCAAGGTCTTCGCCGAGGCCGTGGGCCTGGTGATCGCGGTGATCTTTCTGTTTCTGGGATCCATGCGGCTGTCGATGATCCCGGTCGTGACCATCCCGATCTCGGCCCTGGGGGCGGGGCTGGCGATGCTGGCCTTGGGGTTTTCGGTCAACATCCTGACGCTGTTCGCGCTGATCCTGGCCATCGGCCTGGTGGTGGACGACGCCATCGTGGTGCTGGAAAACATCCAGCGCCACCGCGCCATGGGCAAGTCGCGGCTGGACGCCGCGCGCGACGGCAGCGCGCAGGTCAGCTTCGCCGTGATCGCCACCACCGCCGTTCTGGTCGCGGTTTTCGTGCCCGTCAGCTTCATGGAAGGCGAGATCGGCAAGCTGTTCGCCGAATTCGGCATCGTGCTGGCCGTGGCCGTGGCCGTGTCCGCCCTGGTCGCGCTGACCCTGTCGCCCGTTCTGGCCGCGAAGATCATGCCGCGCGAGGAACGGCCGAACCTGCTGACCCGCACCGTCAACCGCATGATCGGCGGGCTGGAGCGGATCTATGGCGCGGTTTTGGACCGGCTGATCGCCCGGCCGGTGCCGATCCTGGCCGCGACCGCCTTTGCGATGGCCGGGGCCTTTGCCGTCTACGGGCACCTGCCCCGCGAACTGACCCCGCCCGAGGATCGCGGCCAGATCCGCATCACCGTGACCGCGCCCCAGGGGTCGAACCTGGCCTATACCGACATGGCCACCCGCCAGGTCGAGGCGGCCCTGGAACCGCTGCGCCAGGACGGCACCGTCACGAACGTCACCACCATTGTCGGCACCTGGGGCGAATTGCGCCGGTCGCTGCTGTTCGTGAACCTGGCCCCCTGGAAGGAGCGCGACCGCAGCGTGGAGGAGGTGATCGACACCCTGCGCCCCGAACTGGCCCGCATCACCCAGGCCGAGACCTTTATCCGCGCCGCGGGCGGCCTTGGCCTGTCCAGCGGCCAGGGCAACATCCGCTGGATGCTGGGCGGGCCCGACATGGCGCGCGCCGCCGGATGGGCGAACGACCTAGCGGCCGCGCTGGAGGGCGACCCGCGCCTCGCCTCGATCGAGATCGGCTATTCCGCCAACCAGCCGGGCGCCAGCCTGTCGATCGACCGCGCCCGCGCCCAGGATCTGGGTCTGTCGGCGGAAACCATCGCCCAGACCTTGCAGGTGCTGTTCGCGTCGCGCAGCGTCGGCGAATACACCAGCGACGGGCGGCAATATCCGGTGATCCTGCAAGCCTCGCCCGACGACCGCGATTCTGTGGGCGACATGCTGGCGGTGTTTCTGCGCAACGACCGGGGCGACCTGATCCCGCTGTCGGCCTTTGCCAGCATCCAGACGGGAGCCACCGCGCCCGCCGTCAACCGCTACGACCGGCTGATCTCGGTCGAGATGGAGGCCGACATCGGCCCCGGCATCGACCTGGCCGGCGCCATGGCGGCGGTCGAACAGGCGGCAGCCGATCTGCCGGCGGGGGCGGTGCTGGCCTGGGAAGGGCAGGCCAAGGACTATCTGGAAAGCTCGGGCGGGATCGCCACGGTTTTCGCCATGTCGCTGGTGATCGTGTTTCTGGTTCTGGCCGCGCAGTTCGAAAGCTTCCGCACACCCCTGACGATCATGCTGACCGTGCCCCTGGGTCTGGCCGGGGCGGTGCTGACGCTGCTGATCGCGGGGGGAACGGTCAACATCTTTTCCCAGGTGGGAATGATCCTGCTGATCGGCATCATGGCCAAGAACGGCATCCTGATCGTGGAATTCGCCAACCAGCTGCGCGAGGAAGGCAAGCCCCTGGCGGAGGCCGCGCGCGAGGGCGCCGTGACCCGCCTGCGCCCGGTGATGATGACCACCATCGCCACCGTTCTGGGCGCGGTGCCGCTGGCCATCGCCTCGGGCGCGGGGGCCGAAAGCCGCCGGGCCATCGGCGCGGTGATCGTGGGCGGGCTGTCGGGGGCCTTCGTGCTGACGCTGCTGATCACGCCGGTGATCTATGTGCTGATCGAGGGGCTGCGGCGCAGCCCGGAGGCAGAGCCGGTGGCGGCGGAATAGTTCCTGCGTCCGCGATGCTGGGGGACTTCACGTCCCCCAAACCCCCTGTGGGATATTTGAAGTCCGAAGCAGGACCTTGGTTGTTCGGCAGATCTGCGCTAAGGCGCGGATATGCGTGGATCCGGTCTTTCCTGGCAAGGCTTTGATGAAGGCGAACCCGCCCCGCCCCGGCCTGCCGACTGGCTGGCGGCGCAATCGGCGCTGGCCGTGGATCTGGCAGGGGCCGCGCTGGCCGCGGGTCGGCTGGAAGCGCGGCTGGCCCTGATGGACAAGGAAACCCGCGCGGGCGCCACCCGCCGCCTGGCCCTGATCGAGATCGAGGAAATGCTGCGCGCCCAGGGCACCCCCTTGTCGCGCGAGGAGATCGGCCTGGACGCCATGGCGGCCCGCGCCGGGACCGATTTGCAGGCCATGGCGCAGGCCCGCTGGGCCCTGCGGCGGCTGGAAGGGCAGTCCGATCCCGCCCGGCTGCGCGATTTCCTGGCCCTGCACCGGGCCGAGGACTGGGCCGACGACCGGGCCGAGAACCGGGCCGAGAACCGGGCCGAGCCGGCCTGGTCCGAACGTCCCTCGGGGGGCGCCTTCGATGGGGCGGCCGCGGATTTCCTGGAGGCGATGGAAGGGCTGGCGGCCCTTCATCCCCTGGCCCGGACGCCCGCGGCGCGGATGCTGTGGCGGCTGGCCGGCCTTTCGCCCGAGGGGGCGGCGATCGAGGGCGCGGTCTGGGCGGCCCGCGACATGGCCCGCGCCACCCCGGGCCTGGTCTTTCTGCCGCTTGGCCGTCACGGCCGGGCGATCTGGACGGATGGCGGGCCGCCCATGCGGCGCCTGTCGCGCCACCTGGCGGCCGTGGCGCAGGGCGCGTCCGACGCCGGCCGGATGCTGGACCGGATCGCCGACTGGGCCGAGGCCGCGCGCGAGGCCACGGCGACGATCAAGGGCCAGAACCCCGCCCGCATCGTCGCGGCGCTTGCCGCCCACCCGGTCCTGCACACCGCCCAGGTCGAGGACCTGGCGGGCATCAGCCGCGACACCGCCGAACGCCTGCTGTCGCGGATGCGCCGCATGGGCCTGGTGCGGGAAATCACCGGCGCGCGGCGGTTCAGGCTGTGGGCGGCGGGGCTGTAAGGGGCGCCTTGGGGTTTCGGACCGGAACATGCGGCCCTTGCCAGTGGCCGCTTTGCCAGTGGCCGCTTTGTCAGTGGCCGCTTTGCCATGGCGGCGCGAGGCGTTCGGCCGATCGGCGCAAGGCCGGTTTCCATGATTGCGGGTCTGTGCTACCGGGCGGAAAAGAACAGCTTGTTGCAGGGCAGGCATTGTGACGATCCACCACGACTGGGACAAGACCGCTTCGGCACGCCTGGCCGCGCCGGAGATGG
>NZ_JBHRXY010000031.1:0-31759 GCF_042648745.1 Paracoccus angustae
CTGGACCTGTGGATCATGTGGAACACCCTCAAGATCGTGCTGGGCTGCAAGGACGAAAGACCCAGAAGGCGGGGGCGCTTCTAACCCCCGAAGGGATCCTGCGGGTACCCCACGCCGCACAGATACAGCCCGTGCGGCGGGCAGACCGGCCCGCATTCGGCCCGGTCGCGCGCGGCCAGCGCCGCAGCCACCCGGTCCGGCGACCACGACCCTGCGCCGACGCGTTCCAGCGTTCCGACGATCGACCGGACCTGATTGTGCAGAAAGGACCGCGCCCGCAGGCGGAACCGGTATTCGCGGCCATGGGGAATGGCGGTTTCCTCGATGGCGATGTCGTCCAGCGTCTTCACAGGGCTGGCCGACTGGCAGATCGAGGACCGGAAGGTCGTGAAGTCGTGCAGTCCGACAAGATGCGCCGCGGCCTTTCGCATGGCATCCGTGTTCAAGGGGTTCAGCACCTGCCAGACCAGCCCTCGGTCATGGGTCGCGGGCGCGCGGCGCGCTTGCAGGCGGAACAGATAGCGGCGTTCGGTCGCGGAAAACCGGGCATGGAAATCGTCGGGCGCAAGGGCCGCGGCCAGCACGGACACCGGCGCGGGCTTCAGGTGGAAATTCAGCGCCTCGGCCAGGCGGAACGGATCCCAGGGGCGCGCCAGATCGGCATGGGCGACCTGCGCGGTGGCATGGACGCCCGCATCGGTGCGCCCCGCCGCCGCGATGCGGGCGCCTGCGGCAAAGCCGGGATCCAGCTTGGCCAGGGCCGCCTCGACCGCGCCCTGGACGGACGGCTGGTCGGCCTGCGCCTGCCAGCCGGCAAAGGGACGCCCGTCATATTCGATCTTCAACGCAAAGCGCGGCATCGGGGGATCAGCGCGCCTTGTCCCGGCCGGGGGTCAGCAGGCCGTCCAGAAAGCGGGCGGTTTCCGTCCGGGGCGCATCAAGGGCCGCGGGTTCGCTGGCCCGCACCCCTTCGCGCGCCAGGCGGTCGCGCAGAACCGAGATCTCGATGTCGAGATCGGTCTTGTCGCCTTCCAGAAGGCGGCGCGACTTGGCGCTGAAATCCTGTTCCAGATCGTCCAGAAAGGTTTCATAGGACTGCCGCACCGCCGGATCCCGGGTGCGGCGGTACAGGTCGGAGAACTTCACCGTCGCGTCGCGCGCGCCCATCAGGTAGATGCCCAGATAGCGGCGCGCCGCCGACAGGTCGCCCGGATTGTCGCGCACGCGGTCGAACAGATCCTCGACGGCGGCGGCAAAGCGGTCCACGCGCGCGTCCAGCCAGCGGTCGCCGATGCGCCGGATCGCGTCGCGCATCTGGGACAGGTGGCCCTCGGCTTCCTCGATCATCCTGCGGGCGCGGCCGCCCTGGAAATCGTCGATGCCCGCCATGCCCTTGTCGCGCATGGGATCGGCGCCGAAGGCCAGCCAGTGCAGCACCATCCCGGTCGCGCCCACCACGCCCGCCCCGGCCAGGCCGCCGGGTTCGGCCATCCCCAGGCCAAGGCCCAGTCCGGTCAGCACGCTGCCGAACAGCTTGCGCGGGATCGCCGGGCGGCGGGCGACGCGGCGGACCTGATAGGCGGCCTCGGCGGCCAGGCCTTCGCCGGTCATCCACATGGCGCTGGCGATGACGCCAAAGGCGGCAAGGCTGCCCGCCATGCCCGCGGGATCCTGGAAAAAGGCGCCGAACAGAAAGGGCGCCGCGGCCATGGTCACGTATTTCGGACGCCCGGCCAGCCGGTGCCGGATCGGCGCGGGCGGCGCCGGGTTCAGGTTGTCCTGCCGGATCCCGGGCGAGAAGCGCCCGCCAAAGCGTTTCGCCATGCCCTTACCCCGCCCCGAACGAGGCATAAAGCGTCACCAGAACCAGCAGATAGAAGCCGAGCCGCTGAATGGCGTTCTGCGACATGCCTGACCTTTCTCCTTGGGGGCCGTCGCGGCCCGTTCCGTCCTATATCGGGATTGCCGCGCGGATTGCAAAGATCAGGGGCGCGGAAACAGCCGGTCAAGAGCCTGGTCCAGGGCGGCGGGGTTGTCGATGGACAGCCGCACGGGCAGGGTCATCACCTTGGGCCGGAAGAACCGCGGCAGGCGCGCCGCGTCCTTTTCGGTGGTCACAAGCTGGGCCCCCGCCAGCCGCGCCTCGGTTTCCAGCCGGGTCAGCAGGGCGGGGGTGAAGGGCTGGTGATCCTCCAGCGCCTCGGCCCGGGCGATGTCGGCGCCAAGCGCGGCCAGCGTGGCGAAGAACTTTTCCGGGTGGCCGATCCCCGCGAAGGCCAGAACGCGGTGGCCCTGCCAGTCCATGCCCATGGGCAAGGGCGCCAAGGCCCCGCGCAGGTGCGGCGGGGCGCCCGGCGGGGCGGCAAAGCGGGCCTGCGCGTCTGGCGGGCCGACGGACAGCAGCAGGCCGGCCCGCGCAAGGCCCGAGCCGACGGGTTCGCGCAAGGGCCCGGCGGGAATGCAAAACCCGTTGCCGAAGCCCTTGGCGGCATCCACCACCACCAGCGACAGATCGTGGGCCAGCGCCGGATCCTGAAAGCCGTCGTCCAGGATGACCGCCCCCGCGCCATCGGCCGCCGCCGCCCGCGCGCCCGCCAGCCGGTTCTTGGCCACCCAGACCGGCCCGAAGGCCGCCATCAGCAAGGGCTCGTCCCCGGTCAGGGCGGCGTCGTGGCGCGACTCGGTCACCCGCATCGGGCCTTCGGCGCTGCCGCCATAGCCGCGCGACACGACATGGGCGGCGACGCCCCGCGCTTGCAGCGCCTGTTGCAGGTGGATGACGGTGGGCGTCTTGCCGGTGCCGCCCGCGTTGAGGTTGCCCACGCAGATCACCGGCACGCCGACCCGCGCCCGCGCGCCGCGGGCCAGCCGCCGGGCGGTGGCGCGGGCATAGGCCGCGCCCAGGGGGAACAGCAGCCGCGCCGTCAAGGTGGGCGGACGCCGATACCAGAAGACGGGGGCGCGTTTCATGGCTTGGCCTTTCCGATGGCGTCGAGAACCGGGGCGCAGATGCGGATGGTCACATCCGCGCCCCCCGTGCTGACGGTCCAGGCATTGCTGGCCAGGGTGGCGATCAGGTCGGGTTGGGACAGTTCGGCGATGGCTGCGGCTAGTTCCTCGGGCGAGCCGACCTGCCGCGCCGCCCCCGCGCCGCCCAGCTGCTGCCATTCGGTGGCAAAGCGGTCCGTGTGCGGGCCGTGGACAATGGCGGAACCCAGGGCGGCGGGTTCGAACGGATGGCGGGCGGCGCCGTCGTCGCCCCCCAGCGTGCCGCCCAGATAGGTGACGGGGGCCAGGCGATACCACAGCCCCATCTCGGTCGGGCCGTCGGTCAGCATGACATGGACATCGTCGCTCGGATCCTCGTCCAGCGAGCGGCGGGCGACAACCAGCCCGCTGGCCTCGATCCGATCGGCCAGGGGGTCGATGCGGTCGGGGTCGCGCGGGGCCAGAAACAACAGCGCCCGGTGGGACTGGGCCAGCGCCGCGTGATGGGCGGCAAGCACGGCCTCCTCCTCGTCGGGGGGGACGGATGCGGCCAGCCAGGCGTGGCGGCCGCGCAGAAGCTGGGCAAGGATGCTGCGCTCGGCCTCGGAACAGGGCAGGGGGTCGCGGATTTCCGCCACGGGGCCGGTCATGGCGACGCGCCTGCGGTCTGCGCCCATCCGCAGCGCGGTGGCATGGCTGGCGGGATCGGTGACCAGCACCGCCCGGATGGGGCGCAGCAGCTCGCGCCGGGCCAGCGCCCGCAGGGACCAGCCCGCATCCTCGGGCGCGAAGCGGGCTTCGGCCAGGATGATCGGCAGGTCGCGGCGGCCGGCGGCGTTCACCAGCGCGGGCGGCAGGTCGGAACCCAGCAGCAGAAGCGCCGCGGGCCCCGCCCGCATCAGCGTTTCGGCGGCGGGGGCGGAGGGGTCGGCCAGTTCAAGGATGCGCAGGTCCGGCCGCGCGCGC
Organism: Paracoccus angustae; assembly: GCF_042648745.1. Classification (NCBI taxonomy): domain Bacteria; kingdom Pseudomonadati; phylum Pseudomonadota; class Alphaproteobacteria; order Rhodobacterales; family Paracoccaceae; genus Paracoccus; species Paracoccus angustae. The sequence continues at coordinate 3,955 of NZ_JBHRXY010000031.1, forward strand.
ATGAGGCGGCGCTGGACCTGGGAAAAGGCCACGCGCGCGTCTGGCGACACATGAACCAACAGCAGCGGGCCCGCGCCCTGGGGAATGTCAGGCGCAGCCGCGCCGTTCTGCCCCGCGGCCCTGCGAAGCTGCCACCAAAGGCCTAGCCGGCCGATGCCCAGACCGATTCCCAGATCGGCCCCCACACCGCTCCCCGGACCGCTGCCCAAACCGTTCCTGCCCATGCCGGATCCCTGGCTGCGGGCGGTCAGCCCCGGACCTCCAGCTCCTCGGTCGGGCTGGCGGCGGCTTCCTCGTCGCGAAGACGGTGCAGGTGAGCGATGAAATAGCGGGTATGGGCGCTGTCCACGGTCCGCTGCGCCTCGGCCTTCCAGGCGTCGTAGGCGGACTGGTAGTTGGGGAAGATGCCGACGATGTGGATCTTGTCGGTGTCGCGGAACTGGGTGCCCTGCGGGTCGGTAAGCTCTCCCCCGAAGACAAGGTGCAGGCGTTGGCTCATGGCTGTTTCCTTGATGGTTGTCCGCGCGGCCTAACGTGGCGGCGCGAGGTTGAAGCGGCAAGGCCGGGGGTGTCACGCCCCCGGTCGGGCCTGTCGGCCCTTTTCTTGCTGCGAAAGGTCCACTGGACCTTTTTCCGGGCGCTTGGAAGCCCCGCGGGATAGTCGGGCAAGGGCGAAAGGGCGGTCAAAGCCCGGCCAGTTTCAGGATCGCGGCCCATTCGTCGTCGCTGACCGGCTGGACCGACAGGCGGGAGTTGTTGACCAGCACCATGTCCTTCAGCGCGGGTTCCCGTTTCGCCTGCTCCAGCGAAAGGGGCCGGGGCAGGGGCCGCACGGCCTTGATGTCCACGCAGTCCCATTTCGGGTCGTCGGCCGTGCTGTCGGGATGGGCCTCGGCCACGACCTGAACGATCCCCACGGCTTGCTTGCCGATGTTGGAATGGTAGAACAGGCCCAACTCGCCCAGCTTCATGGCGCGCATGAAGTTGCGCGCCTGATAGTTGCGCACCCCGTCCCATTCCTCGCCCGCCTCGCCGCGCGCGACGAGGTCGTCCCAGCCGAACACGTCGGGTTCGGATTTGAACAGCCAGAAGGCCATCAGCCGATCACCTTCTTCCATTCGATCACTTCGACGCTGTCGAACAGCCCGGCGGCCTTGTAAGGATCGTTCGCGGCCCAGTCCCGCGCCGCGGCCAAGTCGTCGGCTTCCAGGATCAGCAGGGATCCGCGCATTTCGCCGTCTTCGATCAGGGGACCGGCCATGCGGACGATGCCGCTGTCGCGGATAAAGCCCAGATGCGCCTCGCGCGTGTCGAGGCGGGTTTGCAGGGCGCCGGGCTTGTCCCGGCAGATCACGGCGAACAGGGGCATCATTCCTCCTTCAGGGGGCGGGTCATCAACTGCTGGGCGGCGTCGTCCACGGTCATGCTGTTGTCGGTCAGGCGGGCGACCATGGCGGCGATGGGCATGTCGCAGCCCATCCGGCGGGACAGAACCGCGACGGCGCGGGCGGTGGCGGCGCCTTCCACGGTGGTGGCGGCGTCAAAGGGCTGGCGCGCGCCGAGCGCCTGGCCATAGCGGAAATTGCGCGACTGGACAGACGTGCAGGTCAGCGTCAGGTCGCCCAGTCCCGACAAGCCCGCCAGGGTTTCGGGCCGCGCGCCCAGCCGGGCGGCGAGGCGGGTCATCTCGGCAAAGCCGCGCGTGACGATGGCGGCGCGGGCGCTGTCGCCCAGGCCCGCGCCGATGGCCACGCCCGCCGCGATGGCGATGACGTTCTTCAGCGCGCCGCCCAGTTCGGCGCCGGTCACGTCGGTGGTGCGGTAAAGCCGCAGAACGGGCGTGGACAGGTCGTGTTGCAGGGCGCGGCCCGCTTCGGGATCGGCGCAGGCAAGGGTCAGGGCGGTGGGCAGGCCGCGGGCGATGTCGGCGGCGAAGGAGGGTCCGGTCAGGACGGCAACCGTCGCCCGGGGGCAGGCCTCGGCCAGCAGCGTGGAAGGGCCGGTCAGCTTGGACAGGTCGATGCCCTTGGCGGTGCTGACCAGATGCCTGGCGTCCAGCCGCGCGGCATGGTCCGCGAGAAACCCGCCAAGCGCCTGCGCGGGCAGGGCCAGCAGCAGGGTGTCGGCCCGCGCGGCGTCGGGCAGGTCGTCGGTGAGGCGGATGGCGTCGGGCAGCGTCACGCCCGGCAGGCGCGGGTTGGCGCGCCCCCAGCCTGTGTCACGCGCCCAGAGCGTCACCGGCCCGTTCGCCGACAGCGCCACGGCCAGCGCCGTGCCGAAGGCGCCCGCGCCCAGGATCGCCACGCTCATGCCTTGGCCCCCTTCTTGCCGCCGCCCAGCATCGGCGCCGCGTTCCCATCCAGCGGCCAGCGGGGGCGGGCGGCCAGGTCCATGCCGTCGCGGTGGCCCAGGGCGAAGCGTTCGGCCCCGGCCCAGGCGATCATCGCGCCGTTGTCGGTGCAAAGCGCCAGGGGAGGCGCCAGAAAGCGCGCGCCTGCGTCCCGCGCCACCTGTTCCAGCGCCGCGCGGACCGTGCGGTTGGCGGCCACCCCGCCCGCCACGGCCAGCACAGGGACCGGATGGGCGGCCAGGGCACGGCGGGATTTCTCGGCGAGAACCTCGGCCACGGCGTGTTGAAAGGCGGCGCAAAGATCGGCGCGGTCTCTTTGACGCAAGCCGCCCTGATCCGCGATCAACCCGTCGCGCAGACGCAGCGCGGCGGTTTTCAGCCCCGAGAAGGACATGTCGCAGCCGGGCCGGTCCAGCAGCGGGCGGGGCAGGGCGAAGCGGTCGGGATCGCCGGTCGCGGCTTCGGCTTCCACGGACGGGCCGCCCGGCTGGGGCAGCGCCAGGAGTTTCGCCAGCTTGTCGAAGGCCTCGCCCGGGGCGTCGTCGATGGTGCCGCCCAGGCGGGCGAAATCCTCGGGCCCGTCCACGCGCAGGAACTGGCAATGCCCGCCGGACACCAGCAGCATCAGATACGGAAAGCCGATCCCGTCGGTCAGGCGCGGTGTCAGCGCATGGCCCGCCAGGTGGTTCACGCCCACCAGCGGCAGGCCCGCGCCGGCGGCGATGCCCTTGGCGCACATCACGCCCGCCATCACCCCGCCGATCAGCCCCGGCCCCGCCGTGACCGCGACCGCCGCGACATCGCGCAACGCCACGCCCGCCTGCGCCAGCGCCTGTTCCACTGCCAAATCCAGCCGTTCGGCATGGGCGCGGGCGGCGATTTCCGGCACGACGCCGCCGAAACCGGCGTGCAGCGCGGCCTGGCCGTGGACCACGGACGCCAGGATCCGCCGGCCGCCCGTCACCAGCGCGGCGGCCGTGTCGTCGCAACTGCTTTCGATGCCGAGGAAAATAAGGGTGTCGTCCATGCTCTTGCCGGGCGGGGGAATGGCGCTTACGCCTTGTGGCCCTAGCATCGGCCAAGGGGAATGCCAATGTCCAGCGCCACACGGCCCGTTCTGCTGCTGACCCGGCCCCTGGCGGATTCGCGGCGGTTCGCCGCGATGCTGCCGGAATGGCGGGCGGCGATCTCTCCCGTGCTGCGGATCGTGGCGGTGGATCATGACGGCGCCGCCCTGCGACGGGCGCCGGGACTGGTGTTCACCTCGGCCCATGCGGTGCCTGCGGCGGGACCGGGGCGGGGGCGGCTGGCGCTGTGCGTGGGCGGGCACACGGCGCAGGCCGCGCGCAAGGCGGGGTTCGACGTGCGGACCGGCAACGGCTTTGCCGAAGGGCTGCTGCCGCTGATCGAAGCGGCGGACGTGCCGCTGATCCATCCGCATGGCCGCCACCTGGCGCGCGAATTGCCGGTGCCGGGGATGGTCGTCTATGACCAGCAGGCCGTGCCGCTCGGCCGCGAGGCGCGGGCGCTGCTGGCAGGGAACGCGCCGGTGGTGCTGCCGTTGTTTTCCCCGCGCAGCGCCCGGCTGGTGGCGGAAGCCGCACGCGGGGCCGGGGCGCCCTTGTGGCCGGTGGCGATCAGCAGGGCGGCGCTGGCTGCCTGGGACGGACCGGCGGCGAGATGCCGCGTCGCCGCCTCGCCCGATGCCGCGGCCATGGCCGCCGCCGTGCGCGACCTTGCCGCAACGGAACAATGATGCGCAGGGCGGGTTGAGAAGCAGCCCCCGGCTGATTAGGCTGCGGGCCACGCGCGGCCATGCCCGCTGCCGCGATGACGGGGACAGAACGTGAAAAAGCCAGACAAGACCAGTAGCTCCAGCCGAACCGAAGTTTCGCGGGACCAGACGCCCCTGATGCTGAAAAAGGAAGCCGCCGAGCCGGGCGTGATCGCGCAGGCCGATACCGGCCCCGGCGACGGCGCAGAGGCCATGGCCACCGGGGGCGAGATCAAGCCCATCGGGTCGTCCTTGCTGGGCGACGGCACCGGGCAGCATCCCGCGGCCGAACGGAAGGCGGATGCCGGACCGGCCGACGCGCCGAAGGATGCTCCGGCCCGACCGGCGCTGCGCGATGCTCCTGCCCCTGCCCCTGCCCCTGCCGCGGCCACGGAGACGGCCACGGCCACGGCGCCGGCGCAGAAGGCGACGGTGCGCAAGACCGGCTTCTGGCCGGTGGTTCTGGGCGGCGTGGTCGCGGCGGGCCTGGGGTCCGCGGCGACGATCTGGGCGCTGCCGCATCTGCCCGCGGGCTGGCTGCCCCCGCAGCCCGCCGCGCAGCCCGCCGAGGCGCCGCAGGTCGATGTCGCCGCCATCCGGGCCGAGGCCGTCAGCGCCGCCGAGGCTGCCACGGCAGAACAGATCGACGCGCTGCGGGCAGAGCTTGCGGCGGCCCAGGACGACACGCCGGACTCGCCCCCCGGTGCCTCGGCCGAGGAACTGGAGGCCTTGCGTCAGCAGGTCGAACAGCAAGCCGCGCAGATCCGGGAACTGACCGCCCGCCCGCAGATCGACCCCGATCTGGCCGCGCGCGTGCAGACGCTGGCCGACCAGGCCGACACGCTGGAACAACAGCTTCAAACCGCGGCGCAAGCCGCGCAGGCGCAGATCAACGCCGCCCAGGCCGAGGCGCAGGAATTGCAGCAGGCCGCCGCCGAAACCGCCCGCCGGGCCGAGGCCGTGGCCGCCGTTGCCGCCCTGCAAGCCGCGCTGGACCGCGGCATCACCCCGGATCAGGCCCGCCAAACCCTGGAAGGCGCCGGGATCGAGCCGCCCGAGGCGCTGACGCGCCCGGTGCCCAGCCTGGACAGCCTTCGCGCCGATTTCCCCGAGGCCGCGCGCGCCGCCCTGCGCGCCGCGCTGCGCCAGGACAGCGCGGCGGGCAACGGCAGCCTGTTCGCCAACTTCCTGCGTGCGCAAACCGGCGCCAGGTCGGTCGAGGCGCGCGAAGGCAACGACCCCGACGCGATCCTGTCGCGCGCCGACGAGGCGGTCGAAGCAGGCCGCATCGGGGATGCCGTTACGGAAATCGAGGCCTTGCCCGAGGAAGCCAGGGCCGCCCCCGCCATGGCCGACTGGCTGGCGGGCGCCACGACCTATCGCGACGCGCAGGCGGCCCTGTCCGACCTGTCCGCCCCTTCAAACTGAGGTCCGGGCATGCTTCTGTCCCTGCTGAAAATCCTGTTCTTCTTTGCCGTCGTCCTGGTGATCTCGCTTGGCGCGGTGCACCTGTCCGAAACCGGGCAGATGCTGCGCGTGGAATACGGGGGCACCGAATACGCCCTGACCCCGGTCAAGGCGGTGGTCGCGCTGCTGATCCTGATGGCGCTGGCCTGGCTGGCCTTCAAGGCGCTTGGCCTGGCCCTGGCCTTTATCCGCTTTCTGGCGGGGGACGAGACCGCCATCGACCGCTATTTCGCCCGCTCGCGCGAGCGCAAGGGCTATCAGGCCCTGGGCGAGGGGATGCTGGCCGTCGCCTCGGGCGAGGGAAAGCTGGCGCAGGACAAGGCCGCCAAGGCCGAGAAATACCTGAACATGCCCCATATCACCAACCTGCTGTCCGCCCAGGCCGCGGAAGTCGCGGGCGACAAAGCCCGCGCGGCCCAGGTGTATCGCACCCTGCTGGAGGACGAGCGCACCCGGTTCGTCGGCATCCGGGGCCTGATGCGCCAGAAGATGGACGAGGGCGACACCGCCACCGCGCTGCTTCTGGCGCAAAAGGCCTATGCCCTGAAGCCCAGGCACCGCGAGTTGCAGGACACGCTGCTGAGCCTGGAAATGCGCGAGCATGACTGGAAAGGCGCACGGCAGCTGCTGAAGGAGAAGCGCCGCCAGGGCGAGCTGCCCAAGGACGTGCATATCCGCCGCGACGCGGTTCTGGCCCTGCAAGAGGCCAGCGAGGTTCTGGCCCAGGGCAACTCGATCAGCGCCCGCGAGGCGGCGATTTCGGCCAACAAGGCCTCTCCCGACCTGATCCCGGCGGCGGTTCTGGCCGCGCGCAGCTATATCGCGCAGAAGGACTACCGAAACGCCTCGCGCGTGCTGGAAAAGACCTGGTCGGTGCGCCCGCATCCCGATATCGCGGCGGCTTACGCCGAGATCGTCCCGGACGAGACCCCCGCCGCCCGCTTGGCGCGGTTCAGCCGCCTGATCGCCAAAAGCCCCGACCACGAGGAATCGCGCCTGCTCAAGGCCGAACTGCTGCTGGCGGCCGAGGATTTCCCCGGCGCGCGCCGCGCGCTTGGCGATCTGGCGGAAAAGCATCCGACGGTGCGGACGCTCTCGATCATGGCGGCGGTGGAACGGGGCGAGGGCGCGGACGACAGCGTCGTGCGCGGCTATCTGGCGCGGGCGCTGACGGCATCCCGCGGGCCGCAATGGGTATGCGACAAGTGCCACAACGTGATGGCCGACTGGGCGCCCACCTGCGACAGTTGCGGCGGCTTCGACACGCTGACCTGGCGCGAGCCCGACAGCGTCCGCCCGGTCGCGACCGCCACCAAGGGCGCCGAGATGCTGCCGCTGCTGGTCGGCGCGCCGAAGCGCGAGCCCGCGGCGGAACCCGCCCCGGCTGCCGAAGCGGAACCGCCGGCGCAGGAGGCCGTGACGGAAAAGCCCGCCGACGCCCCCAAGCAGCGCCGGGTCGAGATCGCGGATGTCGCCCCCGGCATGGTGCCGCGCGAAAGCGATTATGTCGCGGTCGAACCCGCCCGCACGATCACCACGCCCGACCCTGCCCCCCAGTCCGCTCCCCAGCCTGCGCCTCAGCCTGCCCGCCAGGCGGCCCATGCCAAGCCAGAGCCGCAATCCGAACTGGTGATCGTGTCCGCTCCGCCGTCGCGCCCCGTGGACGAGGAACCTGTGTTGATCCGCCCCGACGTGGCCCCGCCCGAGGACGCGGACTGGACCGAAGGCAAGACCCGGCCATAAGCAAGGAAGGGCGCAGAAAAAATCCCGCGCCCCCTTTTCCCCCGCCCGGGAACCTGCTATCCGGCGCGGCACAACCTGATGCCGGTGTAGCTCAGCTGGTAGAGCACGTCATTCGTAATGATGGGGTCGGGGGTTCGAGTCCCTTCACCGGCACCAGGTTTGACCAGGAAAGGCCAGTCCTCAGGGGCTGGCCTTCTGCGTTTCGGTTGTGGAAAAACTGGTGCGGGCGGCGGGACTTGAACCCGCACGAGCCAGGCTCCAGGGAGTTTAAGTCCCATGCGTCTACCATTCCGCCACGCCCGCGCCTTGGCCGTCGCTAGCGGGCGGGGCCGGGAATGGCAAGGGTTCAGGCGCTGCGATTCCTAGAAGCTGCGGGTCGGGCGGTCGAAGACCTTGCGGCCCATCAGGCTGCCCACCAGATCGACCATCAGCTTGGCCGTGCGGCCGCGCTCGTCCAGGAAGGGGTTCAGTTCCACCAGATCCAGCGAGGTGACCAGCCCCGATTCGTGCAGCAGTTCCATGACCAGATGCGCTTCGCGGAAGGTGGCGCCGCCGGGAACGGTGGTGCCGACGGCGGGCGCGATGGAGGGGTCCAGGAAGTCCACGTCAAGCGACACGTGCAGCATCCCGTTTTCGGCCTGCACGCGGTCCAGAAAGGCGCGCAGCGGCGCGACGATGCCATGTTCGTCCAGCACGCGCATGTCGTTCACGGTGATGTCGATGGCCAGCATCGCGGCATGTTCCGCCGGATCGACGCTGCGGATGCCGAACATGCAGATGTTCTGCCCCGGCACCGGATGGGGGAAAGGCGGAAAGGGATCAAAGCCCGGCAACCCGAGCGCATAGGCGATGGGCGTGCCGTGCAGGTTGCCCGAGGTGGTCGTCTGAACGGTGTGGATGTCGCTATGCGCGTCCAGCCACAGCACGAACAGCGGCCGCCCCGCGCGTCTGGCATGAACCGCCGCCCCCGCCACCGTGCCGAGCGCCAGGGCATGGTCGCCGCCCATGATGATCGGCAGCCCGTCTTGCAGGGCGTCGTCGACGGCGCCGCGCAGGGCCTGGGTCCAGGCGATCATCTGGGGCAGGTGATGGACGGCGGGGTTCGCGCAGGTGACGGCGGGCGCCGGGCCGGGAACCACGTCGCCGCGATCCTCGACCTGGTGGTTCAGGGCTGTCAGCGTCTGCGCCAGCCCGGCGACGCGATAGGCGGCGGGGCCCATCAGGCAGCCGGGACGGCGCTGGCCTTCGTCAAGGGGTGCGCCCAGCAGGATGCAATGCGTCATGTCCAGCCTTTCGGTTGACGGCGTTCGCCGCAACTAAAGGCGGCCCGGACGCGAATGTCCACCGCCGCCGGGGCGTTACCGGCGCGCGCCCTTGAAGCGGTCCTCCCATTCGGCGCGCTGTTCGTCGGTGATCTTGGCGAACAGCACGTCCGGCACGGTGAAGGCATGGCCCGCGGGCAAGGCGGTCAGCGCCGCCGCCACGTCGTCGGGCCAGCCGTCGTCCGTGGTCCCCATCGCCTCCAGCATCGCGCGGGCGGCGAAGGGGATGAAGGGCGCCGACAGCACCGCGTAAAGGCGGATCAGGTTCAGGCCCAGGCGGACCTGCATCGCGGCTTTTTCAGGGTCGGTCTTGTGCGTGGACCAGGGGGCTGCGGATTGCAGGTATTCGTTGCCCAGAACCCAGATGGCGCGCAGTTCGGCGGCGGACTTGCGGACCTCCATCGCGGCCATGAAGCCTTCATAGGCGCGGATGCGGGTGGTCAAAGCCTCGACCAGCGCGGATTCGGCGGGGCCTTGGCTGCCGCCCTCGGGCACGGTCTCGCCGAACTTGGACCGGCAGAACTTGGTGATGCGGCTGACGAAGTTGCCCAGAACGTCGGCCAGATCCTTGTTCACCGACTGCTGGAAATTGTCCCAGGTGAACTCGCTGTCGCCGGATTCCGGGGCATGGGACAGCAGCCACCAGCGCCAGTAGTCGGCGGGCAGGATCTCCAGCGCGTGATCCATGAAGACGCCGCGCCCCTGGCTGGTGGAGAACTGCCCGCCGTCATAGGTCAGGTAGTTGAAGGACTTGATGTAATCGACCATCCGCCACGGCTCGCCCGAGCCGATCAGGGTGGCGGGGAAGGACAGGGTGTGGAAGGGCACGTTGTCCTTGCCCATGAACTGGGTATAGGTCACGTCCTCGGCGCCCTCGTCCCGGCGCCACCAGCGGCGCCAGTCGGCGTCCGTCTTGCCGTTGGCGTCCGCCCATTCGGCGGTCGCGGCGATGTATTCGATGGGGGCGTCGAACCAGACATAGAAGACCTTGCCCTCCATCCCCGGCCAGGGCTGGTCGCCGCGCTTCACCGGCACCCCCCATTGCACGTCGCGGGTGATGCCCCGATCCTGCAAACCTTCTCCATCGTCCAGCCATTTGCGCGCGATGGACGTGGTCAGGACCGGCCAGTCGGTCTTGCTGTCGATCCAGTCGCTGATTTGGCCTTTCAGCGCCGACTGACGCAGATACAGGTGCTTGGTTTCCCGCACCTCAAGGTTGGTGCTGCCGGAAATCGCGCTGCGCGGGTTGATCAGGTCGGTGGGGTCAAGCAGCTTGGTGCAGTTCTCGCACTGGTCGCCGCGGGCCTTGTCGTAGCCGCAATTGGGGCAGGTGCCCTCGATATAGCGGTCGGGCAGAAAGCGGCCGTCGTCGACGGAATAGACCTGCTTTTCGCTGACTTCGGCGATATAGCCGTTGTCGGCCAGCCTGCTCGCGAAATGCTGGGTCAGCACGCGGTTGCGGTCGCTGGACGAGCGGCCGTAATGGTCGAAGGACAGCCCGAAGCCGCGCGCCAGCGCCGCCTGTTCGCCATGCATCCGCGCGCAGTAGTCGGCCACGGGTTCCCCGGTCTTGGCGGCGGCCAGTTCGGCGGGCGTGCCGTGTTCGTCGGTGGCGCAGATGAACATCACCTCGTGCCCGCGCGCGCGCAGATAGCGGGCGTAAAGATCGGCGGGCAGCTGGGAACCGACCAGGTTCCCCAGATGCTTGATGCCGTTGATGTAGGGCAGGGCAGAGGTGATGAGATGGCGGGCCATTCCGGTTCCTGTGAAGGCTTTTGGCCGGTATCTATCCCCGCGCGCCAAGGAAGGCCAGCAGTTCGCCAGGCGCTTGACCCCGCGTGACTGGTGCGCTGGCGATCCACCGGCGTTATGTCCCGTTCACGAGCAGATGTTGAGGCCAGCCACCATGCGAGACGATCTTTTCCAACCCGCGACCGTGCTGTCGCTGATGCTGGTGGCGCTTTCGCTGATGCTGGCCGTCGATCTTCTGCTGCATCAAACTGTCGCCGAGATCTTCAAGGAAGGCCATGCGATCGAGTTCTTTGCGGCGGTTTACTATTGCCTGGCCGCGGTTCTTCTGACGGCAATGCTTCCTGCGGCCCGCTTGCGCGGCCAATGGCATCTGCCGGTGATCCTGGTGCTGATGACGCTGCGCGAATTCGACCTGGACAAGCGCCTGACCAGCGAAGGGATCCTGCAACTGCGTCTTTACTCCGGTCCGGCGCCCCTGGGCGAAAAGATCGCCGGTGCCATGGTGACGGCCTTGATCCTGGTTTGCGGCTGGCGGCTGGCGTTGCGCACGCTTCCCGCCTTTTGGCGCGGCTTGCGGGCCATGGACCCGTCAAGCTGGCTGGCTTTTTTCGCCGGAACCGCAATTGTGATCTCGAAGTCGCTGGACGGGTTGGAGCGGAAGCTTGCCGCCTTCGGCTATGGCATCGGCAGAGACGTTGCGGTCTGGGCAAGCCGATCCGAGGAGATGTTGAAACTCGCGGCCTCGATGATGCTGGTCATGGCCGTTGTTCACGGATGCCGAAGATGGGCGCTGCAAGCGACATGACCGCCGTGTCGCGCCGGGCTTGTCCCCGCGCGCCGGGCGGTGCAGCGTCGCGGCCATGATCGACGAATCGGACATCACCTTCGGCGGCAGTTACCTGGACCGGGCCGACCGGCTGCGCGGCGATGTGGCGGCCATGGCGCGATACCTGGCCGATCCCGCCAGCCGCGTTCTGCCCTTCTGGCAGGGCAAGCCCTTGTTCGATGCCACGGATGCGGGTCCAAGGCTGGTCTGGCTTGCGGCGAACCATCCGATGCTGGCGGATCACAAAGACACGGCGCTGTTCCTGGGCCTGGACGATGCGGGGCGGGCGCATTTCGCCGCCGATCTGTCGGGCACGGCGCCCGTCGATGGCAGTCCCGCCCCGGTCCCGCACCTGCCCGCGACGCAGGCCTTTGCCGACCTGCGCGCCATTCTTGGCGATCTGGATCACCGCGACGCCGCCATGGCCGCGCCCGCCAAGGGCATCTTCGAATGGCGCCGCAGCCACGGGTTCTGCTCCAACTGCGGGGCGCGCAACACCGTCGCCCATGCCGGCTGGCGCTTCGATTGCCCGGCCTGCAAACGGCCGCATTTCCCGCGCACCGATCCGGTGGTGATCATGCTGGTGCTAAGCGGCGACCGCGTGCTGCTGGGCCGGCAGCCGGGTTGGGACGCGCGCATGTATTCGCTGCTGGCCGGTTTTGTCGAACCCGGCGAAACGATCGAGGAAGCCGTGCGACGCGAGGTGGCCGAGGAAACGGCGATCCGGCTGGGCGAGGTGCGCTATCTGACATCGCAGCCCTGGCCCTTTCCGGCGTCCCTGATGATCGGCTGCGTGGCGCGGGCGGAAACCACCGCGATCACCATCGACCCGGCGGAACTGGAAGACGCGCTGTGGGCCAGCAAGGCCGAGATCGCCGGGGCCCTGGCAGGCCACAACGACCGCATCGTGCCCGCGCGCAAGGGCGCCATCGCCCGGACCATCCTGCGGGCCTGGGTCGAAGGCCGGGTGGGCCTTTGATCCGTCCGCAGGGGTGTTGCGGGTGGCGTTGGTCAGGCAGGCGTTTGCGGCCCTGACCCCCCATTCGCGGGCAAGGGCCGAAAACGCCGCAAGGATCGGGCGGAACAGGCGCCTTGCCGGCAGGTCCGGGGGCCTTACCGCCGCCGGTCGCGGCGCGAGCTCATCGGCTGAAAGGCCACGCTGACATGGGCTTCGCAATAAGGCTTGCCCGCCTGGCTGGGCAGGCCGCAGAACCAGAACTTCTCGGTCGCGGGGTCGCCGATCGGCCATTTGCAGGTGCGTTCGGTCAGTTCCATCAGGGTCAGCTTGCGGGCGCGCTTTTCCACCTCGCGGACCGAAGCCAGGGTTTCCGGGCTGATCTCGTTGGCCGAGGGTTGCGGGGGCAGGGGCTGTCCGGCGGGCACGATGGGGCGGCGCGGGACAGGGGTGAAGACAGGCTGGGACACGGGTTCTTCCTCGGCAGGCTCCTCTCGCGCGGGGGCGGCAGGCTCGGGCTGCGGCTCGGGGCGCGGGGCTTGAACGGCGGGGGCGGGTTTGCGGTCCGCCTTCTTTTCGGCCACGGGTTCGGGGGCGGGCGCGGGGGCCGGCTCGGGTTCGTCGTTGCGGTTGGACAGCCCCAGGCGGTGAACCTTGCCGATGACCGCGTTGCGGGTCACGCCGCCAAGCTCCTTGGCGATGGCGCTGGCCGACTGGCCTTCGGACCACATGCGCTTCAGCGTCTCGACGCGTTCGTCCGTCCAGGACATGGCTGCCTTTCCGGGCGCGCCCTGTGCGCCGCCCCATCTTGAAACCTGCGATTGCCCCCGTCAGAAACGGGATGCCGAGATTTAGCCGCCGATGCGCAGAAATTCAAGGACCGCGACGATGCCACCCACGATCCGCACCGACAGCCCCGCCCCCGAACATCACGGCATGGGCGTGCGCCGCTTCGGCCGCGTCAACTGGCTGGGCCTGCGCACCCTCGCCACCCGAGAGGTGATGCGCTTCATGGCCGTCTGGCAGCAGACCGTTTTTGCGCCGCTGATGACGGCGGCGCTGTTCGTGCTGATCTTCGCCCTGGCCATGGGGCAGGGGAGGGGAGAGGTGATGGGCCTGCCTTATCTGGTCTTTCTGGGTCCGGGCATCCTGATGATGACGGTGGTCCAGAACGCCTTCGCCAACACCTCCAGTTCGATCACCTCGGCCAAGGTGCAGGGCAACATCGTGGACACGCTGATGCCGCCCTTGTCGGCGGGGGAACTGCTGGCGGGCTATCTGGCCGGATCGGTGGCCCGCGCCGCGCTGGTGGGGGCGGTGATCGGCACCGGCATGGTGCTGGTCACGGGACGAGGCGTCGCCCATCCCGGTTGGGCGCTGGCCTTTGTCCTGCTGGCCGCGCTGATGCTGGGCGGGCTTGGCATCCTGGCCGGGATCCTGGCGCAGAAGTTCGACCAGATGGCGGCGATCAGCAATTTCGTCATCACGCCGCTGTCCTTTCTGTCGGGCACCTTTTATTCGGTCCAGGCCCTGCCCGAGCCGTTCCGCACCTTGTCGCACTGGAATCCGGTCTTCTACCTGATCGACGGGGCGCGATACGGCGTCACCGGCATCAGCGACGCCCCGGTCTGGCGGGGGCTGCTGGTCTGCACCCTTGTCGTGGCGCTGGTTCTGGGACTGGCCTGGCGCTGGTTGAAATCCGGCTATCGGATGAAAGCGTGATTGCGCGGGGGGCGAATCGGCGCTATCCCCGCAGGCATGATCGCACGGACCGCCCTTTCCGCCCGTCCCCGACGTTGACGCCCCGTCACCGTCAGATCCCGCCTGCCTTCCACAATCCGTTCCGCCAATCGGGGAGTTCCCTATGATTTCGCACGTCCTGCCGACCTATAACCGCGCCCCCCTTGCCTTTGAAAAGGGCGAGGGTGCCTGGGCCTTCGCCACGGACGGCAGCCGATACCTGGATCTGGGGTCGGGGATCGCGGTGAACGTGCTGGGCCATGCGAATCCCGATCTGGTGGCCGCGCTGACCGAACAGGCGGGGAAGATCTGGCACGTGTCGAACCTTTACCAGATCCCGCAACAGGAACGGCTGGCCGACCTGCTGGTCGAGCACACCTTCGCCGACACCGCCTTTATCACCAATTCCGGGACCGAGGCCGCCGAACTGGCGATCAAGATGGTGCGCAAGTACTGGCACGACCAGGGCGAGGACCGCATCGAGATCCTGACCTTCGAAGGGGCCTTCCACGGCCGCTCCACCGGCGCCATCGCGGCGGCGGGATCCGAGAAGATGGTCAAGGGCTTTGGCCCGCTGATGCCGGGCTTCCGCCAGTTGCCCTGGGGCGACATGGCGGCGGTGAAGGCGACGATCAGCGACAAGACGGCGGCGGTGATGCTGGAGCCGGTGCAGGGCGAGGGCGGCATCCGCCCGCTGCCCGACGCCGACCTGCGCGAGATCCGCGCGCTTTGCGACCGGCACGGCGCGCTTCTGGTGCTGGACGAGGTGCAATGCGGCATGGGCCGGACCGGGCGGCTGTTCGCGCACGAATACGCGGGCGTCGCGCCCGACATCATGATGGTCGCCAAGGGCATCGGCGGAGGCTTCCCCCTGGGCGCGGTGCTGGCCACCGAAAAGGCCGCGGCCGGGATGGTCGCGGGCACGCACGGGTCCACCTATGGCGGCAACCCCCTGGCCTGCGCCGTGGGCGCCCGCGTGATGGAGATCGTGGCGAACGACGCCTTTCTGGCCGCCGTCAACCGCAAGGCCGCCCTGTTCCGGCAAAAGCTGGAAGGCCTGGTCGCGGCGCACCCGGATGTTTTCGAATCGGTTCGCGGCCAGGGCCTGATGCTGGGCCTGAAATGCAGGGTTTCGCCCGCAGATGTCGTCAAGGCGGGCTATGCCCAGCACTTGCTGACGGTGCCGGCCGCCGACAACACCCTGCGCCTGCTGCCGCCGCTGAACATCACGGACGAGGAGATCGCCGAGGCGGTGGCGCGGCTCGACCGCGCGGCGGCAAGCCTTGTCCCGTCCTGACTAGCGGAAGAAGTCGGGCCCCGCGCGATGGCGGATCCACCAGGCGCCATGGCACAGCAGGCCAAAGGCGCCCAGGACGGGTGCCGCTATCGCGAGGGCGGCCCACCAGCCGCCCAGCAGAACGGCCAGAACCAGTGCCGCGGCGAAGGCCAGGCCGGGCGCAAGCCTCCAAACGGGCTTGCGCCGTGGGGCGGCCGGATGGTTCCGGGGCTGCACGAGAACATAGGGCGGCGCGAGTTCATCCAATTTCAAGGCAAGACTCATGGCACTGAGAGGCTGCCGGACGGCGTCTTGGCCGGCAGACTGGAAAAACCGGTAAGCGCGTGAAAGGCAAACGCGATTCCAGATCCTTGCACGCATAACGATATTAGCACCGAAGCGATGTCGCCCAGCAAGTGTAACCTGCCTTGACGTGAGGTCATGAAAGGTTAACCGGGGGTCCTTCATGCGGGAAAGACCTTTGCGGCGGCGCCCGCCCCTCTTGACCGCGGCAGTCCTTGCGGGCTTCCTTGCGCAAATCGCGAAAGCAACGAAGATGAAGCATTTTCTGGACATCCATACCACCGGCAAGGCGGATCTGCGGTCGATCATCGACCAGGCCCTGGCCATGAAGACCGCGCGCAACGGCCGCCCCAAGGGCATGCCCGACGACGAACAGCCCCTGGCGGGCCGCATGGTCGCGCTGATCTTCGAAAAACCTTCGACCCGGACGCGCGTCAGTTTCGACGTGGGCGTGCGCCAGATGGGCGGCTCGACCATGGTGCTGTCGGGATCCGAGATGCAGCTGGGCCACGGCGAGACCATCGCAGATACCGCGCGCGTGCTGTCGCGCTATGTCGATCTGATCATGATCCGAACCTTCGAGGAGGCGACCCTGCTGGAGATGGCGGAATACGCCAGCGTTCCGGTGATCAACGGCCTGACCAACCGCACCCATCCCTGCCAGATCATGGCCGACGTGATGACCTTCGAGGAGCATCGCGGTCCCATCGCGGGCCGCAAGGTGGTCTGGGTCGGCGACGGCAACAATGTCTGCGCCAGCGTGATCCACGGTGCGGGCCAGTTCGGCTACGACTTCACCTTCTCGGGTCCGCCGCCCCTGGATCCCGATCCCGAGGCGCTGGATTTCGCCCGCGCCCAGGGCGTCCGGGCCGAGATCGTGCGCGACCCCGCCCAGGCCGTCGAAGGCGCCGACCTGGTGATCGCCGATACCTGGGTGTCCATGCACGACCCGCAATCCGCCAAGGAACGCCGCCACAACCAGTTGCGCGGCTATCAGGTGAACGAGGCGCTGATGGCCAAGGCCAAGCCCGACAGCCTGTTCATGCATTGCCTGCCCGCCCATCGCGAGGACGAGGTGACCAGTGCGGTCATGGACGGCCCGCATTCGGTCATCTGGGACGAGGCCGAAAACCGCCTTCACGCCCAGAAGGCGGTGATGCGCTGGTGCCTCGGCGTCTGACCCGGCCGCCCGGACGCCCGCCGCCCGGCGGGCGTTGCCGTTGCCGTTGCCGTTGCCGGACGGTTTCGGAAAACCTTCACAACCCTGACGCATCCTTGTCGCAACCTCCGCCTAATCGCTGCCCGACCGGTCATACGGCCGAGACCAGCCAGGAGAGCGCGATGCGTGACCAGCAGACCCGAACCATTTTCCGCACCAGCAAGCTGGAGGAGGCCGAAGGCCCCGGCCTGAACCCGACCAAGACCCCCACCATGGGCGAGATCATCGCCGCCCGCTTTTCGCGCCGCGGTTTCCTCAAAGGCTCGATGGCGGTGACGGCGATTTCCGCCACGGTCAGCCCGATCGCGCTGCTGTCGGCCACGGATGCGCAGGCGTCCTCGGCCTCGGCCTTCAGCTTCCCCGAGGTGACGGCGGGCGTGGATGCCGATCACCACGTGGCCCAGGGCTATGACGCCGACGTGCTGCTGCGGTGGGGCGACAAGGTGTTAGCCGACGCGCCCGAGTTCGATCCGCTGAACCAGTCCGAGGCCGCGCAGGAACGCCAGTTCGGCTACAACAACGACTTCGTGGGCTTCATTCCGCTGGACGGCGCGGACAACCGCGGCCTGCTGGTCGTCAACCACGAATACACCAACGAGCATCTGATGTTCCCCGGCATCGTCACCGTCCGCGAGGTCGAGGAGACCGCCGAGGACGGCACCGTCACGAAGACGAAAGAGATCGCCGTGACCGAGGCCGACGAGACCCGCGTGAACATCGAAATGGCGGCCCACGGCGGCACGATCATCGAGATCCGCCGCGCGGACGGCAAGTGGCAGCCCGTGCCTGACGGCGCGATGAACCGCCGCATCACCGCCAAGACCCCGATGGAGCTGACCGGCCCTGCGGCAGGCCACGCGCGCCTGCAAACCGTGGCCGATCCGACGGGCCGCACCGTTCTGGGCACCGTCAACAACTGCGCGGGCGGGGTGACCCCCTGGGGCACCTACATCATGGCCGAGGAAAACATCCACGGCTACTTCATGGGCGGCCTGCCCGAAGGTCACCCCGAGGCGGCGAACTACGAACGCCTCGGCATCCCGGAATCGACTTATGCCTGGGGCAGGTTCCACGACCGGTTCGACGTGTCCAAGGATCCGAACGAGGCCAACCGCTTCGGCTGGATCGTGGAGGTGGACGTGATGGACC
This sequence comes from Paracoccus angustae, assembly GCF_042648745.1. Lineage (NCBI taxonomy): Bacteria > Pseudomonadati > Pseudomonadota > Alphaproteobacteria > Rhodobacterales > Paracoccaceae > Paracoccus > Paracoccus angustae. The sequence continues at coordinate 21,831 of NZ_JBHRXY010000031.1, forward strand.
CGGCCTCGACGCCCAGAAAGCGCACCGCGCTTGGCCGCTTCAAGCACGAGGGCGCGGAAAGCGTGGTGGCCAAGGACGGCCGCGTGATCTTCTATCTGGGCGACGACGAGCGTTTCGATTATGTTTACAAGTTCGTCACGGCGGGCGCCTACAACCCCGACGACCGCGCCGCCAACATGGACCTGCTGGACGACGGCACGCTTTATGTCGCGCGTTTCCACGACGACGGCCGGGTCGAATGGCTGCCGCTGGTCCATGGGACCGGCCCGCTGACCGCCGCCAACGGCTTTTCGTCCCAGGCCGACGTGCTGATCGAGACCCGCCGCGCCGCCGACCTGCTGGAGGCGACGCCGATGGACCGCCCCGAGGACATCCAGCCGAACCCGCTTACGGGGCGGGCCTATGTGATGCTGACCAACAACACCAAGCGCAAGGAGGCCAACGCCGCCAACCCCCGCGTGGAAAACGCCTTCGGCCACATCATCGAGATCATCGAACGGGACGGCGACTTCACCGCGACGGAAGGCACCTGGGAAATCCTGGTGAAATGCGGCGATCCCTCGATCGCAGAGGTCGGCGCGACCTTCTCGACCGAAACCACGGTGAACGGCTGGTTCGGGATGCCCGACAACGCCGCCGTGGACAGCGACGGGCGGTTGTGGGTCTCGACCGACGGCAACTCGATGGAGGACACGGGGCGCGCGGACGGTTTGTGGGCGGTGGACACCGAGGGCGCGGCGCGCGGCACCTCTCGGCTGTTTTATCGCGTCCCTGTCGGCGGCGAGATGTGCGGCCCCTGCATCACCGAAGACATGACCACCTTCTTCGTGGCCGTGCAGCATCCGGGCGACGGCGGCGAAGACTGGGAAGGCCATGGCCGCCCGTCCTATTACGAGGACTTGTCCACCCGCTGGCCGGATTTCGACGACGCCATGCCGGTGCGCCCGGCGGTTGTGGCGATCACCCGGCAGGGCGGCGGCCGGATCGGGTAGGACCATGGTGCATCCAGGCACGCATCCTGCGATGCCGCTGCGCCTGGATCGCGAAACAGGCATGGATCCGGTATTCCCCCGGGTTGCGTTCTCTGCACGCACCGCGATTTTCAAAGCGAAAGGCCGCGCAAGCCGCGCGGCCTTTCCCCTTCGATCCCGGCCGGTTCAGCCGATGGCCGCCGCCCGGACCTCGTCGTCGATGGCTTCCAGATACTGCGCAAAGTTGTCGCTGAACATTCCCACCAGCTTGGCGGCCTGCTTGTCGTAGGCGGCGCCGTCCGCCCAGGTCTGACGCGGATCCAGCAGCCTGTCCTCGACGCCGGGCACGGACACCGGAACCTCGAAGCCGAAATTCGGATCCTTGCGGAACTGCACGTCGTTCAGGCTGCCGTCCAGCGCCGCTGCCAGCAGGGCGCGGGTCGCGGCGATGGGCATCCGCTTGCCGGTGCCGAAGGCCCCGCCGGTCCAGCCGGTGTTGACCAGCCAGCAGCTTGCGCCGTGCTGGGCGATCTTTTCCTGCAACAGCTTGCCATACACCTCGGGGCGGCGGGGCATGAAAGGAGCGCCGAAGCAGGTCGAGAAGGTCGGGACCGGCTCGACCACGCCGACCTCGGTTCCCGGCGTCTTGGACGTGAAGCCCGACAGGAAGTGATACATGGCCTGCGCCGGCGTCAGCCGGGCGATGGGGGGCAGAACGCCATAAGCGTCGCAGGTCAGCATGATGACGTTGCGGGGATGCCCGCCCAGGCTGGTGTCCGATGCGTTGCCGATCGCCTCCAGCGGATAGGCGCAGCGCATGTTGTCGGTGATCGAGTTGTCCTCGAAATCCAGCTCCAGCGTGTCGGCGTCGAAAACCATGTTCTCGATCACGGTGCCGAAGCGCGAGCAGGTGGCGTGGATCTCGGGTTCGGCCTTGGGCGACAGGTTGATGGTCTTGGCGTAGCAGCCGCCCTCGAAGTTGAAGATGCCCTTGTCCGACCAGCCGTGTTCGTCGTCGCCGATCAGCACGCGCGAGGGGTCGGCCGAAAGCGTGGTCTTGCCGGTGCCCGACAGGCCGAAGAAGACGGCGCTGTCGTCGGGATTGCCGATGGCGTGGTTGGCGGAACAATGCATCGGCATGATGCCCTTTTCCGGCAGCAGATAGTTCAGCAGCGTGAAGACCGACTTCTTGTTCTCGCCCGCATAGGCGGTGTTGGCGATCAGGATCAGCTTCTTGCTGAAGTTCAGCGCGATCACGGTTTCGCTGCGGCAGCCGTGGCGTTCAGGATCGGCCTTGAAGCCGGGGCAGTTGATGATGGTGAAGTCGGGCGCAAAGGTTTCCAGCTCGGCCGCCTCGGGGCGGCGCAGCAGGTGGCGGATGAACAGCCCGTGCCAGGCCAGTTCCGTGACCACGCGCACGTCCAGGCGGTTGTCGGCATCCGCGCCGCCGAACAGATCCTGCACGAAGTAGTCGCGGCCCTTCATGTGCGCCAGCATGTCGGCGTGCAAGCGGTCGAAGGCCTCGGGCGACATCGGCTTGTTGTTGTCCCACCAGATCGTGTCCTCGACCTCGGGGGTGCGGACCACGAACTTGTCCTTGGGCGAACGTCCCGTATGCGCGCCGGTGGACACCAGGAAGGTGCCGCCCAGGCCCAGCGTGCCTTCGCCGCGCGCGACCGCCTCGGTCAACAGCGCCGGTTCCAGCAGGTTGTAATAAACCCGGCCGAGGCCCTCGATCCCCTGATCCTCAAGCTTGCAGTTCGGGTTTACGCGCATGGCCATGGTTTCGACGCTCCTTATCAGATTTGGCTTGCGACACTTTCGTGAAGCAGTATGGGGCGGCTATAACACGGCCCGAAGGGCAAAAAAGAAGTTGGCGCGAACAGTTAGCGGAAACAGATGATGTTATCGCAAACAGGCATGCCGCGGTCTGTCGTCTCAACCTGACGTTAGCATGATCGCCCCAGAATCGGGACAGGAGGTGATTCGCCATGCAGCTTCACGCGACCACGATCGCTCTGGACGGCGCCGGGCTGCTGATCCTGGGGCCGTCCGGTTCGGGCAAGTCGTCGCTCGCCTTGCAGTTGATGGCCGCGGGCGCGGTGCTGGTGGCGGATGACCGCACCGACCTTTGCCGACAGGGGGACGCCATCGTCGCCAGCTGCCCGCCCGCGCTGCTTGGCCGGATCGAGGCGCGCGGTGTCGGCATTCTGGCCGCCCCGCCCTTTGGGCCGGTCCGTCTGGCGCAGGCCGTCGATCTGGGCGGCGGGGCCGAGGATCGCCTGCCACAGTCGCGCAGCTATGATGTCCTGGGGGTGGGCTTGCCCCTTGTCACGGCCCCTTATCGACCGCATCTTTACGCTGCGCTGCGGCAGCTTTTGCTGGGGGGCCGCGTCGCGTGACACAGGCTACAAGGGCTGCGGAGGCCCGACAGGCAGGAAAGATGGTCGATTTGGCCGGCAGTCCCACCGACACAGGATCGGCTGACGCGCTCTCCGATGCGGTGCAGCGTCTGGTGCTTGTCACCGGACCGTCGGGGGCCGGGCGGTCCACCGCGATCAACGTGCTGGAGGATCTGGGCTACGAGGCCATCGACAACCTGCCCTTGTCGCTGATCCCCCGGCTTTTGGACGGGCCAAGCCGCCCCGTTCCGCTGGCGCTCGGCCTTGACGTGCGCAACCGCGACTTTTCGGCCAGCAACGTCATCGAACTGATCGACAAGCTGACCCGCGATCCCCGTTATACCCCCGAGGTTCTGTTCCTGGACTGCGCGCCCGAGGTGCTGGAACGCCGCTACAACGAAACCCGCCGCCGCCATCCCCTGGCGCCCGACAGCGCCCCGGCGGCCGGCGTCACGGCGGAACTTGACCTTTTGTCGCCCATCCGGGCGCGCGCCGATGTGCTTGTCGACACCTCCGAACTCTCGCCCCACGACCTCAAGGCCGAACTGACGCGCTGGTTCGACATCCGGCCGAACGGCAGGCTCAGCCTGTCCCTGCATTCCTTCAGCTACAAACGGGGGGTGCCGCGCGGCATCGACATGATGTTCGACTGCCGCTTCCTGGCCAATCCGCATTGGGAACCGGACCTGCGGCCGCTGACGGGACGCGACCCGGCGGTTCAGGAATACGTCGCGGGTGATTCGCGCTTCGCGGATTTCCTGGACCGTGTGCGCGAAATGATCCTGTTTCTGCTTCCGGCCTATGTCGAGGAAGGGAAGTCCCACCTTGCGGTCGGTTTCGGATGCACCGGGGGGCAACATCGTTCCGTCACTTTGGCTGAAAAGGTGGGTCTTGCGCTTGCGAAGGCAGGCTGGCCGGTGTCAATAAGGCACAGGGAACTCGAGCGTCGCATACCGGCGCCGTCGGCCTTGGGCGATGCGTCCGGCATCGTTCAAGAGGCGGGCCGGTTGCGCGCTATTGAACGTGGTGGAACGCGTTGATTGGAATCGTGATCGTGGCGCATGGCGGGCTGGCGCGAGAATATCTCTCGGCGGTCGAGCATGTGGTGGGTCCGCAAAGCGGCATTGCAGCCGTCGCGATCGAGGACGATCACGACCGCGCCGCCAAGACGGCCGAAATCCAGGCGGCGGCCAATTCGGTGGACGACGGCAACGGCGTCGTGGTGGTGACCGACCTGTTCGGGGGCTCGCCCTCGAACCTGTCGCTGCCGGCCTGCGCGATGCGCGACCGGACCATCCTTTACGGGGCGAACCTGCCGATGCTGGTCAAGCTGGCCAAGTCGCGCCACCTGCCGGTGCCCGATGCCGTGGCCTTTGCCAAGGAAGCCGGGCGGAAATACATCAACTCCTACAACGTCCCGGTCGAGGCGGCGCTGGACACGGGATCGCGGTTCGGATGAACGGGCCGGTCACGCGCCAGCTGGCGATCATCAACGAAAAGGGCCTTCACGCCCGCGCCAGCGCCAAGTTCGTGGACTTGGTGGAACGCTTCGACGCGCAGGCGCAGGTGGAAAAGGACGGCATGTCCGTGTCCGGCGATTCGATCATGGGCCTGCTGATGCTGACCGCGCCGCGCGGCAGCCAGATCACCGTGACCACCACCGGCCCGGAAGCCGCCGCCCTGGCCGATGCGCTGGAAGCCCTGGTGTCGGATTACTTCGGCGAAGGCATGTAGGTGCCGGACCGCAAATCCTATCACCACGGCAACCTGCGCCAGGCTCTGGTGGATGCGACCGCGACGCTGATCCAGGAAACCGGCCCCCTGGCCTTTACCCTGACCGAGGCCGCGCGCCGCGCGGGCGTATCCCCCGCCGCCCCTTACCGCCATTTCAAGGGCCGCGACGACCTGCTGGAGGAGGTTGCCCGGCAAGGCTTCGTCGATTTCGCGCAACGGCTGGAGCAGGCCTTCGACGGCGGCCAGCCCCGCCCGCTGACCGCCTTCATGCGCATGGGACAGGCCTATCTGGATTTCGCCGCCGAACGGCCCGGGCATTACATGGCCATGTTTGAATCCGGCCTTTCGGTTGCCGGGAATGCCGATCTGTCGGCGGCCTCGGACCGCGCGCAGCGGGTGCTGATCGACGCGGCGGAAACCATGGCCGGACGGCTGCCCCCCGACCGCCGCCCGCCGGCCCGCATGGTTGCGAACCACATCTGGGCCATGAGCCATGGCGTGGTGGAACTGTTCTCGCGCGGCAAGCCCGGCGGCCGCAGTCCCGTCGGCCCGGCCGAGATGCTGGAAAGCGGCGCCCTGATCTATCTGCGCGGGCTTGGCCTGATCGGCGAATAATTTTCGAAGCGCCGCTTGAAGGACGGCCTGCCGGACCCATCTATGTAAATGTGATTAACATTAACATGGGAGGTTCCCCTCAGATGCACAGCGCATCGCACCGCATGCCCGCCTATCCGATGCCCGCCCGTGTCCAGGGGCCGCTGATCCGCGCCCGCGACTGGCTGGACGAACGCGGCAGGGTGGCCTGGATCGCCGCCATGGTCCTCGGCTTTGTTGTCTTCTGGCCCCTGGGCCTGGCCCTTCTGGCCTACATGATCTGGAGCAAACGCATGTTCAGTTGCAGCAACCGCCACAGCCGCGCCCGTTACTCCGCGCCGTCCACCGGCAACAGCGCCTTCGACGCTTATCGCGAGGAAACGCTGAAGCGGCTCGAGGACGAGCATCGCGAGTTCGTGGACTTCCTCCAGAAGCTGCGCGAGGCCAAGGACAAGGCCGAGTTCGACCAGTTCATGCAAAGCCGCGGCGAAAAGACCGAGGCCTGAAAAGAAGGGCCGGGATGACCCCGGCCCTTTCCCCTATTCCCCGCGCGGGAACCGCTGGTTTTCCTCCAGCACGTTCAGGTCCATGTGATTGCGCATGTAGCGTTCGGACGCCAGTTGCAGGGGCTGGTGGTCCCAAGGGTAATAAGCCCCGTTGCGCAGCGCCTCGTAGACGATCCAGCGGCGGGCCTGCGACTGGCGCACCTCGGCGTCGTAGGCGTCCAGGTCCCAGCGTTGCATCGCCATGGCGCGCAGATGCCCCAGCGTGACCGCATGGTCGGGATCGCCCGCCAGGTTCACCCGTTCGTCCGGGTCGGCGTCCAGGTCGAACAGCATCTCGGGATCGGCTTCGCAGGCGATGTATTTCCACTGCCCGTCGCGCAGGGCCACCATCGGCGACACGCTGCCCTCGGCCGCGTATTCCATGGGCACCGGGCCACGATCCGCGCCTTGCGCCAGGGACCGGCCGTCGGTCCAGGGCGCGATCTCGTCCATCGGCAGGCCCGCCAGATCGCAAAGCGTCGGCAGCACGTCGATGGTGCTGACCGGCTGGTCGATGCGGCCCGGCGCCATGCCCGGCGCGGCGATCATCAGCGGCACCCGGGCCGAGCCTTCGAAAAAGCTCATCTTGAACCACATGCCGCGCTCGCCCAGCATTTCCCCGTGATCGGACAGGAACAGGACGATGGCGTCCTGCCGGGTGCGGTCCAGCACGTCCAGGATCTCGCCGATCTTCTCGTCCACATAGGTGATGTTGGCGAAATAGCCCTGCCGCGCGCGGCGGACGTGATCAGCGGTGATGTCAAAGGCGCGCCAGTCGCAGGCATCCATCAGGCGGCGCGAATGCGGATCCATGTCGTCATAGGCGATGGGCGCGGGCGGTTCCAGTTCCGGGATGCCATCGTAGAGCTCCCAGTATCTGCGGCGCGCGACAAAGGGGTCATGCGGATGCGTGAAGCTGACCGTCAGGCACCAGGGCCGGTCGTCCTTGCCGCGCGACAGGTCGTAGAGCTTTCGGCAGGCGTTGTAGGCCACCTCGTCGTCGTATTCGTACTGGTTGGTGATCTCGGCCACGCCCGCGCCGGTGACCGACCCGAGGTTGTGATACCACCAGTCGATCCGCTCGCCCGGTCTGCGGTAATCGGGGGTCCAGCCGAAATCGGCGGGATAGATGTCGGTGGTCAGCCGCTCCTCGAAGCCGTGAAGCTGGTCGGGGCCGACAAAGTGCATCTTGCCCGACAGGCTGGTCTGGTATCCCCCCCGGCGCAGGTGATGGGCATAGGTGGGAATGTCGGACGCGAATTCCGCCGCGTTGTCATAAACCCGCGTGCGGCGCGGCAACTGCCCGGACATGAAGGAGGCGCGCGCCGGCGCGCATAGCGGGCTGCCGGTATAGGTGTTGGCGAAGCGCGTGGACCGTTCGGCCAGCCGTTTCAGGTTCGGCGCGTGCAGGAAGGGGGCCGGGCCGTCGGGGAAAAGCACCCCCGACAACTGGTCCACCATCAGGATCAGGATGTTCGGCTTCACGCGATTACCCGGCCACCGCTGCCTTGACCGCATCGACGCCCGGCTTGCCGTCAAGCGTGGTCACGCCGTCCAGCCATCTGTCCGCAGCCTCGGGATTGGCGGCCAGCCATTCCTTTGCGGCGTCCCTGGCGTCCATGCCGTCGTTCAGGATCTTGCCCATCAGCACGTTTTCCATCTGCACGTCGAAGACCAGCTGGCTGAACAGCCTGGCGGCGTTGGGACAGGCCGCGACCCATTCCTTGCGCGCCAGCGTATGCACGGTCGCGCCGCCATAGTTCGGGCCGAACTGCTTGTCGCCGCCCGACAGATAGGTGATGTCGATGGCCTCGTTCATCGGATGGGGCGCCCAGGCCAGAAAGACCACGGGGCTGTCGCCGCTGCGCGTGACCTGCGCCAGCATCGCCTGTTCGCCGGATTCGACCAGTTCCCAATCGCCCAGGCCGAACTCGTCCGCCTCGATCATCGCCTGGATGGACTGGTTGGCGGGGGCGCCGGGTTCGATCCCGTAGATCTTGCCGCCGAAAGCGTCCTTCTGCGCGTCGAGATCGGCAAAGTCCTTGACGCCCGCATCGGCGCCCGCCTTGTTGACGGCCAGCGTGAACTTGGCGCCTTCCAGGTTCTGCGCAAGCTCCTGGATGGTGCCCGCCGCATCCAGGTCGTCGCGGAACTTCTGCTGGGCAGGCATCCAGTTGCCCAGGAACACGTCGGTCTGGCCGTTCTTCAGCGCCTCGTATCCGACCGGGACCGACAGGGTGGCGATGTCGGGCGTGTAGCCAAGCGCCTCCAGCAGCATCGCCGCCACCCCGTTCGTGGCGGCGATGTCGCCCCAGCCGGGATCGGAATAGCGCACCGTGCCGCAGGTCCGCGCGTCGTCGGCCAAGGCGGCCAGGGCCGTCGCCGCCAGCATCAGGGCGGCCGTCATGGTCAGGGCCTTCATCGTTACCTCCTGTGGTTTTTTGTTTATTCGCTCAATCAAGAACGAATTTCCGCCGCCGTCGCGCCTGAATGCGACATGGCGGGCGTCACCGTGTCGGAACCGGCGTTTCTCCGCGATAGTCGTAGAAGCCGCGTCCGGTCTTGCGGCCCAGCCAGCCGGCCTCGACATACTTGGTCAACAGGGGGCAGGGCCGGTACTTGGTGTCCGCCAGCCCGTCATGCAGCACGTTCATGATGGCCAGGCAGGTGTCCAGCCCAATGAAGTCGGCCAGTTCCAGCGGACCCATCGGGTGATTGGCGCCCAGCTTCATGGATTCGTCGATGGACTTCACGTTGCCCACGCCTTCATACAGCGTGTAGACCGCCTCGTTGATCATCGGCATCAGGATGCGGTTGACGATGAAGGCGGGAAAATCCTCGGCGCTGGCGGCGGTCTTGCCCAGCTTTTCCACCACCTCGTGCAGCGTCCTGTAGGTCGCCTCGTCGGTGGCGATGCCGCGGATCAGCTCCACCAGTTGCATCACCGGGACAGGGTTCATGAAGTGGAAGCCCATGAACTTTTCCGGCCGGTCGGTGCGGCTGGCCAGCCGCGTGATCGAAATGGACGAAGTGTTCGAGGTCAGAATCGTGTGGGGCTTCAGGTGCGGAACCAGATCCTCGAAGATCGCCTGCTTGACGGTCTCGCGCTCGGTCGCGGCCTCGATCACCAGGTCGGTCTGGCCCAGGTCGGCCAGCCGCAGGGTGGTGCGGATGCGGCCCATGGCGGCCTTCTTGGCATCGGCGCCGATCTTGCCGCGGCTGACCTGGCGTTCCAGATTGCGGTCGATCAGGGCCAGGGCCTTGTCCAGCGCTTCCTGGGTGATGTCGGTCAGCAGCACGTCGTATCCGGCCAGCGCAAAGACATGGGCGATGCCGTTGCCCATCTGGCCCGCGCCAATGATCCCAACCGTCTGAACCGTCATCGCCGCCTCATGCTTTTCTGTTGGCGGGACGATAGGGCGGGCGTCGGGATGCTGCAACGCAAAACCGCCCCCGGTGGGGGCGGTCGAGGCTGGGGGACTTCACGTCCCCCAGACCCCCTGTGGGGTATTTTTGCAAAGAAGAAGCTTTCAGAGCTTTTCCGTCATTTCCGGCACCACGGTGAACAGATCGCCCACGAGGCCGTAATCGGCGATCTGGAAGATCGGGGCTTCCTCGTCCTTGTTGATGGCGACGATGACCTTTGAGTCCTTCATGCCGGCGAGGTGCTGGATGGCGCCCGA
>NZ_JBHRXY010000032.1:0-30161 GCF_042648745.1 Paracoccus angustae
CGCCGGAACCCTTTCTCCTCCCCTCGGGTTTCGGCGACAGGCGGCGGCCCCCTCCTCCTCCCTCGGGGGTCGCCGCGACGCATTCCATCCCTTGCGACTGCGCGTGATGGGCCGATCGAGGGCCGTCCCAGCGACAAGGACGGCCCTTCGGGCATCGGTGCCGGGACCTAAAGCCGGCGGAATTCGCCGCGGTCGGGCGTGGCCAGGCTGACCAGCACAATGGCGGCCCAGGATGCGACGAAGCCCGGCACGATCTCGTAAAGTCCCTCGCCGCCCCCAAGCGACTGGTTGAGGCCAAGCGCGATCCACAGGATCACGGTAACGGCGCCGACCACCAGGCCCGCCACCGCGCCAAGGCCGGTCATCCGCTTCCAGGTCAACGCCAGCACGATCAGGGGTCCAAAGGCCGCGCCGAAGCCCGCCCAGGCGTTCGACACCAGGCTCAGCACCTGCGCGTCGGGGTCGCGGGCGATCACCGCCGCGATGATGCCGACCGCCAGCACCGACAGGCGGCCGATGGCGACCAGTTCGCGCTGCGTGGCGTCGCGCTTGACCAAGGCGTGATAGATGTCCTCGGTCAGGGACGAGGAGGCGACCAGAAGCTGGCTGGACACCGTGGACATGATCGCCGCCAGCAGCGCGGCATACAGGAAGCCGGTGACCAGCGGGTGGAACAGCAGGTCGGACAGGATGATGAAGATCGTTTCCGGGTCATCGACCGTCAGGCCGTTGCGCAGCGCATAGGCATGGCCGAAGATCCCGACCGCCACGGCGCCGATCAGCGACACGATCATCCAGGACATGCAGATGTTGCGCGCCATGGGCACGTCGCCTACGCTGCGGATCGCCATAAAGCGGACGATGATGTGCGGCTGGCCGAAATAGCCCAAGCCCCAGGCCACCGCCGAGATCCAGCCCAGCAGCGTCATGCCCTTGGCCATCGAGAAATAGTCCGGGTCGACCGCCGTCAGGCGATCCACCGCCGGACCCACGCCCGCGCCGCCGTCCGTGGTCAGGATGACGACCGGCATGATCACCAGCGCCAGCATCATGATGCAGCCCTGCACGAAATCCGTCAGGCTGACCGCCAGAAAGCCTCCGATGGTGGTATAGACCAGCACGAAGCCCATGGTCAGCAGGATGCCCGTCATGTAGTCGCCGCCAAAGGCGCTGGCGAACAGCTTGCCGCCGCCCACCAGCCCCGCGGCGGTATAAACCGCGAAGAAGACCACGATCACCACCGCCGAAACCATCCGCAAAAGCCGGGCCGTGCTGGGAAAGCGCGCGCCCAGGAAGCCCGGAATGGTCAGGCTGTTGTCATACCGTTCGGTTTGTTCGCGCAGGCGGGGGGCCACGACGATCCAGTTGACCAGCGCGCCGACCGTCAAACCGATGCCGATCCAGGATTGCGACAGGCCCGACACGTAAAGCGCGCCGGGCAGCCCCAGAAGCAGCCAGCCGCTCATGTCCGAGGCGCCCGCCGACAGGGCCGTCACCGAGGGCGACAGGCCGCGGCCGCCCAGGATGTATTCTTCCGAACTTGATGTGGCCTTGCGCCAGGCATAGATGCCGATGGCGATCATCAGCAGAAAATAGGCCGCAAGGCTGATCCAGACTCCAAGCTGCATGTGCTCTCCCGTTTTTCGATTTGCGGGGGCTTTTGTCACAGAATCTTGTCAGCCCGGAACCGGAATCACCGATCCCGGCGGGCCGCAGGGTCACTTTGGTCGATTGTCGCCGAAAACTGTCTTTTTCTGGCCTGAATGGCTATCGAAAAGCCGCAAATGGGCGATCGGAATTCGAGACGATGCCCGAGCCGGACAGCGCGATCACCCCTTGGCGATCAGCGCGGCGCCGCTGACGATCGAGAAGACCAGCACCGCCAGGCGCAGCGCCGGGCCGTTGATGCGGGCATGGACGCGGCGCGACAGGGCGCTGCCCACCAGCACGGCGGGGATCAAGGCCAGCGCCGCCAACGCCTGGTGCTGGCCGATCCGCCCGGCGGCCAGCAGGATCGCCAGCGAGATCAGTTCCCCGACCAGGAAGCACGTGGCAACGGTGGACCGCAGCGTCGGGCCGGCGGCGTGCTGGTAAAGCAGCGCCAGCGGCGGTCCGCCGATGCCGGTCGCGGTTTCCGTGACGCCGGTGAACAGGCCCACGCCCACCGATGCCGGGGGCGTCGCGCGGAAAGGCGGCGCCACCAGCGCCGCGCCCGCCGCCCCGATGGTCAAAAGGCCCACGGCGATTTCCAGCTGGCGCACGGACAGGGCGACCAGCACCGCCATGCCCAGGAATGTGCCGAAAAAGCGGCCCGCCGTGATCCAGCCCGCGCCGCGCCGGTCGATGGCCCGGCGTTCGCGCCAGGCCACCAGCAGGTTCAGCGGCAGCATCAGGATCAGCAGCGTCACCGGCAGATAGGTCGCGTCCACCAGGCCCAGAACGGGCGCCATGATCAGCGCGAAACCGATGCCGACCGCGCCCTGGACAAAGGCGGCCCCGGCAACCAGCAGCGACAAGGCCAGGAAGATGGCGGCGCTCATGCGCCTTCCCCGGCAAACAGGCTGTCCGCCGTGGGATGGATCCGCTGGATCGGCGCGCGGGCAATGGCGGGCGCGGCAAGCGCGCGGATCCGGGCCATCAGGGCGCGGGCGTCCCAATCGACCGGCCAGCCACCCGCCATCCGCAACCGGCCGTTCGTGAACACCGCGTCGATCTGGTCTCGGTTGCCATAACGCACCAGTTCCCAGGTCAGATCGTGCGATGGCGTGAACTCGGGCCGGTCCAGATCGACCAGCAGGAAATCGGCGGCCAGCCCTTCGCCGATGCGGCCCGTCACGGCAGCCAGGCCGCTGGCATCCGCGGCCATGCGCGTGGCCGCGTCCAGCCACAGCCAGCCGCCGCCGCAGGATGCGTCGCCCGCAGCCAGGCCGTGACCTGCGCGCTGCATGGTCTCGGCCGCGTCCATCAGCCGGAAGCCGTCGGCGCGCGTGCCGTCCGTGCCAAGCCCGAAGCGGATGCCAAGCGCCTGCATCTGCAAGGCGGGCGCCACCGCATTGCCCTTCCAGACCGAAGCGACGGGGTTGTAGGCGACAGCGGTGCCGGTGTCGCGCAGCAGGTTCAGCTCGGACGGCGTAACCAGCGTGGAATGGGCGATCAGGGTCTGGGGTCCAAGCGCGCCGACATGGGCCAGATGCTCCAGCGGGCGGCGGCCATGGGCGAGCAGCGAGCGTTCGACGGCCACCAGATGTTCATTCACATGGGTCTGGAAGACCGCGCCGCCGGACCGCGCCATGGCGGCGATGTCGCGCAGCATGGCGTCGCTGGCGGCCTCGGGGATCGAAATGGCGAGCGAGGGGTGGACCAGCGGATCGCCCGCGAAGGCGGCCAGATGCGCCTCGGCGGTTTGCAGGATGCAGGCGCGGTCGGGTACCAGCACCGTCCCGCCCTTGTCGTTGCAGATCCGCGCGACAACCAGCCGCAGCCCGGTTTCGCGCGCGGCATCGACCAGCCGGCCCAGATGCCCGGCGGACCGGGTGCCCGCATCGACGGCGGTGGTGAACCCTCCGCGCAGGCATTCCAGCGCCGCCAGCTTTGACGACAGATAAACCATTTCCTCGTCCAGGCTGCCTTCCAGCGGCACCCAGATACGGCGGAAGATCTCGGACGGCTCGCCGAAAACCAGCGACTTGCCCAGCGACTGCGTCAGATGCGTGTGCGTGTCGATCAAGCCCGGCATCATCAGGTGATCGGGCAGATCGACCACGCGGGCGCCGGGATGGCGGGCGCGCAGGTCGGCCAGCGGGGCAATGGCGGCAAAGCGCCCGGCCCGCAGCAGAACCCCCCTGCCCTGCCGCGGGCCGTCCTCCAGCAGCAGGCGCCCCGGCGCGACGATCAGGTTGTGGGGATCGGCAAAGATCCGGCGCAGATCGGTCATCGTGCATGCTCCGCCACATCAAGGGGCTTTGGGGCGCTGACCTGGAAAAAGGCGTTGACCACCGCCGCCGTGATCGTGCCCATGGCCAGGCCGTTGCCCAGGATCATCTGCGACCAGTGCGGGAACTGGCTGTAGATCCCCGGCACCAGGATCGGCATCAGCCCCATGGCGAGTCCCGAGGCCAGCGTGAACATCGCTCCGTGTTCGCGCAGATCGACGCGGGACAGCACATGGATGCCGATCACGCCGATGATGGAAAAGACGATCACCGCCGTTCCGCCCACGACCGGCCCGGGCAGGACGCTGGCCAGCCGCGACACCGGCGCGATCAGCGCGATGACAACCAGGATCACGCCCGCCATCGCCGTGACAAAGCGCGACCGGACGCCGGTCGCGCGCACGATGCCCACATTCTCGCCCGAGGTGATGATCAACGAGGTGCCGAACAGCCCGCCCAGGATCGAGGCCACCGCATCCCCGCGGATGGTGCGCGGCACGATGGCATGGGCGTCGCCCTTGCGGTCCACGATCTCGGCCGTGGCGATGGTCTGGCCGGTCGCCTCGGCCATCGAGATGATCGAGAAGATGATCAGCGGCAGCGATGCAATGATGTCGAATTTCGGCATCCCGAAGGGAAACAGCTGCGGCACCGCGACCAGCGATCCCCCCATCACCCCCGAGGCGTCCAGCCTGCCCAGGGCCGCCGCCAGCAGCGTGCCCGCGATCAGCCCCAGCATGACCGAGATGCGTTGCAGCGTCCCCGTGAACACGCGCGAAAAGATCACCGTCAGCGCGATGGTCGCCAGGGCCAGCCCGACATTGACCGGATCGGCGAAGCCGGGGCTGTCCGGCTTGCCGGTAATGGCCCCGCCGTAGATTTTGACAAGGTTCACCGCGACCAGCACCAGCATCGTGCCGACCACCACCGGCGGGAAGAACCGCAACAGGCGGCGAAACACCGGCAGCGCGAGGAAGTAGAAGACCCCCGTCATCAGAACCGCGCCCACGGCGGTCTGCACGTCGGTCTGGCTGGCGATCGCCAAGAAGATCGCGATCGGCGCCCCGCCGGGCACCATGACGAAAGGCAGCCTGGCGCCGAAACCCGCAGGCCCGACGCTTTGCAGGATCGAGCCCAGGCCGCAGACCAGAAAGGTCGCGCTGATGATCGACACGGTCAGCGCGGGTTCGAAGCCGAGCGTCTGCGCCACCAGGAACACCGCCGTGATGGGCGATGCGGCCATCACCAGCACATGCTGGAGGCCGTAAAGGACCAGATCCTTGAGCGGCAGGCGTTCGTCGGCAGGATCGGTCATCAGGCGGTGGTCTGGTGTTGTCTGCATGGCGATGTTCCCTGTTGGAGTGTTTTCGTTTGCTTATGCAAATCGTTTTGCTGTCTTAACCGCATAGCACGTGCGGCGATTCGCGCAAATCGTTTTGTTGCAGAAGATGACGGCAGTGATAACCTGTCCGCCGGCGCGGCAAGCGAGGACAGCGTGAGCAAACCCACCATTTCCGATCTGGCGCGGGCGGCAGGCGTTTCCGTGACAACCGTCTCTCATGCCTTCAGCGGCCGCCGCCACGTTGATCCCGCCACCGCCGAGCGCATCCGGGCCTTGGCAAGTCAGATGGGCTATCGTCCCAGCAGCCGGGCCCGCGCGCTGCGCAGCGGGCGGACCGGGGTGATCGCGCTGGCTTCCTCGATGCCTTTCGCCGTCGCAGCGGGTCCGTCTCGGTTGGGTTTTCTGATGGAGATCGCCGCATCCGCCGCCATGTCAGCCTTGACGCGCGACCTGGCGCTGTGCCTGATCCCGCCGCATCCGGCGGGGGACGGTTTCGGCGGCGTCGACTTCGACGGGGTGATCCTTGTGGAACCGGCGCGCGACGATCCGCTGGTTGGCCATTTCGAACAGCGCGGGACGCCCATCGTGTCCATCGGCACGGCGCCCGGACGCCCGGACATCCCCGCCGTCGATCTTCGTTCGCGCCAAACGGCCGAGATGCTGCTGGATCATCTTGCCGCGCAGGGTTCGTCGCGGATCGCGGCCCTGATCGGCGCTTCTCCCCGCACCAGCCAGATCGAGGCCGAGGCCGCCTATCTGGACCATGCCCGACACCGGGGCTTTCCGCCTCTGCTGGTCAGGCTTGACGAAGACCAGGGGGAAGACCTGGCATGCCGCGAAACCCTGCGCCTGCTGGAGGAGAACCCCGAGATCGACGGCATCTTCGCCGCCGTTGATGCCTTTGCCACCGGCGCCGTTCAGGCCGCGCGTCGGTTGCGTCGCGCCATTCCCGGGCAGGTCCGTGTTGTGACACGTTATGACGGCCTCAGAGCGAAACTGTCGGTGCCGCCGCTGACAGCGGTGGACCTGCATCTTCCGACAACCGCGGAACGGGCAGTCCAACTGCTTCTCGACCGGATCGAAGGCCGACTTGGAACAGCCACCGCCGATTTGCCCGATCTGGTGCTGCGCGACTCCTCTCGCTGATCCGGGCATGGCCGCGGGCTTCGGACCCCCTGCCCCATCGGCAAAGTCAACAGCTGTCAACATCATCCCCGCGCCGGGTCCGCACTGCGCAACAGCGCCATCACCATTGGTCCGGGCCGGAAATCTTCGACCAGCGTCAGGCGGCGGAGATAGGCGCCGGGGTTTCGGATCGCGCTAAAGCGTTGCAGGATGCAGGCCAGCGCGATGCGTGCCGTTCTGTCCCCCAGGCGTTGCCGCGCGAACTGCCAGTTTTCGGCGGTGATGCCAAGCATCGGACGCACGAAGTCGGCCATCGTCGTCAAGTCTTGCCAGCTTTGCAGAGGATCGGCGGCATAATGGCCGATGTCGGGCGCCGCCTTCAGCACGATCGCCAGCGGCAGCGCGTCAGGTCCTTCATCTTTCATGGCCGATTCAGATTCAGGATGATCAAAGTCTGCGTTATGGCACAACCATGCCGCTCACCATGCTGTAGCCGCGGCGCTGCTTGCGCCTTGCCCAGGCTGCCTGATGATGCAATGCGGACGCGCGGTCGGCGAACCAGTGCTGGCGCTCCTGGCCGCGCTGGCCGACGCGGCCCCAGTTGCGGATCAGAACGACGCCGCCGAACAGGTCGGGAACGATGTCCAGCCGGTAATACCGCGCCATGTTCCTGTCGGGATCGCGGCGGTCCAGAAGCACGCTGTCGGGTTCGCTGATCATGGGTCCAGTCTGCACCCTTGTTCGCCTTTCGTCCAATGATGATCATGAATCGATCCCCGCCAAGCGATTCCCGCCGCTGATGAATCACGTCCGCTTGACCCCCGCCGTTCCAGGCCGCAAAGATGCGGGGCGAAACCTTGAACGGTTCTCCATGCACGGGCTTTTGTCCTCGACCGGCGTCTTTCACGCCTTCCGCCTTGGTCCCGGCGACAACCTGACCGAGGGGCTGCGCCGCGTCTTCGACGGCAGCGGCGCGCGGGCCATGGCGGTCGTGACCGGCGTGGGCAGCCTTACCGATGTCGTGATCCGCCACGCCGGCCGGCCAAGCGGCACCGCCTATTCCGGCCGTTTCGAGATCACCTCGCTGACCGGGACGCTGGACCCGAGGCGCCAGCATCTGCACCTGACCATCGCGGACGGCGAGGGCCGGGCCTTCGGCGGCCATCTGCTGCCCCAGGGATCGGCGGTCTTCACCACGGCCGAGATCGTGGTTCTGGCCCTGCCCGGCCTGATCTTCGACCGCCAGCCCTGCCCCCTGTCGGGTCATGACGAACTGGTGGTGACCGGGCGGGCGATGCCCTAGGCCTCGATCCGCACCGGCGCGCCCTTGTAGGCCGGGGTTTTCGAGGCGAGGTCGTGATAATCCAGCGGCACCAGGGGATTGGCCTCGGGGTAATAGGCCGCGACGCAGCCGGGCGGCAGGTCATAGGGAACCACGGTCATGTCCTCGACCCGGCGCGGGATGCCGTCCTCGATGGCCGATACCAGGGTCACGCGCTGGCCTTCGGACAGACCGGCGCGGGCCATCTCGGCGCGCGAGATCAGGACGATCATCCGGTCCCCTTCCAGCCCGCGCAGGCGGTCGTGATAGTCATAGATCGTGGTGTTGAACTGGTCGTTCGACCGCAGCGTGACCAGCGTATAGACGCCTTCGCCGGGCATGACCCCCAGGGCCGAAAGGCCGGGCGGCACCGTGAACTGCGCCTTGCCGCTTTCGGTCTGCCAGTCGCGCCTGCGCGCCGCGTTTCCCCGGTAAAAGCCGCCGGCCTTGAACAGCCGCTCGTTGAAGCCGTCGAACTGGCCGGGATAGGTTTCCTCGATCAGGTCACGGATGCGGCCGTAATCGGCGATCCAGTCGTCCCAGCGGACATGGCGGTTCGGCGGCAGGGTCGCCTTGGCGATCCCCGCGACGATGGCGGGTTCCGACAGAAGATGGCGCGAGGCCGGCAGGCGGCGCCCCAGCGAGCCGTGGATATGGCTGAGGCTGTCCTCCATCGACACCGCCTGCGGCCCGGATTTCTGCCCATCGCGTTCGGCCCGCACCAGGCAGGGCAGCAGCCACGCCCCCTTGCCCACCAGCAGGTGCGAGCGGTTGAGCTTGGTGGCGATCTGCACGTTCAGGTCCAGCGCCGCCCAGAAAGGCTCGGCCCGGGCAAGATCGGGGATGGCGCGGGCGAAGTTGCCGCCCAGGCTGACAAATCCCTTGACGCTGCCGTCGATGACGCCCTGGACGACCTCGACCGTGGTCATGCCGGTGTCGCGCGGCGGTTCGAAGTCGAACATCTGCGCCAGCTTGTCCAAGGGCACCAGTTCGGGCTTTTCCGAAATCCCGACCGTGCGCTGCCCCTGCACGTTGGAATGGCCGCGCACCGGGCAGATGCCCGTGCCCGGCCGCCCGATATGGCCGCCTATCAGCAAAAGGTTCACCAGCATCCCCACGCTGTCGCCGCCATGGACATGCTGGGTCAGGCCCATGCCGTAGACGCCGATCACGCGCTTCGACGCCGCGAACAGCCCCGCCACCTCGGCCAGGTCGCCCTGGCTCAGCCCCGAGGCGGCCTCGATCCCGTCCCAAGGCTGCGCGCGCACCCAGGCTTCGAAGGCGTCGAAGTCGTGGCAATGCCGCGCGATGAAGTCGCGGTCCAGGTCGCCATGGTCGAACAGGTGCTTGCAGATGCCCGCGATGGCCGCGATGTCGCCGCCGGGGCGCAGTTGCAGGTAGATGTCCGAAATGGGCGTTCCCCGCCCCGTCAGCATCTCGGACGGGCTTTGGGGATTCATGAACTCGACCAGGCCGCGTTCGCGGATCGGGTTGAAGGTGACGATCTTGCAGCCGCGCCTTTTCGCCTGCTGGATCGGATGCAGAAAGCGCGGGCTGTTCGAGCCGGTGTTCTGGCCAAAGAACAGCATCAGGTCGCAATGCTCGAAATCCTCCAGCACGCAGGTGCCGACCGGCGCCCCGATGGTCCGCTTCAACGCCACGCTGGTCGTCTCGTGGCACATGTTGGAACTGTCGGGCAGGTTGTTGTGCCCGTAAAGCCGCGCGAACAGCTGGTACAGATAGGATGCCTCGAGGCTGGCCCGCCCCGAGGCGTAGAACACCGCCTTTTTCGGATCCATTCCGCGCAGGCTGGCGCCGATGGCCGCGAAGGCTTCGGGCCAGGTCGTCTCGACATAACGGTCGCTGCCCGCGTCATAGCGCAGAGGATGGGTCAGGCGGCCCACGGCTTCCAGGTCATGGTCCGGCCAGGCGCGCAGTTCGGTCACGGTATGGCGGGCGAAGAAATCGGGCGTGCAGCGGTCGCGTGTCAGATCCCAGATGGTGGCCTTGGCGCCGTTCTCGCAGAACTCGGCCAGATGCGGCGAAGGAGGCTTGGCCCATGCGCAAGAGGTGCACATGTGACCGCCGGGCTTGTTCTGGCGGCGCAGGGTTTCCAGAACGCCCAGCCGGATCCGGCTTTTCTTGGCCTGCCGCAGCACGCCTTGCAACGACCCCCATCCGCCGGTCGGGGCATCATAAAAGGGCGTTGTCGGGTCCTGGTCGCGTTCTCCGGTCATGGCGCATCCTCTTTGGCGGCGGCGGGTTCATGGATGGGACAGCCGTTGAAGTCCGAACGGAAGGCGGCGGACATGCGATACGGTTCGCGCCGCGCACGGTTGACGGCGCCAAGCGGCCGATGCGCCTGAAGGCCCGTCCAGACGGAAAATCGCATGTGGTCGTCGACCAGCCCGGCGGCATCTTCGGTCCAGCCCGGCTGCGCCAGGGCACGAAGGCGCGCAACGGGGATAAAGGGGCTGATCTCCTCGTCCCACGGGACCGAAGGGTCCTCGATCGGCATCCGGTCCAGGTCGCGGCACAGCTGCACGCGCAAGATCCAGACGGCATCGCCCGCCTGCATGTCGGCGGCCACCGTTTCGCGGATCGCGTCGGGACGGCCCCGGGCGTCGATAACCCGGCCGGTGTGACGGGTCAGGCTTGCGGAGGCGGGCTGCAACGACAGCTTGGCGATGTGGTCGCCATGGCGGAAGGCGGTCTGGGTGAAATAGGTCTCGCCCAGGGGATGCACGTTCGGCGCGCCGCCCAGGGTCTTCAGCGTGGCGCTTTCGCCGCCCAGGGCCTCGACGGCCTTTTCAGCCCCTTGCAGCACGGCGGACAGCGCCCGCTTGGCCCCTTCGGCGCGGTCGGTGGTTTTCGCCAGCAGCCTGAGGGACTTGAGAAAAGTCGCAAGGTCCGGGGCGGAAAAGACCGGCGCATTGACGAAGATGAAATCCTGCGTCGCGCCCTCGGACCCTTCCAGCCGCCGGCCCTCCACGCCCATGACCTTCAGCGCCAGCCCGCGCGGGACGGAAATCGCGTCATGCAGCAGGTCGCCCGGATTGGTCGAGATGCGGACGATCGCCGGATACCGCCCCGGACGGGCGAAAAGGCCCTGCGCCAGGTCCGGGGACAGGCCGGGCAGGATCTCCAGCTCGCCCCGGATGATGCCGTGGCTTTTGGCATGGACCGCGCGGACGGCATGGCCATAGTCGCGGGACGTGGTTTCCAGGATCCCCTGCAGGGCATCGGACAGTTCGCGGATCGTGTCCGCCTCGTCCGGCGGCACGGTTTCCACATCGGGGGAATAGCGGACGGCTGGCTGCATGGCGGATCCCTGCTGGCGTGGCAGGGGTCAACGACCACAGGACCGATGCGTTCCGCCGGAGCCATCAAGCCGCCGCGAGGGAAAGCCCGCGGCGGCCGGCCATCACTCGGCCGGAACGGCAAGGGGGGCGGGATCCGGGTCGCGGTCCAGTTCGGGCGAGGTCTTGTGGTGGGTGGCATAGATCATCGCGCCCACAAAGGTCAGCCCGCCGACCAGGTTGCCGATCACCGTGGGGATCTCGTTCCAGATCAGATAGTCCAGGACGGTGAAGTTGCCGCCCAGCAGCAGGCCCGCCGGGAACAGGAACATGTTCACGATGGAATGTTCGAACCCCATGTAGAAGAAGATCAGGATCGGCATCCACATCGCCATGATCTTGCCCGACACGCTGGTGGACATCATCGCCGCCACCACGCCGGTTGACACCATCCAGTTGCACATCACCGCCCGCACGAACAGCGTCAGCATTCCCGCCGCGCCATGGGCGGCGTAGCCCACCGTCCGGCCTTCGCCGATATGGCCGATCTTTTCGCCCACGGCGTTCGGCGCCTCGGACCAGCCGAAGGTGACGATGATGGCCATAAAGACCGCGACCGTGAAGGCGCCCGCGAAGTTGCCCGCGAAGACCAGGCCCCAGTTGCGCAGCATCCCGCGCGGGGTGACGCCGCGCCGCTTGTCGATCAGCGCCAGCGGGACCAGCGTGAAGACGCCCGTCAGCAGGTCGAAGCCCAGCAGGTAGAGCATGCAGAAGCCCACCGGAAACAGCAGCGCGCCGATCAGCGGGTTGCCGGTGTTGACGGTGACGGTCACGGCAAAGGCCGCCGCCAGCGCCAGGATCGCGCCCGCCATGTAGGCGCGGATCAGCGTGTCCTTGGCGGACATGAAGACCTTGGCCTCTCCGGCGTCGATCATCTTCCGGGCGAAATCCGCCGGGGCGACATAGGACATGGTGGTTCCTTTCAGGCGGCCGCGTTGCGGCGGATGAGCGATGCGTCCAGGAGGATGCGGCCCCCCTGGACCTTGACGGGATAGGTGCGCACGCGGCCTTCGTCGGCGCCCTGGGCCCTGCCCGAGTTCATGTCGAACACCCAGTTGTGCAGCGGGCATGTGACGGATGTGCCGTGGACGATGCCTTCGGACAGCGGCCCGCCCTTGTGGGGGCAGCGGTCCTCCAGGGCAAAGACATCGTCCTCGGCGGTGCGGAACACCGCCACGCAGCCCCCGGCGGTCTTGACCACGCGCGCGCCTTGGCGCGGGATGTCGTCAAGCGATCCGATGTCAACGAAAGGGGTCATTCCGCGGCCTCCAGCGTCAGGTCGGCGAGGGGCGCCCATTTGGGCGTTTCGGATGGGGTGGAAAGATCGGCCCAGGGGTCGCGGCGATAGACTGACTGGCTGATCTCGAACCGCTCGACCAGGGCGCGGCGGTTTTCCAGGTCATCCACGACCTGCGCCCTGATCCAGTCGAGGCCCACCTTGCCCATCCATTTCCAGATGCGGTCCAGGTAGCGGGCGTTTTCCCGGTAAAGCTGGGTCGCGGCCAGGATGATCCCGACCGCCTCGTCCTCGGACCGGGTGGATGCCAGATGCTCGGTTTCCCTGACCTCCATCCCCGCCGCGCCGCCGATGACGATGTTGTAGCCCGAATCCACGCAAACCACGCCGATGTCCTTGCAGGTGGCCTCGGCGCAGTTGCGGGGGCAGCCCGACACGCCCAGCTTCAGCTTGTGCGGCGTCCACGACCCCCACATCAGCTTTTCCAGCCGGATGCCCAGACCAGTCGAGTCCTGCGTGCCGACGCGGCAGAACTCCTTGCCGACGCAGGTCTTCACGGTGCGCAGGCCCTTGGAATAGGCCGCGCCCGACACCATGCCCGCGGCGTTCAGATCCGCCCACATGTGCGGCAGGTCTTCCTTGCGCACGCCCAGCAGGTCGATGCGCTGCCCGCCCGTGACCTTGACCATCGGCACGCCGTATTTCTCGGCCGCGTCGGCGATGGCGCGCAGCTCGGCCGGGGTGGTGACGCCGCCCCACATGCGCGGCACCACCGAATAGGTGCCGTCCTTCTGGATGTTGGCGTGGTTGCGTTCGTTGACGAAGCGCGATTGGCGGTCGTCCCGGTATTCCAGCGGCCATTCGGCCAGCAGGTAGAAGTTCAGCGCCGGGCGGCAGGAGTGACAGCCGCCGACGGACTTCCAGCCCAGGTCCTGCATCACCGCCGGGATCGACTTCAGCCCCATCGACCGGATCAGGCGGCGCACGTCCTCGTGGCTGTGGTCGGTGCATTTGCACAGGCCCGCCGGGGCATCGGCGACCGCATCGCCAAGCGCCAGCGCCATGACCTGCCCCACCAGCCCCGCGCAGGTGCCGCAGGACGCGCTGGCCTTGGTGCAGGCGCGCACCTGGTCCAGCGAACAGGCCCCGCCCGCCACCGCATCCAGGATCGTGCCCTTGGATACGCCGTTGCAGCCGCAGATCTCCGCCTCAGGCGGCAAGGCTGCAACGGCCGCCATAGGGTGCGGGGCGGCACCCCCCTGGAAGGCCGGGCCGAAGATCAGCGTGTCGCGCATCGGACCGATGTCGGTGCCGTCCTTCATCAGGCCATGGAACCAGGCGCCGTCGGCGGTGTCGCCGTACATCACCACGCCGGTGATACGGTCGTCTTCCAGCACCAGCCGCTTGTAGATGCCGCGCCCCGGATCGCGGAACACGATGTCCTCGCGCCCCGGCGCGTCGGCGAAATCGCCCGCGCTGTAGAGATCGCAGCCCGTCACCTTCAGCTTGGTCGCGGTCTGGACGGGGGCGAAGGCCGCCTCCTCGCCCGCCAGGGTTTTCGCCAGCACCTTGGCCTGGTCGTAAAGCGGCGCCACAAGCCCGAACACCTGGCCGCGATGTTCCACGCATTCGCCAAGCGCGAAGACGTGCGGGTCGGATGTGCGCATGGCGTCATCCACGACGATGCCGCGCTCGACCTCGAGATGGGCGTCCACGGCCAACCGCGTCTCGGGGCGGATGCCCACCGCCATGCAGACCAGGTCGGCGGGATAAACGGTGCCGTCCTCCAGCAGCACCGCTTCCGCCCGGTTCGTGCCCAGGATCGCCTTGGTCGCGCCCTTGCAATGCACGGCGATGCCGCGCCGCTCCAGGTCGCGTCGCAGCAGATAGCCCGCCGCCGGGTCCAGCTGCCGCTCCATCAGGTGGCCCATCAGGTGGATCACGGTGACGCGGGCGCCGCGGGCAGCCATTCCGGCCGCCGCCTCAAGGCCCAGAAGGCCGCCGCCGATGACCACGGCGTCCTTGCCGCCCGTGTCCATCATGGCCCGGGTATCCTCCAGGTCGCGATAGGCGACCACGCCGGGCAGATCCTTGCCCGGCACCGGGATGACGAAGGGCGCGGATCCGGTGGCGATCACCAGCGCGTCATAAGGGGCGCCGCCGCCGTTGGAATAAACCACGCGGTTCTTGCGGTCGATGCGCACCACCGGCTCTCCGAACCGGCAATCGACACCGTGGGCGGCATACCAGGCATCGTCATGGGTGACGATCTGTTCATAGGTCTTTTCGCCAGCCAGAACCGGCGACAACATCAGGCGGTTGTAGTTGCCGCGCGGCTCGGCGTTGAACAGGGTCACGTCAAAGGCGCCGGGCGCGGTCTCGAACAGCTGCTCCAGCAGCCGGCCCGAGGCCATGCCTGCGCCGATGACGACAAGTTTCTTCCGGGGAAAAAGGGTGGCGGACATGGATGCTCCGATGGCGGGACGGGTGTCTGCGGCTGTCGGAAAGCGCGCGGCGGGACGGCCCGGGGACCGGCGGCAACCGTGCGCTTTCGGGAAATGCCGCATCGTTGCGAGCCGGGCCGGTGGCGCGCCGTTGCGCCGGGCCATGAGGCGACCTTTGCCGATCCGGGGCGGCAGGCCAAGCCTTCGGGGCGGGCCTGCGCCGCCCCTGCCCCGTTTCGGGCCGCCGGCGCGAAAACATTGCGCGGACTGCCTGGGGATTGGTCAGTTTGCGGACGCGGGCGCCGCGGGGTCGAAGGTGAAGCCGTCGAAAAAGCCGTCGGCGCGCAGAATCATCCCGCCCCGTTCGGCCGCGACCAAGCGGTTCTCGGCCAGCGCGCCCTCGACCCGCTGCGAGGCGCCGGGCAGCGGCGCGCCCGCCGGGCGCAGGTGCCGGCGGTAAAGGTCGGTGCGGAAATGGGCCATGGCGCGGGCTGCGGCGTCCTGCGGGTCCAGCCCGTGCCGCAGGGCCATGCGTTGCGCGAACAGCGCGGCCAGGCTTTTCCAGGGAAAGCTGGCCGCGCCCGCGTTGAAGGCGACAAAGCCCGGCGCGTGGCGGATGTCGCCCCGGGCGCTGATCGTCAGGCGTCCGGTCAGCCCCCGCTCGGCCAGTTCCGGCGGCAGGTCCAGATAGGCGGGGCGCGACAGGATTTCCGCCGCCGTGCCGCGATGGTCGGGATCGTCCATCCAGCGGCCCGCGCGCCAAACGGCACGCATCAGCGCGCCGGTTTCCTCGGCCCGGGTTTCGGCAAAGTCGCGCAGCAGCACCAGCCCCTTTTCGGGGGGCGCGGCCCAGATGGCGGTGCCCGGCAGCAGCAGCGCCGCAAGACCGCGTTCGACGGCAAAGCTGGCCCATGGCTCGCCCACGCAGAAGGCATCGACCTCGCCGCGCGCCAGGGCGTCGGCCATCGTCGGCGGGGGCACGGTGATCAGATCCAGGCCGGCAGGCGCGAATCCGCAGGCGGCCAGCCAATGACGCACCAGTTCGGACTGCGTGGAAAAATGGAACGGCACCCCCACGCGCAGCCGACCCCCTGCCGCCGCGCGCAGCGCCAGCCCGGCTGCGCGGGCGTCGTCAAAGCCGAACCCGTGGCCCGCCGCGCGCAGCCGGGCTTCCAGGCCGCGGCCGACGGCCACGGCCTGCCCGCCCTGGGACAGCACCATGACCAGGTCCATCGCGGGCAGCGCCGGGCCAAGCCCGAGCGCCTGCCCCACCGGCATCGGCACCAGCATGTGCGCCGCGTCGATCAGCCCCGCGCCCAGCATGTCGCGGGCCTGCGCCCATGCGCCCAGGCGGACCAGATCCAGGACCAGACCTTCTTCCGCCGCAAAGCCAAGCTCGTGCGCGACGATCAGGGGGGCGGCGTCGATCAGGGGGACATAGCCGAGGCGCAGCACGGTCATCGCCCCAGAAGCCCCGCCGCCATGACAAGCTGCTGCGCAATGTCGGCCACGCGCTTGCCCCCGTCCATCGCGGTTCTGCGCAGCAGGGCATAGGCCGCCTCCTCGTCGATGCCGCGCGCCTTCATAAGCACCGCCTTGGCGCGGTCGATGATCTTGCGTTCCTCCAGGGCGGCGCGGGTGGCGGCCAGTTCGGCGCGCATCTGCTGGAAAAGGTGGAACCGCGCAATGGCCGCGTCCAGGATCGGCTTGATCCGCTCCGGGCGCAGCCCGTCCACGACATAGGCCGAGATCCCGGCTTCGATCGCCGCCCGCGTCATCCCCTCGTCCGAGCGGTCCACGAACATCGCCACCGGCCGTTCGGCGGGCCCCGCGGCCAGGGCCAGTTCCTCGAGCGCGTCGCGCGACGGGTTGGCGATGTCGATCAGCACCACGTCGGGGCGCAGCTCGGCCACCTGGCGCGCCAGGCCGGACTGTTCGGCGATGATGCGGATGTCGTGGCCGCCCGCGTCGCGCAGGCCCTCGGCGATGGGCTGCGCGCGGTCGGGATCGGGTTCGACAACAACGATGAGAAGGCGTTTCGACATGGGTTCTGGTGGCACGGGCGCGGTCCCGGGCGCAATGGCGGGCGTGGGTCGGCGCGGCCGGATGATCAAAGAATGGGCAAATGGCACGGGAAACGCGCCGTCCGCAGGGGCGGGAACAGAACCGCGGGCGTTTCCCCGCCTGCGCGCGACGGCGCCCCGAGGGCGGATGCCGTGCTGCGTCCCCCGCAGGCGCTGGCCGCCGGCCTTCGCCACGTCAAGGCGGGACGTGCTAGGCGAACAGTTCCGCCGCCCGCTCGGCCTGCCGCGCCGCGATCAGCGCGGCCAGCAGCACGCGGGCCTGACCGGGACGCAGAACGGCGGACAGCACCGCCCCCGCCCGCACCAGGTCATGTCCGCCGCCCCCGCCGCCATAGGTGGCGGCAAGCCGCCCCGTCGGCACGCGGCTTGAGACCACCACCGGCACCCCCGCCGCCCGACACCGTGCCACCGCGTCCGTGATCGCGGGCGTGGCATTGCCCGATCCAAGCGCCGCCAGCACGATCCCCCGGGCGCCCGCCGCCAGGCTGGCATCCACATGGGCAGCGTCGGCACCGGGATGGACCGCGACAATATCCACGCGGATGCCGTCCACCGGCGCGGTCAGCGCCAGATCCGACGCCAGATCCGGCGCGGCGCCCTCTGCCGCCAGGCAAAAGGCGTCGGCGCTGTCGGTCGCCCGTTTGACCAGGCCCCAGGCAGGCAGCAGCCGCCCGCCAAAGGCCAGCCGCACCCCTGCCCCTTGGTCCAGAACCGCGCGAATGGCGGCCGTCATGTTCGCGGGACCGTCCGCCTGGGGGTGATCGTCGGCAAACTGCGCGCCGGTCAGGACCACGGGCGCGCCGGGATGCCGGAGAGACACCAGCAGCGCGGTTTCCTCCATCGCGTCGGTGCCGTGCAGCACCACGACGCCCGCGGCCCCGCCCGCCAGCTCGGCGCCCACCGCGTCGCTGACCGCCTGCATGTCGGCCAGCGTCAGGGTCGAGGAATCGCGCGCGAACAGATCGACCGGCTTCAGCCGGACGGGCGGCAGATGGCCCAGGCGGGCCAGCAGCGCCTGCCCGTCCAGGCTGGGCGCGCTGGATCCGTCGGCGCGCTGCCGGCTGGCGATGGTGCCGCCCGTGGCGACAATGGCGATCAGCGGCTCCATCAGCGCAGGTCCAGCCCGCCGCGATCCAGCCCGTGCTGGGCCGCGACCGCGCGGATGCGGTCGCGCGCCAGGAACCAGCCCGTCACCAGCGCCGGGACGATCACCACCAGGGAAGCGACGGTATAGGTGCCCACCGGATAGTCGAAAGCCATCAGCACCACGACCCCTGCCAGGAAGGCCAGCGTCAGCACGCCTGTCCAGGGCGCGCCGAACATGCGGAAGTCGGGGCGCGGCAGGATGCCCCGGCGCGACAGGTGCCACAGCTTCAACTGGCATAGCACGATGGTGCCCCATGCGGTGATGATGCCAAGGGCCGCGACGTTCAGCGCGATCTCGAAGGCCTCGGCGGGGACATAGGCGTTCATCACCACGCCCCCCACCGTGACCGCCGCCGTGACGGCGATGCCGCCATAGGGCACGCCCTGGCTGTTCATCCGCGCCAGCGCGGCGGGCGCCGACCCCGACACCGCCATCGAATGCAGGATCCGGCCCGTGGAATAAAGCCCGGCGTTCAGCGAGGACAGCACGGCGGTCAGCACCACCAGGTTCATGATGATGTCGGCGCCCTCGACCCCGATCTTGCCGAAAAAGGTGACAAACGGGCTGACCCCGCCCTGATAGGCCGTATAGGGCAGCAGCAGCGACAGCAGCAGCACCGAACCCACATAAAAGACCACCAGCCGGAAAACGACCGTGCGGATCGCGCGGGGCATGACGGCGCGCGGATCGGCGGTTTCGCCCGCCGTGGTCCCGATCAGCTCGACCGAGGCATAGGCGAAGACCACGCCCTGCATCACCAGCAGCGCGGGCAGGACGCCATGGGGGAAGATGCCGCCGAACTCGGTGATCGTCGCCAGTCCCGGCACATGGCCGTCAACGGGGGTGCCGGTCACGACAAAGTAAATCCCGACCGCCAGAAAGGTCAGCAGCGCCAGCACCTTGATCAGGCTGAACCAAAATTCAAGCTCTCCGAAGACCTTGACGGACAGCATGTTCATGGCCAGCACCACGACCAGCGCGGCCAGGGCAAAGACCCATTGGTCGATGCCTTGCAGCATCGGGACATAGGCCTTGAAGAAGTTCATGTAGAGCGCCACGGCCGTGACATCCGCAACCGCCGTCATCGCCCAGTTCAGCCAGTACATCCAGCCCGCCGCGAAGGCCAGCTTCTCGCCATAGAACTCGCGCGCATAAGACACGAACGACCCCGAGGTCGGGCGGTGCATGATCAGCTCGCCCAGGGCGCGCAGGACCAGAAAGGCGAAGAAGCCGCACAAGGCGTAAACCAGCACAAGGGCCGGGCCGGCAGCGGCAAGGCGGCCGCCCGCGCCCAGAAACAAGCCGGTGCCGATGGCGCCGCCGATGGCGATCATCTGGATCTGGCGCGGCTTCAAGGCCTTGTGAAAGCCCGCCTCCTCCTCGGCATAGACATGGCCCTCGGCCGGGGTATCGGTTGCTGTCTGCGACATGGTGTTCCTGTTGCTTTGGGCTGCAGACCTGCCAGCCTGCAAGGCTGTCTTACAGATTTTCGCGCCTTAACGGCGAGGCCGCGGGCAGGTCAAGGAAAATCGTCAGCCGGTTCTGGCCGCGCCGCGGGCCAGGGCGGTTTCCACCTGGCGCAGATGCGCCTCCATCGCGGCGCGGGCGTCCGTTTCGCTGCCGCGGGCGATCGCCCCGAGGATGACGCGGTGTTCGCGGTTCGAGGCGTCCCGGCGCGGCCCTTGCAGGTTCAGCCAGCCCGACTGGCCGCGCAGCGCGTCGCGCACGTCGTGGACGATCTTGGCGAAGATCGCGTTTTTCGAAACCCGGGCGATCAGGCCGTGGAAATCGCTGTCGAGCCGGACCCAGGCTTCGGGGTCCGGCTCGGCGTCCATGCGCTCGCACAGCGCCGTCAGCCGGGCCAGTTCGGCTTCGCTGCGGCGCAGGGCGGCCCAGCCTGCGGCGGGGATTTCAACAAAGGGCCGCGCCTCCATCAGGTCGGCCGCCGTATAGCCGCCAAAGCGCAGGTCGGCCCCCGCGCCGGTCACAAAGGTGCCGCTGCCGGTGCGGGTCTGCGTCAGGCCCAGGGCGTTCAGCGACCGCAGCGCCTCGCGGATCACGGGGCGGCTCACGGCATACCGGGCGGCCATCTGCGATTCGGACGGCAGGCGGGTGCCGGGGGGCACGCGGCCCGACCGGATCAGGTCGCGCAAATCCTCGAACACCTGCTGGGCCGCGCTCTTGCGGCCCAGGGGCGTGAGGTCGGACAGCCAGGCATCGACATCGCTCATCGCGCAAGGATCGGCGGGGGCCGCCCGGCTGTCAATCGTCAGGCCGGCCGCAGATCCAGCCGTCCGGCCGTGCGCTGCGCGATGATCGCGCAGACGCCCAGTTGCAGCAGGTGGAACAGCATCAAGGGCAGGATGATCAAGGATATGTCCTGGCCCGCGAACAGGATCCCCGCCATGGGCAGGCCGGTCGCCAGGCTTTTCGTCGATCCGCAAAACAGCACCGCCATCGCGTCCGCGCGGTTCAGGCCCGCCGCCCGCGCGATCAGCATCGCGCCCCCTATCGCCACCGCCAGAAGAACCAGGCACAGCGCCACAAGGATCGCCAGCGACCCGGCCGAGATCACCTGCCAGATGCCGTTCACCACGCCTGCCGAGAAGGCCGCGTAGACGATCAGCAGGATCGAGCCGCGATCCACGATCATCGTGGGCGTCCGGTGCCGGTTCAGGAACCCCGCAAGCAGCGGCCGGCACAGCTGGCCCGCCGCGAAGGGCAGCAGGATCTGCTGGACGATCTTCCAGATGGCCGAGGGGTCGATGCCGTATCCCGACCCTTGCGGGATCAGCACCGCGAACAGCAAGGGCGACAGGACCACCCCGATCAGGTTCGAGATCGAGGCCGCGCAGACCGCCCCCGCCACGTTGCCCCCCGACACGGCGGTAAAGGCGATCGAGCTTTGCACCGTGGACGGCATGCAGCCGATATACAGGAAGCCCACCCCCACGGCGGCGGGCAGCCACAGCATGGACACGGGCTTCAGCGCCAGGGCCAGCACCGGAAACAGCGCAAAGGTCAGCGCCAGCACCGACAGTTGCAGCCGCCAGTTCGTCAGCCCCGCCGCGATGGTGGCCGTGGTCAGCTTGGCGCCGTACAGGAAAAACAGCAGCGCCACCACCCAATAGGTCACGTGCGACAGCACCGCCGCCGCAGTCCCCCGCGCGGGCAGCACGGTGGCCAGAACCACGGTCAGCACCAGCAGCAGCATGTAGCGGTCAAAGCCAAATCGGGCCAGAACGGCCTCGGCCCTGCGCAAGGACATGGCGATTCTCTGATTGTTAAGCTGTCTCTGCCTATATGGCCCGGGCATGGGCAGTCCAAGGGCAAAAGGATGACGATCTTCAGCGGGACGACGCCATGACCCCCATGCCCCACCTGCTGCTGGACCTGTTCGAAGCCCTGGCCGAGATCGAGGCGCTTTGCGCCAGCCTTGCCGCGCAGCGCGTGCTGCTGGCCGATCTTCCGGCGCTTGAAAACGACGTGCAGCGGATGGCCGAGGCGGATCTTGCCGCCTATCCGCAGATGAACTTCGACTTTCACGACCGGATCTGCCGCCTGGGGCGCAATGGCGAACTGGCCCGCCTGGCGGACGGGCTGCGGCAGCGGCTGGCGCCGATGCGCCGGGTGCAGCTGGCCCGCCCCGACCGGCAGCAGCGGTCGGTCTGCGAACACCGCGCGCTGGTCGCGGCCCTTTACGAACGCGACGGCCCGTTGGCGGGCAGCATCATGCGCGCCCATCTGCGCATCGCCATGCGCGAGGTGCTGTTTGCCAGCGGTCAGCCGCCCAGCAGCGCCACGTCATAGGCCCCGAACTGGCGATCGACGGAAACCAGCGCCAGCCCCTCGGTCCGGGCCTGCGCGATCAGCAGCCGGTCAAAGGGATCGGCGTGATGGGGCGGCAGCTCCGCCACGGCGCGGGCGTGGGTCCAGCTGATCGGCAAGGGCTGCGCGCCTGCGGACAGAGCGCGGTCGAACAGATCGGCGGGCACGTCCAGCTTGCCCAGGGACGCCTTGATCGCGACCTCCCACACGGTTGCGGCGCTGATGAACAGCGCCTCGGCCCCGGCGATGGCGTCGCGCAGGGCGCGGGACAGGCGCGCATCGTCCGCCATCGCCCACAGGACGATGTGGGTGTCCAGCAGAAGCCTCATTCAGGAAGGATGCCGCTGTCCTGGAACAGGCGGGCGATCTGGTCGTCGCCGTCGTTCATGTCGTCGGGCAAGCGGACCTGCCCCCTGGCGCAGCCGATCAGATTGTTGGCGCGCCGGGGAAACGCCGTCAGCCGCGCCACCGGGCGGCCATAGCGGGTCAGCTCGATCTCCTCGCCCGCCTCGGCGCGGCGGATGAGGTCGGCGAACTGGGCCTTGGCTTCGGCAATGGCGATCTGCATGGCGCACCCCCTTGTTGACCAGAATGTAGGTCAACATCCGCTTCGGTGCAAGTCATTCGCCCCAGGCCACCTCATGGATGCGCACCAGTTCGGCGACCTGCCGGGGCGTCAGCATGGCGGGGGTGGTGCCCCGCAGAAGCAGTGCCAGCCGGGCGGCGGCCTCGAGTTCCTCGATGGCGTTGCAGGCGGCCTCCAGGTCCAGTCCGGCGACCACCGGGCCGTGATTGGCCAGCATCACGGCGGACCGCTTGCCCGCAAGGCCGCGCACCGCCTCGCCGATGGCCGGATCGCCGGGGCGGAAATAGGGCAGCAGCTTGACCCGGCCAAGCTGCATGAAGGCATAGGGGGTGATGGGCGGCAGGAAGTCCTCGGGGTCCGCCTCGGGCAGGGCGGACCAGGCGACCGAATGGCAGGAATGCAGATGCACCACCGCCGCCGTGCGGTTGCGGGTTTCATAGAATGCGCTGTGCAGCGGCATTTCCTTTGTGGGCCTGTCGCCGCCGACATGGTTGCCCGCCGCGTCGAAACGCGACAGGCGGGCAGGATCCAGACGGCCGAAGCTGGTGCCGGTGGGGCTGACCAGCAGCCCGCCGTCCTCGGTCCGGGCGCTGATGTTGCCGGTGGATCCATGCGTCAGCCCCCGGTCGAACAGCGACCGGGCCAGCAGGCAGATCCGTTCGCGAAGCCGGGACTCGCTCATCGGGCCAGCCTTTCGGCGGCCTTGGCGAAAAAGTCCTCGGCCCCGAAATTGCCGGATTTCAGCGCCAGCACCAGATTGTCGCCCGCCCGGATCGCGGGAACGCCGGGGTCGATCTCGGGGCCGATCTCCAGGCTTTCGACCGCCAACCCCTCGACCACCGCCCCCGAGGTCTCGCCGCCCGCGGTGATCAGCCGCGTGACCCCGCCCGCGACCAGCAGGCGGGCCGTTTCGGCGAAAAAGGCGTCCAGCTTGCGGGCGACCGCCTCGGATCCGTGGCGGGCCTGCACGGCGCGCACGGCGCCGGGGTCGGCCGAGGAATAGACCAGCGGCAGGCCCCCTTGCGACAGCGCCCAATCCGCCGCCCGGCGGGCGGTCATGGTTCCGGCCATCACCGCCTCGGGGTCGATGTCCATCGCCGGGTGGCCGTCCGCGACGTGGCGGGCGACCTGCCCCCGCGTGGCGCCCGAGCAGGAACCCGACAAGGCGGCGGCCGGACCGGACTGGCCGCGCCATTGCGGCCCTTCGGCGGACAGCAGCCCGCGGGCGCGGAAATTCGCGGGCAGCCCAAGCGCGATGCCCGACCCGCCGGTCAGCAGCGCCTGATCGGCCACGGCCCGCCCCAGCACGGACAGGTCCTCGTCGCGGATCGCGTCGGTGACGACAAGGCGGTGCGGCTGCGCCCGCAGCGCCGCGCGCACGGCGTCGGCCCCCTGCCAGACCGTCGCGGCGGGGATATGGCCCACGCCCTCGCGGGTCTGATGGCCCAGCCAGCGGCGCAGGTCGGGATCGGTCATGGGGGTCAGGGGATGGTTCTCCATCCCGCTTTCCGACAGCAGGCGGCCGCCCACGAACAGGTGGCCCTGATAAACCGTCCGCCCCGCCGCCGGAAAGGCCGGGCAGAAGATCACCCGGTCGGCAGCCAGGGCATCCGCCAGGGCCTCGGCCACCGGGCCGATATTGCCCGCCGGCGTGGAATCGAAGGTCGAGCAATACTTGAACAGGAACTGCTTGCAGCCTTGGGCGCGCAGCCAGTCCAACGCCTCCAGCGACAGGCGCACGGCGTCCGCTGCCGGCATGGTGCGCGACTTCAGCGCGACGATGCCCGCCTCGACATCCGGGGCGGCGGGGGCGGACGGCGTGCCGGAATATTGCACCACCCGCATCCCGGCCTTGACCAGGGTGTTGCCCAGGTCGGACGAGCCGGTGAAGTCGTCTCCGATGCAGCCCAGCAGCATGTCAGGACCAATCCGTCACGGCATCCTGCGCCGCGCGCAGGCGGAACAGTTCGGAGCCGGTATCCAGATCCACATCGCCGCACAGGATCATCCGCCCGGCCTGCACGTCACGCTTCAGGCGGCGGCCCGAAAGCAGGTAATAGGGGATCGGCGTCGCGTCCGACAGCGCGCGGGCGGGCGTCATCCGGCCCGAGACATGGGCGATGGTGTGGTGATGCCCCTCGGCCACCAGCAGCGACCCGGCGGGCAGGTCGGCGTCGGCCCGCGCCGTCAGGTCCATCACGGGATGCGGGCGTTCCGCGCCCGACGAGACGCCCAGCAGGGCCGCCTCGAACACGGTGGTCGCGGCCTCCATTCCCAGCAGGTGGCGCGGCAGGCCGATCATCGCCGTTCTCCCGCTCTGGGCGACGACATGGCCCTTGTCGCGCAGCATGGCCCAGGTCTCGTCGTCCTCGCAGGCGACGGTGACGAAGACGCCGCCCGCGAAGGAGGGTTCCCCCGGCAGGCGCAGGCAGTTGAACACGTCAAGCTGGCCGTTGCCGGTCAGCAGCCCGCCGTCCGCGGCGGGCGCCATCAGGTCGGCCAGTTCGGTGATCCGGGCGATGGGGGCGTGATAGTCCGGGCGGTCGGGCGCCATGTCCAAAGCGTTCGCGACCACCACCATCTCGCACAGGTCGGGAACCGCGCGCTGCGGCAGCTTTGCCAGGCGGGCACGGGCGGCCACGACCTCGGGCCAGGAACGGCCGCGCGCCTCAAGCCAGTCGCCGAAGCCCGGCGCGTCCACCGTGACGCCATTGCTGGCGATGCTGCCGGTCGCGGGATCATAAACGAAATCGTATTCGCTGGACTTGCCCGCCGCCACGATGCGCAACCCGCAGACCTGCGCCCAGGTCGCAAGCCCGATCAGCAGGCTCGGCTGGTCGCCGTCGATGGGAGAGCAGACCACGCCCTTTTCCGCCGCCATGCGCGCCAGGATCGGGCCGGCCACGCTGTCGGTTTCCTTTGTGACCATCACCACATGCTTGCCCGCCTGAATGGCCAGCCGCGCATGGCGCGCCCCGGCCTCGGGGTTGCCGGTGGCCTCCAGCACCACGTCGATGGGCAGGTCCGCCACCACGGCCAGATCGGCGGCGGCGATGGCCCGGCCCGCGTCCCAGGCGGCCCGCGCGGCCGCCGCATCCGTGCATTCGGCGATGTCGGACACCCCGACCGAGGCCAGCACCCCCGCCGCCGTCGCCGCATCGCGGTCAACCGCCACGCGGCAGGTCAAGCCCCGGACATGCCGCGCCTGCGCCAGAAAGCTGCGCCCGAAGCCGCCGGTGCCGACAATGGCGCATTCGACCGTCCGGGCGCCGAGGCCCGCGAAATAGCGATGATGGTTCATGATGTTTTCCTTACTCCACCGGAACCCGGCGACGGAAGCGCGATCCCAGCGAGGCCAGCTTTGGCAGCACCAGAAGCGCGATGCCGATCGCCATGATGCCGCTGACCAGCGGGTTCGAGAAGAAGATCCCCAGCGACCCGTCCGACAGGACCATGGACTGGTGAAAGGCGTTTTCCGCCTTGTGGCCCAGCACCATCGCCAGGACCAGCGGGGCCAGCGGATAATCCAGGCGGCTGAACAGGTATCCGACCAGGCCGAACAGCAGCACCAGCCACAGGTCGAAGGTGGCGTTGGACACCGTATAGGCGCCCACGAAGCAGATCGCCACGATCATCGGGCCGATGATGGTGAAGGGGATGCGCAGCAGGGCCGCGAACATCGGCACGGTGGCCAGCACCAGCACCACGCCCACGATGTTGGACACGTACATGCTGGCGATCAAGCCCCAGACGAAATCGGGCTGCGTCTGGAACAGCATCGGTCCCGGCGTCAGGCCCCAGATCATCAGCCCGCCCATCATCACGGCGGCGGTGGCCGAGGACGGCACGCCAAGCGCCAGCATCGGCAGCATGGCGCAGCTTCCCGCGCTGTGGTCGGCGGTCTCGGGCGCGACGATGCCTTCCGGGCGGCCGGTGCCGAAGGCGGCGCCCTTGCGCGACGACGACCGGGCGATGCCATAGCTCATGAAGGACGCCGCCGTCGGGCCGCCCGGCGTGATGCCCATCCAGATGCCGATCAGGCCCGACCGGATATAGGTCGCCCAGTAGCGCGGCAGTTCCGCGATGGTCTTGAACACGTCGCGCAGGTCGATCCTGGACGCCACGCCCCGGAAGCGCAGGCCTTCCTGCACGGTGGACAGCAGCTCGCCGATGCCGAACAGGCCGATCACGACCACCAGGAAGCTGATGCCGCCCAGCAGATCCTCGAACCCGAAGGTCAGGCGGATGGCCCCGGTCACGCTGTCCATGCCGACGGACGCCAGCAGCAGCCCTGCCGTCAGCGACACCAGCGTCTTCATGGGCGCCGCGCTGCCCATGCCGATAAAGGCGGCGAAGGCCAGGAAATAGACGGCGAAATATTCGGGCGCGCCGAATTTCAGCGCGAAGTTCGACGCCCATCCGGCCAGCAGCGTGATCACGATCACGCCCAGCAGCGCGCCGAAGCCCGCCGACATGAACGCCAGCGTCAGCGCCCGCGTCGATTGCCCGGACCGCGCCAGGGGATAGCCGTCGAAGGTGGTTGCCACCGACGACGGCTCGCCCGGGATGTTGAACAGGATCGAGGTGGTGGAACCGCCGAACAGCGCCCCCCAGTACATCGACGACAAGAGGATGATGGCCGAGGTCGGGTCCAGCGCGAAGGTCAGCGGGATCAGCAAGGACACGCCGTTCGGCGCGCCGAGGCCGGGCAGGA
Organism: Paracoccus angustae; assembly: GCF_042648745.1. NCBI lineage: Bacteria > Pseudomonadati > Pseudomonadota > Alphaproteobacteria > Rhodobacterales > Paracoccaceae > Paracoccus > Paracoccus angustae. Next base: position 27,120 of record NZ_JBHRXY010000032.1, read on the forward strand.
CGCCCACGATCAGGCCCATCAAGACGCCGCCCACCATCAGCATCAGGTGCATCGGCGTGACGGCGATGCCGAAGCCGTGCATCAGAAGATCGAAGTTTGCCATGTGCCCGCCCCTCAGTAGATGCCCAGAAGCGGCTCGATCGGCCCCTTCAGCAGCGGAATCTTGAAGATCGCCTCGAAGATCAGATACAGCGCGACGGCAAAGCCCGCGCCCACGCCAAGCGCCAGGGGCAGGCGGTATCCGCCCTGCCGCCACGCGCTCCAGGTGATGTACAGAATCGAGCCGACATAGATGCCCAGGGTCAGGGTCAGGACCACGAAGGCCAGCAGGGCGGCCAGAAAGACGCCCAGGCGGCGGGCGCGTTCGCCGTCCAGGAACGGTTCCTCGGCGTCGCCGCCGCCGGCAAGGTGGGCTTGCGCCTGGCGGTGGCGGACAAAGGCCGCGACCCCGTTCCACAGGCTGGCGCCGATCAGGATCAGGCCGACATAGAAGGGAAAATAGCCGGGCTGCGGGCCGCTTTCCTCCCATCCATAGCCAAGTTCGGTCGCGCCGACCGCCCCCGCAAGGCCAAGAGCCCCCGTGGCGATGGCGGTGCCCAGTTCGGCATGAAAGACTTTGACGGTCATGGTCCCCCTCCCCTTGTGGTCATGGCCTGCGCCGGAACCCGGCGCAGACCGATCGGCGTCTTACTGGGCGGTCCAGCCCTCGGCCTCGAAGACCTTGACGGCATTGGCTTCGCTGGTCTCGATGAACTTGGCCAGCTCCTCGCCGGTCAGGAAGGATGCCGATTGCGAGGTCTTGGCAAGGTAGTCCTTCCAGTCCTGGCTGTCGGCGACCTTTTGCAGCGCGTCCTGGTAATAGGCCAGAACCTCGGGATCGGTGCCGGCGGGCAGCCAGACGGTGCGCGGCATCTGGTAGCTTTCGATGTCCAGGCCCTGCTCCTTGCAGGTCGGGATGTCGTGCCAGCCCATGTCGCCGCTGACCGGCGCGCTTTCGGCCATGCGCTGCGGGGCGAAGACGCACAGCGGGCGGACCGCGCCGGCCTGCCACTGGCCCGCGTTCTCGTTGGGGTTGTTCACGTTCGCCGCGACATGGCCGCCGGCCAGCTGCACGCCGACCTCGCCGCCGCCGTTGAAGGGGACGTACTTGAAGTCCGCGCCGGTGGTCTGCTCGATCAGCGCGACCAGGGTTTCATCGGTGTCCTTGGACTGGCTGCCGCCAAAGGGAATGGTGCCGGGGGCTTCCTTGGCCGCGTTCACCAGGTCCATGGCGGTCTGGTAGGGGCTGTCGGCCTTGACCCAGATCAGGAATTCGTCCAACGCCAGCGCCGCGACCGGCTGCAAGTCCTCGACCGTGTAGGCCAGCTTGGCGACATGGGGCAGCAGATAAACGTTGTTGGTTCCGAAGATCAGCTTGTGCGGGTCGCCTTCGTTCTGGCGGGCATAAAGAAACGCCTCGGCGCCCGAGCCCGCGCCCTTGTTCAGCACCACGATGGGGCGTTCCACGATGCCGTCGCGGGTCAGCACGGCCTGAATGGTGCGGGCGAAGTTGTCGGTGCCGCCGCCCGCGCCGGATGCGACGACGAATTCGACGGGCCGCGTCGGCGCCCATTCGGCAAAGGCGGGCGCGGCCAGCATCAGCGCGGTCGCAGCCAGAAGGCCGGTCTTGGTCTTGGTCATGGATTTTTCCTCCTCCGGAATGAACCGGCCCCCGGCTGGGGACCGGGAAAACGGTGCTATTCGGCGACCAGCGCCGCCGCCCCCCCGACGCCAGAGGTCGCCCAGTCGGCGGGCAGCGTCCGGCGGTCGCGGGCGGGGTTCAGCGCGGCCAGGCGCGCGCCCAGCAGGGCGGCTTGCAGCGTGGCGCCCCCGTCGGCCTTGCCCTTGCCCGCGATGTCGAAGGCGGTGCCATGGGCCGGAGTGACGATGGGAAAGCCGTAGCCCGCGATCAGCGTCACGCCGCGATCAAAGCCCATCAGCTTCATCGCGATCTGGCCCTGGTCGTGATACATGGTCAGCACCGCGTCGAATTCGCCGCGGATGGCGCGCACGAAAACGGTGTCGGACGGGATCGGACCCTTGGCGTCGATGCCCTCGGCCACGCCCGCGGCCACGGCGGGGGCGATGATGTCGTCATCCTCGGTCCCGAAGTTGCGGCCATCGCCCGCGTGGGGGTTCAGGGCCGCCACGCCGATCCGGGGATTGGGCTTGCCCGCGCCGGTCATCGTCTCGTGCGTCAGGCGCAGGCTGGCCAGGATCCGCTCGACGCTCATGCGGGATGCGACCTCGCTCAACGGGATGTGCGAGGTGACGCGGGCGTTCCAGACCTCTTCCAGGACGTTGAATTCGCGGCCCGAACGGTCGGTGTCCAGCACGCGGTCGATAAAGCCGATCTCGTCCACATAGGCCGGACGCGCCAGGCGCATGGAATGCTTGTTGAAGGGCGTGAACATCACCGCGTCGGCAATGCCCGCGCGGGCCAGCCGCAGCACGGCGGCGAAGTTCTGCAAGGACGCGGCCCCGGCTTCCGGGCTTGACCGGCCCAGCGTCACGGTGCCCGCCGGGATGTTGCCCAGATCGACCAGAACGTGGCCCGGGGGCAGGCTGCCTGCCTGGTCCGCGGACACCACCGGCAGATCCAGCGTCACGCCGGCATGGTCCGCGCCCATCTTCAGCACGCTCGCATCGCCCACCACGACGACATCCTTGTCCGCCATCGCGGGATCGGCCAGCAGCTTTGCCGCAAGTTCCGGGCCGACGCCACCGGCGTCACCGATTGCCAAGGCTATGCGCATTTCCCGATTCTCCATCCTCTATGTAACATTCTGTATACAGCATTTTGCATCGGATCCAGGTTTTTCGGGCGGGATGCAGTTGCCGGTTTGGACAGGGGGGCGCTGGAACGCCCCCCCCTTTTTTCTTATTCCGCGAGGGCCTTGGCTGCGACCCTTGCGCAGAGCGCCAACGAGACGGCGCCGGCGTCCGGGTGTCCCAGGCTGCGTTCGGCCAGGGGGCGGGCGCGGCCCAGCCGGGGGATCAGTT
>NZ_JBHRXY010000033.1:0-29861 GCF_042648745.1 Paracoccus angustae
GCGAAGACCCCGTTGTCGCTCCAGCGCTTCCAGCGGTTGTAGAGGGTCTTCGCCGGACCGAATTCCTTCGGCGCGTCTCGCCAGCGCAACCCATTACGAATGATGAAGATCATGCCGCCGAGGACACGGCGATCATCGACGCGGGGCTTGCCATGGCTTTTGGGGAGGAACGGCTTCAGCCGCTCCATCTGCGCGTCGGTCGGCCAGTAAAGATTGCTCGTCGATCATGTCTCCTCGCGGAGCCTGGATCACGCCAAAGGACCGAAATCAATGGGTCTGGAGCCTAATGATTTGCGAGGTTTGTGAAGCAGACCTCACCAAATACCTGCCGCCTGCAAAGACCAATTTGGCCGCGACAACGCCAACAGAAGAGCAGTAGAAGTTTTGACTTTATCGGACATTTTCCATCTGGATGACCACATTTCGCGCATGACTCCAGATCGGAAGAGGCGGAGATATCAGATATTGTTCTGGATACAGTCTGCAAGGAATTCGACAAACTCGCGGATGTCGATATCCTCGGCGCCTCGGCCTCTCTCAAGAGAGACCTGAAGTGCGCCCAGGCTGGGAAACCCGTGCTGCTCATCAAGCACGATCATGTTTTTGTCGATCGAGGTGGTGCCGATCACCGAAGTTGCCAGGCCCGCCGAAACTGCGCTCTGCACTCCAGAAACATTCATGGTGGTAATCGCGCAATACCAGGGCCGCCCTACCCGATCGAGAGCCTCGGTTGCCGCACTTCGATAAAGACACGGCGCGGGCAAAAGTGCCAGAGGGATGGTATCATCAATGCGGGACTGCCCCTTGGCTGCGACCCAAACCAATTGCTCCAGAAACAACGGATCACCTTTTGCGTCCCGAATCTCAGAGGCGCAGATGGCAATATCCAATGTTTCGTTCCGGATGTGTTCTCGAAGGCGACTGCTCAGATCGACAGTGACACGAATGTCGTATTGCGGAAAGGCGTTGCGCAAATGCGTCAGAATGGCCGGAAGGCGGTGAGGGGCAAGATATTCAACGATGCCCAGCCTCAGCAATCTGCGTTCCCCGCCGGACGAAATCTTGTGATACGCCTCATCATTCATGCGGAGAATCTGGCGCGCATAGTCGAGCAATATCTCACCGTGAGGTGTCAGGCGGACATTCCGCTTTTTTCGGTCAAATAGCTGACGGCCGACGACAGCTTCGAGGTTCTTGATTTGAATGCTGACCGCCGATTGAGACCTGTGAACACGATCTGCCGCCTTCGTGAAATTTCCCGTTTCGGCGACGTGGATGAAACTGCGTAAAAGTGCCGTGTCGATATCACGCATTTCCCCCCCAAGCATTAAAAAAATGCATCGTTATCATGATAAATATTCGTTTCTCGTGTCATCCGCAATACGACAAAGTCCTCGCGACTGATTATCTTCGTGAAAATTGGGAGGCGGAAGTTGAGTAGGAACGGAATCCGCGCGGATCTGAAGGGGCGTTCGGCCTTGGTTACCGGAGCCAGTGGCGGCATCGGTTTCGCATCCGCCGCACTGCTGGCCCGCAATGGCGCCAAGGTTGCACTGAATGACGTGTCAAACACACCGGCGTTGGTCGGTGCCGTAGAGAAACTCCGAGACGAAGGTCTGGATATTATCGCTGCTCCCGGCGACGTTTCAGACAACGAACAGGTACAAGAGATGATCCGGACTGCCGCTGATCGGATGGGAGGTCTGACCTATCTTGTCAACAATGCGGCGACGCCGGGAACCGGGAAGTCGATCCCGCCGGGCCAACTCGATCGGGTACCGGATACGCTCTGGAATCTTCTTCTTAACGTGAACCTGGTCGGACCTTATCGGTGCGTCCGGGCGGCGCGTGACTATCTGGACGCTGCCAAAGGCGCCGTGGTCAATGTCACTTCGACCGCGGCTTTGGGTGCCGGTGCCAGCAGCACCGCTTATGCTGCGTCGAAAGCCGGCTTGCAGCTTGTGACAAGGGAACTTGCCAAAGGATTGGGTCCGCGAATCCGGGTCAATGCGGTTGCCCCCGGTTGGGTCGGAGGCACGCAATGGCCCTGCGGGTGGAGTGAGGAGGAAGCCGCAGACGCGGTCAGGGCTCTGCCGCTAGGGCGGGTTGGAAGACCTGAGGATTTTGCGGAAGCGATTTTCTTTCTATGCGCAGGCGCGTCCTACATCACCGGGCAGACCCTGGTTGTAGACGGTGGTTTGACCGCATGAACGGGACAGCAGAAAAGATCGCTACGGTCGGCGTCATCGAAGGCCCGGGCTGGCACGACCCCACCGCTGATGATATTTCGTCGATATTGGGGGACAGCGTCACCGTTTTGCGCGAACCTCTGGACGTAGCTGGCTTCAACTGGTCGCTATCGGATATGGCGGGCAGCCGTGCCGCGATCGAACAGAGCGCGGCGAAACTGTCCGACCGCGGTTGTACCCATGTTCTGCAAGCCGGTCCGGCCTTCGCTTATATGCTTGCTGGAAGCATTTCCGGCGGTCGCGAACTGGAGATCGAGATCGGCCGCGTTGCGGGCTGCACAATGATCATGAGTGGTGCCGCCATGCATGCCGCCATGCAATCCATCAATGCGGCAGAGGTGGCGCTGGTTTGTCCCTATTACGATGAAGCATGGAAAAGCTGGCTGATACGTCTGTTGAGGAACGACGGCTACCAGGTCCGCAGCTATGCAAATTTCCTCGATGCGGGCGTCTTCGCTTCGCACGACCAGATCGTCGCCAGGTCCTATGATTTCGCCCCTTGGGAAGTCGAGGCATGCGTTCGCCATGCCTGCGATACCGCGCAGGATGCGGGTGGCGGTATCGGTGCCATATGGGTGGCCGGTGCGGGTGTGCGAACGCTCTCCTGGGCGCGTGACATTGGGGAACGTCTGGGAGCGCCCGTGATCGGTGCGGATTGGGCGCTGATGCGCAGTTTGATGATCAGCCTGGGCGTGGAAAGCCCGCTGGTGAAACTTCCAAGAGGTTGAAATGAAAGCGGTTCAATATTCGGCATTCGGTGCAGCAAAGGATGTTGTCGAGGTGGTGGAACTTGCAAAGCCAGAGCCGGCACATGGTGAGGTTCTGGTGCGGGTCTACGCATCTGGGGTCAATCCCTCGGACACGAAAAAACGCGCCGGGGCATTTCCTGATTTGCTGAGGGACGGTCCTGTGGTTCCCAACAGTGACGGGGCGGGTGTCATCGAAGCTGTCGGCAATGGCGTCAGCGTCGCGAGGATCGGCCAGCGTGTCTGGATCTATCAGGCCCAATACGAAAGAAGATTGGGAACGGCGGCGCAATATGTCGCAATCGATGCGCGCCGGGCCGTTCCATTGCCACAGAACGTCACCTTCGAGGTTGGCGCCTCGTTGGGAATACCTGCCATGACGGCGCATCGCTGCGTGTACGCCGATGGGCCGGTTGGCGGGAAACTGCTGCTTGTCACGGGTGGCGCCGGTCGCGTCGGCCATTATGCGGTGCAGTGGGCCAAGTTGGGCGGTGCGACAGTCATTGCGACGGCAAGCAGCGATACGACCCGCGCGGACTGCTTTGCGGCAGGCGCGGATATTGTCGTCAATCACCACGATGCGGACTGGGATCAGCAAATCCTGGAATGGACACAGGGCCGTAAAGTGGATCGGGTGATTGATACCGAATTCGGGGCGAACCTTTCGAAAGTGCTGGAGGTCATCAGGATCGGAGGGGCTATCGCCACCTATTCCTCGATGGTCGTTCCCGAACCGACGCTTCCCTTCAAGCGCATGATGTTCATGGACCTGACCCTGCGCATGGTGATCGTCTATGCGATGCCGGAAGCCGCCAAGGCCGAAGCCATCGAGGCGCTGGACCGCGCGCTTGCACGGGGCGACCTGATTCATCGCATCACGGCGCGTTTCCCGTTGGAGAAGCTGGCCGAGGCAAGCGATCTGGTCGATGCAGGCGGCATCTGCGGTTCGGTCATTCTTGAGGTGACGCACTGACACATGAGGCCCCGCCCGAGGTATCTGGCGGGGCCTTCGTATTTTTCGGGAAGGGGGGAGACATGTCTTTTAATAAGCAATCCACCAGCGCGAACGCCGCGATGGATCGGATGATTTTCTGGCCGGCCGTGATTGTAGTCACAGTCGTCACGATCACGATGATCCTTTTCGAGGAAAGGGCGAAATTCATCATCGACGCTACCTTCAACTGGCTGACGCGCGATTTCGGGTTCTTGTATCAGTGGTTCGGGCTTGCGGCGCTCGGTCTTTGCCTTTGGCTGGGTTTCGGACCATACCGTCATGTGCGTTTGGGAGGACCGGCCGCGCGCCCGGAATTCAATCGCGCCAGTTGGATCGCGATGTTTTTTTGTTCCGGGATCGGAACCTCGCTGATCTATTGGTCGGCGATCGAATGGACCTATTACTATTCTGCTCCGCCCTTCTGGATCGAACCGCAAAGCCAGATGGCGGCCGAATATGCCGCGATGTACGGCATGTTCCATTGGGGGCCGATCGGCTGGGCGATATATCTGCTCTGCGCGTTTCCGATAGGCTACGCCTATTACAATCGCGGAAGTTCAGGGCTACGCCTCAGTTCCGGCTGCGAAGGGGTCATCGGCAAGGCTCGAAGCGACGGTACGGTCGGACGCATCATCGATATCATGATGATCCTTGGGCTTGTAGGTGGAACGGGGACCAGCCTTGCCTCTGGCACGCCGCTGCTTTCCGAGGCGATCGCCTTCAATCTGGGGATAACCCGCACCGAGAACCTGGACTTGGTCGTGGTGCTGATCTGGAGCGCAATTTTCGTAGGCTCGGTGTCTCTCGGCCTCAAAAGAGGGATCAAGGTCCTCAGTGACCTGAATCTCATCGCGATCTTCGCGCTTTGTTCGTTGATTTTCGTGTTTGGTCCGACTGTGTTCATGCTGTCGACTTTCACGAACAGCATGGGTCTCATGGCGAGCGAATTCCTACGGATGTCGTTATATACCGATACGATCGGAAAAAGCGGTTTTCCACAGGACTGGACGATATTCTACTGGTCGTGGTGGGTTGCATATGGTCCTTACATGGGCATTTTCATCGCACGGATATCAAGGGGGCGCACTTTCCGAGAACTGACGATCGGAGTCCTCTCGGGTGGTAGCCTTGGCTGTGCGCTGTTCTTCACCGTTTTCGGAAACTGGGGCGTCTATCTGCAGTTGGAGGGCATCTTTCCGATCATCGAGGTCATCTCCGAAAAGGGTGAGGCATCGGCGGTCGTTGGCTTGTTGACCCAGCTGCCTGTGCAATGGCTTGTCATGCCCTTGTTCATCTTCCTTGCTTTCGTGTATTCGGCGACGACCGTGGACTCCTCGGCCTATTCGATCGCTACAGTGGCATCGCAGCGCAGCGAAGGGCGCGAACCATCGCTGGTCAACCGGGTTTTCTGGGCCGTATCGCTTGGTCTGATCGCGGTTGTCCTGATGCGCCTGGGCGGATTGGCGCCGCTGAAGACGGCAAGCGTCATCGTGGGTTTGCCGCTGTTGTTCATCATGTCGCTGTCCATTGTTTCGCTTCTAAAACTGCTTCGTGCGGAAAACGCGGCCGAAAAGGTCCTGAAAGAGCGGCCCCGGACGGAGCCTTTGGTCTGATCGATGCCGGAGGCCCCTCGTGCGATCGTCGGGTGAACGACGAAAGTGAAGGGCCTCCGCGACTTGTGAGTTTCCTCGCGCATCGGCAATGCCTGCCCGACAAACCGGGCCGGATCGCAAAACGGTCAGGAAATATCTGGCCGAAGGTCTTGCGGCGCGGCTTGATGACCTGCGCGTACGGGACGAAACAGCCGTTTGTCTTTCGCCGGCGAACTTCGTCCGATGTTATCGGGCCGCCGCCGATGGAACGTAGGGGATCTGCACGGCCAAGGTCTTCTGCCTGCGGCAGAGCGTGGAAAAGTCCAGCCAGTCCAGCTTCAGCATGCTCGCCACATGCCGGTAGTCTGACGCAAGGGAAGCTTGAAGAGAACCTTGATCAACAGCAGAACTGGATGGCCGCGTCGGAAAAGACCGGCGGGCGGCCCCGGGCGCCCGTCATGAGGCGCGCGCCCGGTCATGTCCGCGTCGACCCAGATCAGCAGGGAATGCAGAACGAGTCCTGAACCTAGGCAGCGGCAGGGCGAGATTGCCCGGCCGTGCGCTGGCGCGGGTCAGAGTCAGGGTCTGGGTGTCGGTCAGTTTGATCATGGCGGCTCCGTCAGATGCACTCTGTGACGGGAATACATGCTCAGCCTTCCGTCAAAGTGTAGCGCAATCAGTAGAGATTTCTTTTCCGGGGACAGAGTCCTCCGAATGGCTCCAACAAGGCGTGGGGCCAAGCAGCGCGAAAGCCGGCGCCAGATTGGGTTGCGGAAGAAGGGCAGGCCTACTACCCCTTATCCCTTTCGATGATCCATTCGACCTCTGGGGCGGGGACGAAGCGCCAGTTTCTTCGGGGCCCGGCCATGACGTTGAGGTAATACATCTCGAAGCCATAAGGCGCGCCGCAGGGGTGGTGGCCGCGGGGGACCAGGACGACGTCGCCGTCCCTGACCGCCATCACCTCGTCGAGGCTGCCATCGTCGGTATAGACCCGCTGGATGCCGAAGCCGTCCCCGGGGTTCAGCCGGTGGTAATAGGTTTCCTCCAGATAGGTGATGCGGGGGAAATCGTCCTCGTCATGGCGGTGGCTGGGATAGGAGGACCAGTGACCCGCCGGCGTGAACACCTCGGTCACCAGCAGGCTGTCGCAGTAATCCTGATCCTCCATGGCGATATTGTTGATGTGGCGGCTATTGGTGCCCTTCCCCCGCTCGGTCAGGGTGATCCCGTCCGGCCCGATCCGGCGCGCCTGATGGCCGCCGCGGCCCGGCGCCGAACAGACGGCGATGACGCAATCGGTGGTCGCCTCGGCCTGCCAGTCCTGACCGTTGGGGAGGTAGAGGCAATGCGGCGGGGTCTTCTCGAAGACATTCATCCGGTCCCCAAGCTCGCCCCAATCCTGCCCGGCAGCGTGGAGGCGTGCCTTGCCTTCGACCATAACCAGGATGACCTCGTTGCCGCCGGTGGCCCCGGCCGCCCGGTCGCCCGCGCGCAGCCGGTGCAGCGAGAAGCCGACATGGCGCCAGCCGGCATCCTGCGGGGTGATGCGGTGCACCTCGCCACGGGTGCCGAAGGGTTTGCGTAAAAGCCCGCTCATGATCCTGCCTCATTTGCCATGTCGAATATCCTCGGATGGTGCGGGGGCAGACAGCCCCCGCCATGGTCGCCCTCAGGCGGCGGCCCTGTCCAGCCCGGCCTCGGCCGCCGCCGCCTTCAGCGCCGCCAGCCCCATGGACTGGTATGCCAGCGGGTTCCTGACCGCCGGATCCTGCTCGGCCTCGATCACCAGCCAGCCATCGTAACCCGCCTGCGCCAGGATGCGCAGCAGGGGCACAAAATCGATCGCCCCCTCGGGATCGCCCGGCACGGTGAAGGCCCCGGCCAGAACGCCCTGCAGGAAGGACAGCCCCTCGGCCCGCACCCTTTCGGTCACCGGGCGGCGGATGTTCTTGGCGTGGAAATGCGCGACGCGGGGCGCATGTTTCGTCAGCACCGCCGCCGGATCGCCGCCACCGAATGCGCAATGCCCGGCATCGAAGAGCAGATGCGTGGCCGGCCCGGTCGCCGCCATGAAGGCGTCGATCTCCTCGGGGCTTTCGACCACCGTGCCCATGTGGTGGTGATAGGCCAGCGTGATGCCCTGGCTGGCCAGATAGGCCGCGAATTCCTCCATCTTCGCGCCGAATTCCGCCATCTGGTCGGTATTCAACCGGGGCCGGTCGTTCACCGCCACATCCGGGCGGCCATGCACGGTGTTCGAGCATTCGCAGGTAATGCAGACCCGGCAGCCATTGGCCTTCAGCTTTGCCAGATGGCCCTGCACGGCGGCGATCTCGTCCGCGACCGAACGGGTCAGCAGTTCCGTCGAATACCAGCCCGAGATGAAGCGCAGCCCGTATGCGCCCAGCAGCGCCTTCAGCGCCTGAGGGTCCTCGGGCCAGCGATGGCCATTCTCGATCCCGTCAAAGCCGATCTCGCGGCCCGCCTCGCGCAGGATCTGCTCGGTCGGGATATGCGCGCCGATCGACTGGTCGTCGTCATTGGCCCAGGCGATGGGGTTGGTGCTGTAAAGGATCATGGGTCAGCCTCAGTTCACAAGCGCCTGTCGCGCGATATTTGCCAGATAATCGGCATAGGCGGCGCGCAGCCGGTCGCTGTCGCCGATCTCGGGCACCGCCACGTCCCAGAAATGCCCCGCGCCCTCCAGCCCGTCGCCGGGGCCGGGCTCGGCGGTGGTGTCGATGACGATCACGGTCGGGATGTCGCGGCTGCGGGCGGCGGCGATTTCGGATTCCAGCGCCGCGATGCTGTCGGCCTTCACCGCATGCGCGCCCATGCTGGCGGCATGAGCAACAAAGTCGATCTGCGGCTGCGCTTCGACATTGCTGTCCACATACATATTGTTGAAGGCCGCCCCGCCGGTGCCCTGTTGCAGCCGGTTGATGCAGCCATAGCCGCGATTGTCGGTCAGCACGACCGTGAAGGGCACGCGCCGCATGACCGCCGTGGCCAGTTCGCTGTTCGCCATCATGTAGCTGCCATCGCCGACGAAACAGATCACCTCGCGATCGGGCCGCGCCAGTTTCAGCCCCATGGCGCCCGCCACCTCATAGCCCATGCAGCTATAGCCGTATTCCATGTGATAGCCGCCCTGGCTCGGCTGCCACAGAAGCTTCAGCGCGCCCGGCATGGTGCCGGCGGCGCAGATGGCGATGGCGTCCTCGCCGGTCGCGCGCTGCACCGCGCCGATCACCTGCGCATCGGTCGGCAGCGCGTTGCCGTCGGAGGGCGCGGCGCAATGCGCATCGACCGCCCTGAGCCAGTCGGCGCGGGCCTGCGGCAGGGCGGCCTCGGCGCGATAGTCCCCCAATGCGGAAGTCAGGGCGTCGAGCGCGACCTTGGCATCCGCCACCAGAGAGACCCCGCCATGCTTGGCTGCGTCATAGGGCTGCACATTCAGGCTGACCAGTTTTGCGCCCGAAAACAGCGTCCGCGAGCCGGTGGTGAAATCCTGCAGGCGCGTGCCGATGCCGATCACCAGATCGGCCCGGCCCGCCACCAGATTGGCCGCAGCCGAGCCATCCACCCCGGCCGCGCCATAGTTCATCGCATGGTCCTGCGGCAGCGCGGATTTGCCCGCCTGCGTCTCGATCACCGGGATATTGTGGCGGCTGGCGAAACCGGCCAGCGCATCCTCGGCCCCCGAATAGACGACCCCGCCGCCGGCCACGATCACCGGGGCCCTGGCTTCGCGGATCAGACCCGCCACCTCTTCCAGCTCAGCCGCATCCGGCGCCGGCCGGCGGATGCGCCAGACGCGCGGCGCAAAGAACGCCTCGGGCCAGTCATAGGCTTCCGCCTGCACATCCTGACAGAAGGCCAGGCAGACCGGCCCGCAATTGGCCGGGTCCGTCATCACCCGCATGGCGCGCGGCAGCGCGCTCAGCAGATGCTCGGGCCGGGCGATGCGGTCGAAGTAACGCACCACAGGCCGGAAACAGTCATTGGCCGAGACCGTGCCGTCATCCCAATCCTCGACCTGCTGCAGGACCGGATCGGGGCGGCGGCTCGCGAAGATATCCCCCGCGATGATCAGAAGCGGCAGCCGGTTCACATGCGCCAGCGCCGCCGCCGTCACCACATTCGTGGCCCCCGGCCCGATCGAGGTGGTCACCGCCTGCGCCCGCCGGCGCGCCGAGCCCTTGGCAAAGGCAATCGCCGCATGCGCCATGGTCTGCTCGTTCTGCCCCCGCCAGGTCGGCAGCGCCGCGCCGATCCCATGCAGCGCCTCGCCGATGCCCGCGACATTCCCGTGCCCGAAGATCGCCCAGACGCCCTCGATAAAGCGCGGACCCTCTTCCGTCATCTGCACCGAAAGCCAGCGCATCATCGCCTGCGCCGCCGTCAAACGGATCGTCCCGCTCATCTGCCCGCCTCCAAACCCATTCTCTATCATCTCCAAATATCCTGGGGGAATCGCCGTCAGGCGATGGGGGCAAAGCCCCCCTGCCCCCGCCCCTCAGGCCGCCACACGCGCCCGCGCCCGGTCCCAGATCGCGCAAAGCCGTCCGTAGCGCGCGGCCATCTGCGCCACGGCATCCGCGTCGCTCAGCGCGCCCGCCAGCCAGCCCCGCGCCGCATCGGCAAAGATCGTCCGGCCCACGGCAAAGCCCCGCACCAGCGGAAATCCCGCCGCCACCTCAAAACTGGCCGCCAGCTCGTCCTCGGGCGCGTCCAGCCCCAACACCACGATGCCGCGCGTATGCCGGTCATGATCCTCGATGGCGGCGATGGCGTTCCGCCAGCCGTCATGCGTCTGCATCGGCTCCAGCTTCCACCAGTCGGGATAAATCCCCGCCGCATAGAACTGCCGGATCAGCGTCGCGGTGGCGGTCTCATCCACCGGCCCGACCTTCGAGGGGATCACCTCCAGCAGGAATTCCAGCTTGTTGCGCCTTGCCGCCGCGTAGAGCCGCCCGACCGTCGCCTCCTGCCCGGCGCGCAGCGCCGCATCGTCATCGGGGTGGCAGAAGCACAGAACCTTCACCACATTCCCGCGCGCCCATTCATGCAGCCCGCCGCAATCGGGGCCAAGCTCGGGTTCCAGCAACAGAGGCCGCGAGCCCGGCCATTCGGCGGGCCGCCCGATCCACAGCCCCGTCCCCGAGGCCGCATGCAGCGCCGAGCGCCCGATCCGGTTGTCGCAGAGAATGCCATAACCGGTCCGCCCATCGGCCACCTGACGCGCGGCCCGCAGGCACAGCTCCTTGAAGGCGCCGCCCTTCGCGGGCGTATAGCCCTCCATCTCCTCCAGCTGCCCGCGATGGTCGAAGGCAAAGACCCGCATCCCGGACCAGTCGCCCGCGCCGGGACCCGTGCGGTTCGTGGCCCAGTGGATCTGCTCCAGCTCGGCATCGTTGCGCAGATCCGGGCGCCTGACCCCGCGACCCAGAAAGAACTCCAGCTCGGCGAGGCTGGGATAGGCCGGCGTGCAGCCATGGCGCGAGACCGCGAAGGCGCCGCAGGCATTGGCGTATTCCAGCGCGCGCGGCCAGTCCTCGCCATCCAGCCAGCCCTTCAGCAGACCGGAAAAGAACCCGTCGCCCGCGCCCAGCACGTTGAACACCTCGATGGGGAAACCCGGGCCCGTCTGGCCGTCATCCAGACGGTCCGGGACCCTGCCCTCGAAGGCCACCGCCCCCTTCGCGCCCCGTTTGCAGACCAGCGTGGCATCCGAGACCTGCCGCACCGCGCGCAAAGCCGCGATGGTGTCCGTGCTGCCGCCCGCGATGTGGAACTCCTCCTCGGTGCCGACGATCAGGTCGAAATAATGCAGCGTCGATTGCAGCTCCGCCGTCACCGCGGCACTTTCCACGAACCGGCTCTCGCCCTCGCCATGGCCCGCCACGCCCCAGAGGTTCGGCCGGTAATCGATATCCAGCGCCGTCTGCGCCCCGTGCTTCTTCGCCAGCTCCAGCGCCCGGATCACCGCCGCCCGCGTCCGCGGATGCGACAGATGCGTCCCCGTCGCCAGCACGGCGCGGGCCTCGGCGATCAAGCCCTCGTCGATATCCTCCTCGGTCAGGCCCATATCGGCGCAGTTCTCGCGATAGAAGATCAGCGGAAAGCTGTCCTCGTCGCGAATGCCCAGGATCACCAGCGCCGTCAGCCGCTCGGTATCGGTCTTGACGCCCCGCACATCCACGCCCTCGCGCAGCAACTGCTCGCGGATGAACCGCCCCATATGCTCGTCGCCCACACCGGTAATCACCGCAGAACGCAGCCCCAACCGCGCCGTACCGCAGGCGATATTCGTCGGAGACCCACCGATATATTTGCTGAAAGACCCCATATCCTCCAACCGGCCACCAATCTGGTCGCCGTACAGATCAACGCTGCTGCGACCGATCGTGATAAGATCCAAGGGCTTCGTCATGGGGTTCTCCTTAAAATCCGCTGTCGCGCAGGAAGCGGCGGCTGGCCGTGAGATCGTCGAGGATCGAGCCCGTGTTGCGCGGATCGCGCTCCTGCTCGATGGTGATAAAGCCGCCATAGCCGAGCTCGCTCAACAGGCGGCGGATGGCGGGATAGTCGATATTGCCGCGCCCGATGGGGCACATGACGCCGCGGGCGCAGGCGTCGAAAAAGCGGATATGCTCGGCCATGACCTGATCGTAGACGGCCGGGTCGATATCCACACGGTCCCAATAGGCGCGCAGCGTCTCGGCCGGGTCCATCCCGGAATAGGCCATATGGCCTGTATCGAGGCAGAGCCCGGCCAGATCGGCGGGCAGGTCGTGGGCCAGTTGCTCCAGCTCGTCGGCGAATTCGATATAGCCGCCGGCATGGGGGTGGATCACGGCACGGACGCCATATTCGCCAGCCCGGACGGCGATGGCACGGATATTGTCGATCATGCCGGCCCATGCGGCGCGGTCCAGACACGGGGCACGCCCGGAATGGCCTGCGGCATAGTCGCGCTCGTCATGGCCCCGATCCATCACCGTCAGATAGGGCGCAGGGAAACGCTGGCCGGGATGGCTGGCCGGTTTCGGCAAGGCGGTGACCAGCGCGCAGATCTCGTCGGTCTGGTGCAGCAGATTGTCGCGGTTCGCGGGCGAGACCAGATCGTCGAAAATGGTGCCGACCACCAGCGAGAGGCCCCGCGCCGCCAGCGCCTGCCCGATCCGCGCGGCATCCAGCGGCATATAGCCGTAAGGTCCAAGCTCCAGCCCGCCAAAACCCGCCTGAGCGGCCTGATCCAGCACGGTTTCCCATGGTGGCAGATGCGGGTTCTTCACATCGTCCACACCCCAGCAGCAGGGCGCGCAGGTGATGGTAATGGGGTCAGCCTGCGGCATGGATCGTCTCGAATACCAGGTTTTCATGGAATTGTTCATGCCAGGCGATGAAGCGTGTCGTGTGTTCCTGCTGCATGTGGAAATCATGCGCGGCCCGGTCCGCCCAGCTTTCCACGAAGACCAGCCGGTCTGGATTGTCGGTGCAGGTGTAGAAGTCATAGGCGATGCAGCCCGGCTCTGCCCGCGCGGCGGCCTGCGCCTCGGGCGCGCGCGACAGGATCTTGTCGCGCGTTCCGGGCTGGCAGTCGATGGTGACGATGAACTTGTACACCCGCCCGCGGCCTATCTGCTGATCGTGGCTTGCAGCGCGTCGATCGAGGACTGAATGCCCGCATCGGTGGACATGGTGAAATCCTCCATCTCCAGCGACACCCAGTCGTTATAGCCCATCATGCGCACGACCGAGAAAAACTCTTTCCACCATTGCAGATCCTTGCCCGCGCCGACGGCGACGTAATTCCAGGTGCGGTTGGCGACATCGGTCACTTCGCGCGTTTCCAGCAGGCCATCGACATCCGCGCGGCCCCGTTCGATCCGCGTGTCCTTGCCGTGGCAATGATGGATCGCCGCGCCCAGGGCGCGAGCCGAATGGATCGGGTCCGCGCCCATCCAGATCAGGTGCGAGGGGTCCAGATTCATACCGACCACAGGTCCCACTTCGTTGCGCAGCCGGAACAGGGTTTCCGGGTTCCAGACCAGCATGGCCGAGAAATTCTCAAGCGCGATCTTTTCGACACCGACCTTTCCGGCATGGGCGACCAGGCCATGCCAATAGGGGAAAGCCCGATCCTGCCACTGATAGCGGTCGCGTTCGGGCATCTCGGCGGGCCATGACTTGGTATAGACCAGCCAGTTGGGGACCGTATCGCCGGGGGCGGCCTCGGGCAGGCCGGACATGGTGACGATCTTCTTCACCCCGATTTCGCCGGCGAGGGTAAAGGTCTCCTCGATTTCCTTGCGGTGCTTTTCGCCAAGCGGGCCGGGATCGAGCGGATTGCCGGAACAGTTCAGCGCCGCGATCTGCAACCCGCGCGCCTCGATCTCGGCCAGTTTCCGTTTCAGCAGACCCTTGTCGGCCAGCAGTTCGTCGGCGCGGAAATGCGGCGCTGGCGACCAGCCGCCGCCGGTCATCTCGACGCCCTCGACGCCCAGTTTCACACATTTGTCCAGCATGTCGGTGAAGGACAGATCGCCCATCACGTCGGTACAAATCGAAAGTTTCATTTCTCTGTCTTTCTGATGCAGGGAATAATCAGGGCACGCCGGAGGGGAGGAGGCCCGGCGCGCCCGCCGGGGTTATTCGAAATCGACCCAAACCGCGCCCGCATCGGCCGAGCGGACGCAGTTTTCCAGCCAGCGCACGCCTTCGGTGCCCGCCTCGATCCCCGGATAGCGATGGGTTTTCAGGAACGCCTCGTCACCGCGCCGTTTCGCGTCGATGGCCTGCGCGATCCACAGGTAGATATTGGCCCAGCTGTCGCCCAGACCTTCGGTATGCAGCGCGCCCATACGGTCCACCTCCAGGCTTTCCGGTTCCAGATAGGGCATGCCGTGATGCAGGATGCGGTTCGGCTCGCCCTGCACATCGTAGAAAAGCTGGTCCGGATGGGCGTCCGACCATTCGACCGACGCTTTCGAGCCGACGAACCGATAGCGCTGCGAGCCCATGTTTCCGGCATTGACGGAACTGACCCAGAGCCGCCCCCGGGCGCCGTTGTCGTAATGCATCAGCACCGTGGCGTGATCTTCCAGCGGGGCGCGCGAGGGGATGAAGGCCTTGCGGTCGCAAAGCAGCCTTTCGATCTTCAGATCGGGCAGCACCACCTCGGAGAGGTAGTAAAGATGCGTGCCGATATCGCCCAGAACGAAGGTCGGCCCGGCGGTTTTCGGGTTGGTGCGCCATTTGACCGCCTCGCCCGCATCCGTATCGTCGCCCGCATTAAAGCCGTGGGTGTATTGCAGATCGACAATGCGGATCTCGCCCAGCATGCCATGGGCGACCATCGCCGCCATCTGACGCACCAGCGGATGGCCGGTAAAGCCATAGGTCACGCCGACGATCAGACCCTTTTCCGCCGCCAGTTTCGCGATCTCTTCACATTCGGCGACAGTGAAGAACAGCGGCTTTTCGCAGATCACATGGATGCCGGCTTCCAGCAGCGCCCTGGTGATCTCGTAATGGGTGAAGTTGGGCGTCGCGACCGAGACCACCTCGACGCCGTCGTCGCGCCCCGCCTCGCCCGCGATCAGATCCTGATATGTGGCATAGCAGCGGTCGGGCTGAACCCCCAGATTGGTGCCGAAATCACGCCCGCGATCGGCATCCAGATCGAAGGCCCCCGCGACAAGCCGATAGGTGCCGTCGCGCAGCGCGCCGCTGCGGTGCTTGTAGCCGACCTGCCCGGTGCGACCGCCGCCCACCATGCCCCAACGCAGGGGCCGCTCGATCAGTAGCTCGCCGTTATACATCTTATACGACTTTCTGTTGTGCCCTACGCCGCCGCTTTCACGGTCCGGTCGTAAAGGCCGGGTTTCTGGATCATCCGGATATCTTCGCGCGCGCCGCTTTCCACGGCGCGCAGTGCCGCATCGGCGACCAGGGTTGCGGCATAGCCATCCCATGTGCTGGGGCCGGTGGCCGTGCCCCGCCCGGCCGCCACGATCCATTCGCGGAATTCCTGGTCATAGGCCTCGATGAAGCGTTCGCGCCAATCCTCCGGGATGGCCTGCCGGATGCCATGCGCATCGCTGACCACCACCGCCGGCCGGTTGGGCAGCGCCGCGACGCCCTGTTCACAGCTGACCTCGCCGCGGATGTCATAGCCATAGGCGATGTTCACGCTGATCTCGACATCCACAATCGCGCCCGAGCCCATATGCAGCAGCACCATCACCGGATCGCGCAATTCATTGCCGCGCGAATTGCGGCGCGGGACGCGGACCTCGACGCCGCTGATTTCGTCGCCCAGCAGCCAGCGCGAGATATCGGCGTCATGGACCAGCGTATCGTTCAAGGGCATGTCCGAGGTATAAAGCCGCTCGGGCACCGAGGCATTGCGATGGACCGAGCGATAGATCAGCGGCGCGCCAAGGCTGCCGCCGTCGATCACCGCCTTCAGCCGCCGGTAGTCCGCGTCGAACCGGCGCATGAAGCCGACCTGCACCAGCCGGCTGCCATGCGCCACTTCGGCCTCAATCACCCGCAAGGCGGCAGCCTCGGAGGTCACCAGCGGCTTTTCGCAGAAGACCGGCTTGCCGGCCGCGATGCAGTCCAGCAGTTGCTCTTCATGCGCGGGTCCCCAGGAGCAGATAACAACCGCCTGCACCTTGTCCGAACGGATCAGCGCCTGCGGCGTCTCGAAAACCTCGGCCCCCTCGGGCGCGGCCGACGCGGCGCGGCTGCGGTCGATATCGGAAACCGCAACGACCCGCGCCCCGGACAGAACCTGCGTCAGGCGGCGGATGTGATCCTGACCGATCATGCCGGTGCCGATGACGCCGATTTGCAAAGTCATGGCGTCCCCCTCACTTGAAGTATTGATCGACATAGCGCTGCATCTCGCGGCGCATGAATTTGCCGCTTTCGTCGGCCTTTTCTTCCCAGGCAAAGACGCAGGCGGTCATCACGCCGTCAAAGCCGATCTCGGCCAGCGTGCGGTAGAAATCGTCCCAGGGCACCTCGCCCTGGCCGATGTTCAGATGCTGGTGCACCCGCGCCTGCGAGCCGGGCGGGTTGATGATATAGCGCAAGCCCGAAGACGCCTTGTGGTTGAACGTGTCCGCGATATGGACATGGGCCAGCACATCCGCGCTTTCGCGCAGCATCGCCGCGGTGTCGTCGCCGAAATAGAAGGTATGCGGCGTGCAATAGAGAAACTTGACGCGCGGGCTGTTCACCGTGCGGATCAGGTCCAGCGAGGGTTGCAGCGACTCGGTCCAGTCCTCGGGATGCGGCTCGATATTGAGGTTGATCCCCTCGCGCTCCAGGATCGGCACCAGTTCCTCGATCGAGCGCCACCAGGCATCCTCGCAGGCCTCGATCATGGAGCCCGTGTGGCAGCAATAGCAGGACCCCTTGTCAGGATGCGGGCCGCGGCCGAATTCGCTGTTCATTGTGTCGACGCCCAGTTCCACGGCGATCTCGATGGCGCGTTTCCAGTGGCGGATGGCCGCGCGGCGCTCATCCTCGTCGTTCGAGGCCCAGCGATACATCGGCAACAGGCTGGCAATGCCCACAGTGGCATCGGAAAGCGCCTTTCTGAAGCTTCTCACCCGGTCCGGGAAGACGCGCGGCGCCTTGAACCATTCCAGAAAATCGGCGCGCGGGCTGAGTTCGATCCACTCATAGCCCAGCTCCGCCACCTTCGAGGGCAGGTTTTCCAGCGGCAGGTGGCGATGCATAAACGGGTCGAGGGCGATTTTCATGGGATCACCTTGAGATAAGATTTGGATTGTCAGGATGGGCCGCTCGCGAGGGCCGCGCCCGGCTTGGGTCAGTGCTTGGGCGGCGGGGCGTGGCCGTCATGGCTGGCCATGTATTCCTCGACCTCCTCGCCCAGATCGGCGAGCGCCTCGCCGCCGGCCATCAGGTCCGTGATCTCCTCGCGCGAGCGTTCGCCCTTGCGGAAATCGGCGGCCAGAGCGCCCTTGATCAGCACGCCGAAATGATCGCCCACGGTCATCGCGTGCATCACCTGATGGGTGATGAAGATCACCGCGAGGCCGCGTTTCTTCGCCTCCAGCACGATGCGCAAAACGTGAGAAGCCTGCTTGACCCCAAGTGCGGCGGTGGGTTCGTCCAGGATCAGCACGCGGGCGCCGAAATGGACCGCGCGGGCGATGGCCAGCGACTGACGCTCGCCCCCCGACAGACCGCCGATCAGCCGGTCGCCATCGTCGATGCGGGTGATGCCGAAATCCTGCACCGCCTTCACGGCGATCTCGTTTGCGGTCTTGCGGTCATAGACCTTGAACGGACCCCAGCCCCTGGTCGGCTCGACCCCGACAAAGAAGGACCGCCCGATGGACATCAGGGGAAAGGTGCCGCCGAACTGGTGCACCGTCGCGATGCCCATTTCCTGCGCCTCTTTGGGGTTGTTGAACTCGACCGGCTGGCCGTCGAATTTCACTGTCCCCGATGTCGGCTTGTGCACGCCGGCCAGCGTCTTGATCAGCGTCGATTTCCCGGCGCCGTTATCGCCCAACAGGCACAGCACCTCTCCGGCATGGACGCGCAGGTTGATGTTGTGCAGCACGTCGATGGGGCCAAAGGATTTGTCGACGTTTTCCAGCTCGAGGATGGGGGTCGCCATGTCATTCCCCTCCCTTCTTTTTCTTCGGGGTGTAGCTCAGCGCCATATCCCGGAAGGTGTTGTTCATCAGAACGGCCAGCAGCAGCATGATGCCGATGATCAGCGACGACCAGTTGCGGTCGAAATCGGTGAAATAGATGCCCTGGTTGACGATGGCGAAGGTGATCGTGCCGAAGAAGATCCCGATCACCGATCCAAAGCCGCCGGTCAGCAGCACCCCGCCGACCACCACCGAGATGATGCAGTTGAAGATGAAGATCATCCCGCCCGAAACCTGCGCCGAGTTAAACAGGATCGCCTGGCACATGCCCACGAAAGAGGCGCTGGTTGCCGACAGGATGAACAGGATGATGGTCAGCCGGTCGGTCGGGATGCCGGCATTGCGGGCACTGACCTTGTCGCCGCCCAATGCGAACAGCCAGTTCCCGAAGGGCGAGTAGTGCACGAAAAAGACGTAGATCGCGGTGATCGCCAGCCACCACAGGATGATGACCTGGAACGAATTGGCGATGAATTGGCCAAACAGGAACTTGGCCCAGTCGGGCGCGGTCAGCGCGACCGAGGTGGTGCCGGTCAGCAGCACCGAAAAGCCCAGCGTCAGCCCCTGCACCGCGAACAGCATCCCCAACGTGACGATCAGCGACGGCACGGCGGTGCGGACCACCAGAAGCCCGTTGATCAGCCCGACGCAGATACCCACCGCGATGGAGCCCAGCATCCCGATCCAGATCGGCAGTTCGTAGTGGCCAGACAGGATTGCCACCGTCATCGAGCCCGCGGGGATCATCGCCCCGATCGAGATGTCCAGTTCGCCCGCGATCATCAGCAGCCCGATCGGCAGGGCGACAATGCCAAGGTTGGCGGCCACGTTCAGCCAGCTTGCCGTTCCGGCGGGCTTCAGGAAATTGACGCCGCCGAAGATGACGAAAAAGACCAGAACGGCCAGAAGGCCAAGTAGCGCGCCCGCCTCGGGCCGGCGCAGATGATTTCCGAAATCAAGGTTTTTCATGGTGCTGTCCTTGTGTCGCGCCAGGCAGGCGTCGGTCGCCGCTGTTCATCCAGCATGCGATGACGATGGCACCGGCGCTCAACGAGCGCCCCTTTCGACACCCTGAAGGGTGGTTTCGATATTCGAGGCATCCACGATGCCTGGCCCGGTCAGCACCGGAGAGGTCGGAAGCTTGGTCCCGAAATCGACATGCGAGGCCAGCAGTTGCACCGCCAGAAGCGATTGCAGATAGGGCTGTTGGTCGATGGCAAAGGTCTGGGTGCCGGCCTGAATGCGCTGCAATCCGGCGCCGTTCAGATCGAAGCTGCCATGGATGACGCTGCCCTGCTTGCCGGCCTGCATGATACCGCTGGCCCCGGCATCGCCATCGGTGGCGCTGATATTGATCACGCCGTCGATCTCGGGGTTTTGCAGCAGCGTGGCCTTGATGGCCTCGGCGATCGCGGTCTGGTCGCCGAAGGACGAGGCCGGCAGCGGAAGCTGTTCGGCGGTTCCACCGCCCTCGGTCACGCCCTCGATGACGCCGGCGCAGCGGGCCTCCAGATTGGCTGCCCCCGGAACGGTGTTGACGCAGATGACATTGGTCGCGCCATTCTCGACGAAATAGGTGCCGCCCGCCTTGCCGGCGACAAACTCGTCCGACCCGACATAGTTGATCGCGCCCAGCTCGTCCGCCTTTTCCTTGCTTCCGGCATTCATCAGGATCACGGCAATACCCTGCGAAATGGCCGCCTTGATCGCGTCATCCTCGGCCTCGGGAACCCAGTTCGGCACGACGATACCATCGGCGCCCTGACTGATCGCGGTCCGGACAAGCTGCGCCGCATCCGGGCCGATATTGTCGTAGCTTTGCAGTTGCAGATAATTGACCGTGCCGCCATTAGCCTCGACGACATGGCGGGCATCGTCGATGCCCTTCTTGATGCGGTTCCAGAATTCTTCGTCGGCCCGTCCGCCGACGACGGCGATATCGGCGGCCATGGCAGCGGTGGAAGCGACCACGACAGCGGCAGTGGCCAGCAGGGCGCGAACGCGCCTTCCGTTGAGTTTCATCGGTATCCTCCCGTTAGGCCGTCCGGCTCGGCCCGATGTGACGTTTCGCCGGAACACTCATGCCCGCCGGGCAGAGCGCCTCATCCCGTAATCGGGGCGCGCAAAGCCTTGCGTCGCAGTCCGATTATCCGCGCTGAACCGCTGTCGGAGAAGATCGGGATCTGATCGAAACCAATCAGTCCGCAAAGCGGTTGCGCTGACACATGAATAGCATTTATGAATTAGGAAAGAAATATTTCTTGCGTCATAATGATATTTACATGTCTTTTGATATCATATCTGGAATGAGACAGCCATGGCCGACAAGCGCCCCACCATCGCCGATCTTGCCGATGCCGCCGGCGTCAGCATCGCGACCGTCAACCGCATCATCAGCGGCAACGCCTCGGTGCGCGCAGCCACCATCGAACGGGTACGCGACGCGGCCGAGCGGATCGGCTTTTACGGCCTCGGCGTAATCGAGGCGCGCAAGAACGAGGCTCTGCCGCGCTACCGGCTGGGCTTTCTGCTGCAGCAATCCACGCGCGAGCTGTACCGGATGTTCGGCGACGAGATCATTGCGGCGGCGCGGCGGCGCCGCGATGCGAAGGTCGAACCCGTGGTCGATTTCATCGACCGCCTCGACCCGACGAATATCGCGGAACGTCTGGGGGCGCTTGGCCGCGATTGCGATGCGGTCTCGATCGTCGCGGGCGATCATCCGCTGATCAGCCAGCAGATCAGCGCCCTGCGCGACTTGGGCACGCCGGTGGTGACCTATATCACCGACCTGTCCGCCCCGGATCGCGCCGGCTATGTCGGGCTGGACAACTGGAAGCTGGGCCGCACCGCCGCCTGGTTCATCGCCCAGACGGCGCAGGCCCCGGGCCGGGTGGCGCTGTTCATCGGCAATCACCGCTATCAGTGCCAGGACGTGTCCGACGCCAGTTTTCGATCCTATATGCGAGAGCATGCCCTGCATCTGCAGATCGACGACAGCCGCCCGACCCACGAAGAGCCCGACGAGGCCTATCGGATGGTCCGAGAATTGCTGGAAACCGGCGACGATCTGCGCGGCATCTATATCGCGGGAGGCGGCATCTCGGGCGTGCTGCGGGCGCTGCGCGAGAAACCCTGTGATCGCGGGCACCGCGTGCGCGTCGTTTGCCGGGATATCGGCCCCGAAACCCGGAAGGGTCTGACCGAGGGGCTGATCACGGCGGCGCTGTGCCATCCGCTGCGGCAAAGCTCGGATGAGCTGATCGACACGATGGTTGCCGCGTTGAACAGCCGCGGCGCAGTGTCGGTACGTCAGCGCATCGTCCCGCTTGAGATCATCACGCCAGAAAGCGTGTGATGGCATTCCATCAATGCGGGTATGGATTGCTCATCTTGACAGCCCAAAACTGACAATATTCGCGCAATGTCGCGCGCAAATGAAAGGGTCTCATGCGTATCGGAATTGTCGGCTATGGCACGGGCGGGCGGCATTTTCATGCGCCCTTCATCAAGGCCGCCAAGGGCGTTGAACTGGCGGGCATCGTTGCCCGTGCACCTGCCACCATCGAACGGGTGAAGGCGGACTATCCCGGTCTGCCGATCCATGCCAGCCTGGCCGAGATGCTGAAAGCGGGCGTGGATGCGGTGACCATCACCACGCCGCCCGGGACCCGGCGCGAACTGGTGCTCGAGGCGATCGCCGCGAGTGTCCATGTCATCGCCGACAAACCCTTCGCGCCATCCGCCGATACGGGGCGCGAGTTGGAACGCGCCGCAAGAGACAGGGGCGTGGTGCTGGGCGTATTTCACAATCGCCGCTTCGATACCGACGTACAGACGCTGAAGAAAGTGCTGGACAGCGGCCGCCTTGGCCGGCTGTGGCGCATCCATGCACGGATGGAACAGGACGATCCGGCAACGCTGGAGGCCGGTCCGGAAGGAGGGTTGCTGCGCGATCTGGGCAGTCACATGGTCGATCAGATCCTTTGGCTTCTGGGGCCCGCCGTTTCGGTCCATGCGCATCTGGACATGATCGACCTGCCCGAAGGTCCGACCGATGCGGGCTTTGTCATCTCGATCCGGCATCGGGGCGGCACATTCTCGCAGCTTGTTTCAAGCAAGATCAACGGGATCGACGCGAAGGAATTCGTGGCCTATGGCGAACGCGGCAGCTATCGCTCGGCCCAGACGGATGTGCAGGCACAGGCAATTTTTGCAGGCAAACGGCCCGCAGATGATCCGGCAGGATGGGGTTACGAGGCCGAAGAACGCTGGGGCCTGCTGGCCACCGATGACGGCAAGGAACCTGTGCCATCCGAACAGGGCCGCTATCACGATTATTACGAAGGCTTCGCCCGCGCGGTCCGCGACGGGACCCCGCCGCCGGTTACGCCTGCCGAGGCCATAGCGGTGCTTCAGGTTCTCGACGCCGCGCGCCAAAGCGCGACGGAAGGCCGCGAAATAAGCCTGTAAACAAGGGCGGCGGCACCCACGCCGCCGCCACTTCGGATCAGCGCGCGCCCGCCTCGACGCCCCGCATCGTCACCTCGACATTACTGGCATCGACAATCGCCGGGCCGGTCAGCACCGGATTGGTGGCCAGTTCGGTGCCAAAATCGATATGCGCCGCCAGCATGGTCGTGGCGAGAAAGGATTGCAGGTAGGGCTGCTGGTCAATGGCCATCTTCTGCGTTCCGTCCTGAATCCGGCCCAGCACCGATGGGCTGAGATCGAAGGTACCCAACATGACCGGACGCCCTGCCTGCTGAATCGCGATGGCCGCCGAATCCGAGGCCCATGCGGCGCCGGTGATGACGGCATCTATGGACGAATCCTTCAGCAATTCCGCCTTGATTGCCTCTGCCGTGGCAGTGGCATCGGAATCGATATTCGCGGGGGTCGGCAGGCGGACGACTTCTGCGCCATTCGCCTCTGCCCCCTCGGTCACACCATCGCAGCGGCTTTCCAGATTGACCGCGCCCGGCACATGGATGTGACACAGGATCTTTTTCGCGCCGTTCTGCGCCAGATACTCGCCACCCGCGACACCGGCCACAAAGTCGTCAGCACCGAAATAGTTGATGCCTTCGACATCCTTCTGATGCGCCGATCCCGAATTATAGACCATGATCTTCACACCCTGCTCGGCCGCTGCCTGCAAAGCAGGCAATTGTGCCTCGGGCACCCAGATCGGGATGGCAATTCCTTCGGCTCCCTGCCCGACCGCCGTATTGATCAGCCCGACCAGATCGGGACCGAAATTATCGTAGTTCTGCGTCGGCAGGTAATTGACCGAGCCACCGTTCGCTTCGACGACAAGCGCCGCCTGATCCACGCCTTTCTTGACGCGATTGAAGAATTCGTCATTGGCCGAACCCGCAATGACCGCGATATCGGCCGCCGGCAGCGCGGCCGCGGAAACGGCCAGCGCAGCTCCGGCCAGAAGGGCTTTCAGACCGAATTTGTTTGAAGACATTGGTTTCCTCCCTTTATGTCCGGGTTCATTATTCGTCCGACAGCAATCACCGGGACAGCCAAGGCATGATCGAAACCAATCAAGCGGTCGCAGTGCTTCAAATCGACTGCAACTGGAAATCGGCTGGCCTCACGGGCGCGACACGCCGAAGCAGTTCGACCGAACGCTCCAGCCCCTCAAGCGAATTCAGGATGATATCTTCGTGCTCGATCGACAGCCAGCCGTCATAGCCGCCCATTTTCAGCCGATAGCAGAATTGACGCCACCAGGTTTCATCATGCCCGATACCCAGCGTGATATATGACCAGGCGCGCGCCGGAATATCCGTCAGCCCGCCATTTTCCAGAAGGGTGGTCGTCGCCTGCACCGGCGCATTAAGCAGCGTATCCTTGGCATGGACATGATAGATCGCGCCGGCCAGCGCATCTGCGGCCATCAGCGGGTCGGCCCCCATCCAGAACAGGTGGCTGGGATCCAGATTGGCCCCGATCACCGGCCCGATCGCCTCTCGCAGGCGCAGCAGCGTCGGCACATTGTAGACGCATTGATTGCCATGCATTTCCAGCGCGATCCGTTCGACCCCGCATTCCCTGGCCAATGCGGCAATGTCGGTCCAGAACGGAATCAGCACCTCGTTCCATTGATAATCGAGGATGGCGCGCGTTTCCGGCGGCCAGCTTGAAACGACCCAGTTGGGCATGTCATCGCCTGCCTTGCCCGCAGGCAGGCCAGACATGGTGCAGACCGTCTTCAGCCCCATTTCGCCCGCGATCCGAATGGTGTCGCGCAAGCCTTCACCCTGCTGCTGCTCGGTCGGGTGTGTCGGGTTGCCATTGGCGTTCAGCGCGATGATCTCAAGCCCGCGGGCCTCGAATGCATCTGCAAAGGCCCGGCGTGCGGCAGCATCCGATTTCATCGCCGCCATATCGAAATGCGGGCCGGTGGACCAGCCGCAGGTATTGACCTCAACACCCTGTACGCCCATCCGGACAGCCTGATCCAGCAGTTCTTCGAAGGACAGGCCGCCAAGGCTGTCCGAAACAAAACCTATCTTCATAAGCATCCCTTTCGACTGCCCGTCCCTAAAGGTAAGTGGACACGGCGGGACACGCATTGGCGCGGCTGATTGCTTTCGATCAGAGCGCCGCCTATCCTTCGCGAAACCGGAGGAAACATGTCACGCAAGGTTACCCTGAAGGACGTCGCGGCGCGGGCAGGCGTCGGTTCGGCCACCGTCGACCGGGTCATCAACGAACGTGGCAATGTTTCAATAGAGGTCAGCCGCCGGGTGCTGCAGGCGGCGCGCGATCTTGGTCTGAAACGCATCCTCCCAGAACGCCACCACCGCACGATCCGTATCGAGGTGATGCTGGCCCGCCCCGAACTGCCGCTGATTGCACGAATGCGGCATGAGTTTCAGCGGCTGACAACGCTGCTGGATGCGTCGATCATCATCCATCGCACCATCCTGAAGGACGAACGCGCCGAGACCGTTGCCCGCGCCCTGCGTCGGACAAGCTGCGATGCAGTGATCGCGTACATGCCTGACGACCCGGTCATTCGCGAAGCGGTCGCTACGCTGCAAACGCGCGACATTCCGGTTGTGACGCTGATTTCCGATGTGCCGGGTTCGGCCCGCATCGCCTATGCCGGGCCGGATCATTTTCAGTCCGGACGCTCGGCTGCTTATTTCATGACGCAAATGGCGCGCACCGCAGGTCCCATCGCCGTGCTGTGCAATACACGCGAACTGCAATCCCACGACGACCGCATTCGCGGGCTTGAGGCCTATCTGACCGGCCACAGCACATTTTCCATTGCCGCGATTGTCGAGGGCCGCGACGACCGTGACCGCTCGGAAACGCGGCTGCGCCAGTTGTTCGCCGCCCATCCCGATATCGTCGCCGTCTATAATGTCGGCGCCGGGAATTTGGGCGTTGCGGCAGCCATCCGCGCCGATATCCTGACCGCGCGGCCGGTCTTTGTCGGGCATGAGCTGACACAGTACAGCGCCGCACTGCTGCGCGAAGGGATCATGTCGCTGACCATCGACCAGAACCCCGAATTGCAGGCCAGGGTGGCGGTCAATCACATCCTCAAGCATTTCGACTTTGCCGATCTGGGAGAGGATGATCACTACGACACCAAACCGCTGCAAGCGGTGCTGTACGGCCCTGAGAACATCCCCGAGGTCCCCCAAATCTGACCCCGGACACTGATCGTTTTCGATCATCAAACGCGCTTTCCTCCAGTCAGGCCCGTGCCACAACTGTCGTCGCGCTCATGAAGCGGCAGTGCAGAAATGTGAGGAAGGCGATGGCACAGATCAATCCGGTCAAATGGGGCATTCTCGGCGCCGCGCGGATCGCCGATGGCGCGGTGATCCCCGGCATGATCAACAGCGCCCATGCAACACCGGTGGCCATCGGGGCACGTGATCTGTCGCGGGCGCAAGCCATGGCCGACAGGCACAAGATCGCGCGGGCCTGGGGCAGCTATGACGAGGTCCTGACCGATCCTGATGTCGAGGCCGTCTATATCGCCCTGCCCAACCACCTGCATGTCGAATGGGCGCGCAGGGCGGCCGAGGCCGGCAAGCATGTGCTGATCGAAAAGCCCGGTGCCATGCGCGCGGACGAATATGCGGCGCTGGAAGGGATCGACCCGGCGCTGAAAGTCTCCGAAGCCTTCATGGTGCGCAACCAGCCCCGTTGGATACGCCTGCGCGAGATCCTGCGCGGCGACGAATATGGCGCACCGCTGACATTTTCATCGCTGCTGTCCTTCATGATGACCAATGATCAGGATTTCCGCCAAAAGCCCGAATGGGGTGGCGGTGCCTATTACGATCTGGGTTCCTATACCGCGATGGCTGCGCGCTATGTCTTCGACGCCGAACCCCGGCGCGTCATGGCGCTGATGCAGCGAAATGCCGCCGGGATCGATCTGTTCACCTCGGTCATCATGGATTTCGGGGATGGCCGTCAGGCGACGTTCATGGTCTCACTCGCCCAGGCATCGTCTCAGTCCATCCAGATCGTCTGTGAACGCGCTTTCATCACCCTGCCGCAGGCCTATGTCCCCTCGCGCAAGGAGCCGAACCTGATCCAGATTGATACCTCCGCCGATCATGCCAATTCGCAGATCACCACGCTCGAATTCCCGGCGCTGGATCAATATGAGGAAGAAATCACCAATTTTTCTCGCGCGATCCGGGGCGAGGATACCCCTTATTTCGATCTGCAAGACGCCCGCGCCAATGCCGCCATTTGTGACGCGGTGTTCGCGTCGGCGGAATCCGGCGACTGGGCCGATGTGAAAGGAGCCTGAGATGACAGTCAAGCTTGCCCTGATCGGCGCCGGCCGGATTGCCAATGTCCATGCCGATGCCATCGCCGCACATTCCGGCGCGGAACTGGTCGCCGTTACCGATGCGATGCCGGCCGCGGCACAGGCACTGGCCGCCCGCAGCGGAGCCGCCTTTCGCAGCACCGATGAGATCGCTGCGGATAACAAGGTGGACGGCGTGCTGATCTGCACCCCCACGGATACTCATGCCGATCTGATCGAAAAACTCGCCCGCGCCGGTAAACACATCTTTTGCGAGAAGCCGGTCGATCTGGATACTCTCCGCGCGCAGCAGGTCGTGGACATCGCCCGCGATGCAGGCGTGAAGCTGATGATGGGCTTCAACCGCCGCTTCGATCCGAATTTCGCCGCCGCCCGCCATGCCATCGACGCAGGCCGGATCGGCGCGGTCGAGATGGTGACGATCACATCGCGCGACCCCGGCGCCCCGGATATCGCCTATGCCGCGCGATCCGGCGGGATCTTTCGCGACATGACAATCCACGATCTGGACATGGCCCGCTTCATGCTGGGTGAGGAACCGGTCGCGGTATCGGCCCATGCCTCGATCCTGATCGAGCCGAAGCTGCGCGAAATCGGCGATTACGACAGCGCCACCGTAATTCTGGAAACTGCCAGCGGCAGGCAGGCCGTCATCACCAATTCCCGCCGCGCCAGCTATGGCTATGACCAGCGGGTCGAGGTGCATGGCAGCGAAGGTGTGGTCGATGTGGCCAATTTCCATGAAAACACGCTGCGGGTCGGGACAGCCGAGGGATATACCTCGGCACCGCTGATGAATTTCTTCATGACCCGCTATGTCCCGGCCTACGCCGCCGAAATCGCCGAATTCATCGCCAGCATCGCCGAGGACCGCCCACCATCGGCGAATGGCGAAGACGGAGTCATCGCGCTGCGGCTGGCCAATGCCTGTGTGGAGTCGGTGGAAAACGGGCGGCGGGTGACGGTTTGACTACCCGGACGGAGGAACTGGCCAGGCTGGTGCTGACGATCTGAGCCGGATGGCCAGTCCGCCTTGCTCAGATAGGCTGACGCATCGCTCGTGGTTTCAAGCCCGAAATCATCGAGGTGACCAAAGGCCCAGCCGCAACCCGGAACAGCGAAACAGGGCCGAAGCCGGATGACCGTCCTGAGGCGAGAGCTTCGCCTCAGGACTGACGCAAAGCAAGCGTATCACGCCTGCCAGTCCACCTTCACCGGCGCATTCCCGACACTGGCTGTCTGGATCGCATCCAGAACCTGCGCGGCGCGATATCCGTCTTCGATGCTGCCATTTTCAAGCGCCCGACCCTCGGCGACCGCCTCCAGAAACTCATGGATCAGATAGCCGAAAACCTCCGAATAGCCGATCGAGGCCAGATCATGCGGCACCGGCGCCAGTTGCCCGATATAGGCCGAGGATGGCCGGTTCGGCATCCGGACAAAATTCGACGGGCGGCCGGCCTCGAATAACGCAAGCTCGTAAAAGGACGGCATCTCAGTTGTAAACCGGGCCGTTCCTTTGGTTCCGTGAACCTCAACCGCAAGCCGGTTGCCCGATCCCACGGCGACCCGACTGGCCGAGACAAAGCCCTGCGCACCGTTCGCAAAGCGCAGGAGCCCCGACATCACATCGTCATTACCGACTTTGGCCATCTCATCCGACAGGTCGACATGCCCGTGCCCGGACGTCGCAGCTTTCGGCAGATGCCGCTCGGGCACGGAAATGGTCGAGATCGCACCCGTAACCTCGCTTATGTCGCTGAACATGAAGCGCGCCATATCGACCGCATGGGTTCCCAGATCCAGCAGCGCCCCCGGTCCGGCCTTGTCGAACTCATAGCGCCAGGAATGCGGCAGCATCGGATCCGCGGCGTAATCGCACTGAAACAGAACCGAGATCTGCACCGGCTTGCCCAGATCCCCCGTGGTCAGCCGTTTGCGTATATCGCTTAGCGCGGGAATGCGACGATAATTGAAAACCGTGCCCGAAACACAATCCGCCGCCAGAGCCGCATCCCGTACCGGACGCGCCTCTGCCGCCGACAGCGCCAGCGGCTTCTCGCAAAGCACATGCTTGCCGGCCTGCAAAGCCGAAAGCGTTACCTCGGTATGCAGAAAATTTGGAAGGCAGACCGAGACGACATGGATATCCGGATCGCCAATCACCTGTTTCCAGTCGCGGGCGGTTTTCCGGAAACTGTATTTGCGCGCCAGATCGCCTGCCAATGCCTCGTTCATATCGCAAACGCAACGCAGTTCCATGCCATCCCCGCCGAAGCGGTGGGCGAACTGACGATAGGCAGCGCCATGCGCACCGCCGATCATTCCCGCACCTATGATCGCAATTCCCAAAGATTTCATGACCGGACCCCTTCGCACCGAAATATCCGCTCAGATTAAAACCCCGGTGCCGACAATACCGTCCGGTCATTGATTGTTTCACATCAGGGCAGAGCACGGATCATCGACCGGCAGATCGAACCATCAACGGAAAACAGTGCCAGTTTCTGCGTTTGACCGGTCTCGGTGGCCCGTTTGATCGCCCGAAGAATACGCACATCGGCCAGCCCCTCGGTCGGGTCGAGATGCGGCGGCATTCCCGACAGGATACAATCGGAAAAATACTCGACCATACCCGCGAAATGATCGACCTGTAGATAGTGAACTGGCCCCCCTTTCGACCGGACACCAGGCATAACCATGGAGGCTTAGGCACATGCCTAAGCACGTGCTTATG
>NZ_JBHRXY010000034.1:0-29144 GCF_042648745.1 Paracoccus angustae
GCCGGTTACAAGCTGCTCATCATCGATGAGCTGGGCTTCGTGCCGCTGTCCAAGACCGGTGCCGAATTGCTGTTCGAGCTGATCTCGCAACGTTACGAGCGCGGCGCGACCTTGATTACCAGCAATCTGCCCTTCGATGAATGGACCGAGACCTTCGGCTCCGAGCGCCTCACCGGCGCACTGCTCGACCGGCTGACCCACCACGTCAGCATCCTCGAAATGAACGGCGAGAGTTATCGCCTCGCCAACAGCACTGCCCGAAAGCAGCAACAAAAGTCCTGAAATCACATCGCCTCGTTTTGGCCCCAAGGGGCCAAGGCACCATGGCACGCGCCAGCACTATGGTGAGCGCGCGCGCCATGGTGCCGGTCACCGCCGCCTGGCCTGATTTTACCCCGCCGCGTGGCCGGATTTTGCACCGCCGTTGACACTTCAGCGTGGGAATGGCACCGGCAGGCAGATCACTTTCTGGATCTTCCACGATCGCGATCAGCCGCGAGGCATTGGCCGCTCCCTGCGGAACAATCTGACCGAACTCGGTCAGATGGCCGCGTAATGCGTTGATCGCTTGCGTGCGCTGCCGGATCAGCAACTCGCGCACGCGAAAGACCATTGCCGCGCCTTGGGTCTCTTCGCTCTTCACTGGAACAAAGCGCATCGTGGGCCGCATCGCCGCCTCGCAGATGGCCTCGGCGTCCGCCATGTCGTTCTTCTGCCGCTTGACGAATGGCTTCACATAGGCAGGCGGGATCAACCGCACATCATGGCCCAGCTTGCCGATCTCACGGCCCCAGAAGTGGGCAACGCCACAGGCTTCCATCGCCACGACGCACGAGGGCAGCTGGCTGAAAAACTCCAGCATCTGCGCTCGCCGTATCTTTTTGCGCAGAACCGTCCGTCCTGTGCCGTCGGCTCCATGCACCTGGAACACATTCTTCGCCAGATCGAGCCCGACCGTGATAATCTCCGACATGACCGCTCCCCTTGTGGATCGTTGCAGACCCACCTTGGCACATCAGATGCCGTCGGGGGGCGGTCACATCATCAACGCCCCTCAGACCGCTACCGCCGACCGATCGGATGCCCGTGGAACGGCTGGTCTGATGTTGCTGGAATAAGCGGTTGGATGGCGTGGAATACGCAGGCATGGGTATTGGCGGCATATCGATGACGATCTTCCGGGGAAGGCTGCTAGCTAGAGAGCCGTGTGTACTTCTGCCACCAAACAAAACCGCGAACTTCACCAACTCATGCTGTGCCGTTCATATCAACTAGTCGTGAGCGCCCGCACGAGAGTGCGGACGCTGCCTGGAAAATCAACAGTGACTTTCGGTGATCAGAGTGTGAGTTCGCTTTCCTTGACATCAGCAATCGGACCGAGGACCGCCGGGTCAAAGTCGCGAAGCCGCTCAGCATGTGCGACCCGAATGGGGAAGTCCGGATTGGCGAGCGCACCACGGCCCAGCGTCACCACATCGGCTCCGTCCTTCAGAACCGCTTCGGCTTTCTCAACGTCGTGAAGGCTTCCATTGGCAAGAACGATAGTGTTCGGAGCGTATTTCTTCGCGAACTGCACGAGGCTCGGCCCGGATCCGAAGGCGGGCTGCCACGCTTCGAATTCCGTGACGTGGATGTAATCAACGCCCGCGTCGGACAAGGAGCCGAAGATGATCTCTGCGTCTTTCTCGCCATCTGCCCACTTGTGGTGAAAGTCGTTGACCTTCCCTTGAGAGATGCGAACGCCAAGGGGGATGCTTTTGCCGACCGCCGCGCGAACGGCATTGACCACCTCGATGGTCAGGCGAACGCGATTTTGGGTGCTGCCGCCATATTGGTCGCTCCGTTTGTTTGCATAGTCTGTGAGGAACTGGTCCAGCAGATAGCCATTTGCCCCATGGATTTCGACCCCGTCGAAGCCCGAGACCTCAACCGCAAAGACGGCGGCGGATGCGAAGCCTTCGATGGCTTCTGCAATCTGCGCTTCGCTCATTTCCTGCGGCACGGGATAGTCGTCCGTACCCCGGTAGAAGGTCATCTGCTGACCCTTGGGCTGGATAGCAGATGGCCCGACGTTGGTGTCGCGGAACCGGTTTCCTTGTGAAATACCGCCCGCATGCATCAGCTGGGCAATCGCCAGCGCGCCATGGCTCTGGATACCCTTGACCACCAGTTGCCAGGCGCCTGTCTGTGCCTCGTCAGTCAGGCCCGGCTGAAATGCATAGCCCTGTGAATGGGCCTGATCGGTGTAAATGCCTTCGGTGATAACAAGCCCGAAACCACCGCGAGCGAAGCGCTCATAGTAGCGGGTCATCGTCTCGGTCGCGCGTCCATCCTCGGTGGCAGTGACGCGTGTCATCGGCGCCACGCCAAGACGGTTCTTCAAAGTGCGGCCTGCCAATGTCACGGGCGAAAGGAGCGCTTGTTGCTCATCAGTCATCATATCTCTCCTTGTGTTGGCAGAGACTTAGACGAGCAACTTATAAGCCAGAAGTGAGGCTGGACGGTAAGGAGCTTAACGAATAGCGTTACAATATGCTCATCGAGAACATCGCTCTTTTCCGGTCCATCGCATCGTTGGGAACGCTTTCGGCGACGGCCCGGCAGATGGGCGTTCCTGTCATGACAGTCAGCAGGCGCCTTGCCAGTTTGGAAAGCGAGGTAGGGGTTCGGCTTTTTCACCGCACGTCGCGATCGGTCTCTCTCACGCCCGAAGGTGAAGCGTTTCTTCCATACGCGATTTCCTTACTGGAAACGCACGATGCCGCTCTTGCGGCGCTAGCGGCAGGCGACAGCGGCCTTCAGGGGGTGTTGAAGGTGACAGCGCCAAACCTGATCGGCCGGTCGATCATCGTTCCGGCCCTGACGCGTCTTATGGCGGACAACCCTTTGCTCAAGGTCGATCTGACGTTGACGGATGGGATTGTGGATCTTGCTGGCACTGGCCTCGATCTTGCGATCCGAGTTTCGCCGCTGAATTCCTCGGAGCTTATTGCAACTCGGCTGGCGACAAATCCCCGGGTCCTTTGTGCCGCTCCTGATTATATCCGTCGGTTCGGAAAACCTGCTGTTGTTGCCGACTTGGTCGGCCATCCTTGCCTGACCCTCCACGGCATCCCAAGCTGGCCGTTCCGCATTGGCGAGGAGATCCGTTGGATACGGGTCAACGGCCCGTTCACTGCCAATAGCATCGAAGCGATTCGGGCTGCTTGTCGCGACGGCGCAGGTCTTGCGGTGATGACTTACTGGGATGTGGAAGAATGTCTCCGACAGGGCTGCCTCGAACGCATCGAGATGAAGGATGCTGAGTTGCCAGAGCTTGGCATGTGGGGCGTTTACCCCACCCGCCGGCAAATTCCTCGCCGAACGCGGGCAGTCATGGACGCCATCAAAGCTCACCTGATCCAACAAGAGACCTGACAAACCGGACTGTCACCGCCCGCCACGACCACCCAGGCACGTCTCCGCCTTCCCGTTTTTACTGGAACGGCTTGCACGAATTGATTGAGCTGATTGGATATCACGATTACCTAGCTGTCTGGTTGCGGAACAACATTGGGACGAGGTAAGCTGGGCCATTGCTGAACATGCCTGGCGCTTTGAACCCCTTCTTGCCGAGGGGACGTGATGATGCAGATCCATCCCCAAGCCCGGATCACGCCGGCTGTGCGGGCTGAAATCGCCCGCTCCACCGAGCCCACCAGGATCCTGGCCAAACGCTACGGCATCAGCGAGGAAACTGGGCGCAAAGGGCGCAAGCGCGGCGAACAGGCCTGCCAGGATCGGTCAAGCGTATGCCTCCGCGGAGGGCCGCCTGACGGGATTTGGGTTTGGGTGATAGCTTCGACCTTATGCGCGACCTTAAATTCGAACCCCCGATTGAAGTTATGTCCGCGGCGGATGGCGTCCGCCGGCGACATTGGAGCGATGCAGACAAAGTGCGGATCGTCGAGGAAAGCCTCCACGAAGGTCGGCAGGTCAGTGCCACTGTACCGGGGCACGGTTTTGAGACAGTGCTTTGCGCCGGTCATGCCGCCAGTTTGAACCCCGTGGCGGCTTTGGTTTCAAGGGCCCTTTGCTCTGCGCGGATCTGATCGGGCGTCCTGTGCCCATGCCGTTCGCGCAGCCATCTGGCGTTGTAGAGAGCCGCAAACGTGGCCAGCGCCAGCCTGAGTTCCTCGATCGTGGCGAAGTGCCGAACCCAGAGGAGCTGCTCCTTCAGCGTCCGGATCGCCCGTTCGGCCACGCCGTTGCCCTCGGGCTGGCGGACAAAGGCGGGCGAGCTGGTCATGCCGAGGAACCGGATCTCGCGCTGGAAATCGCCCGACATGTAATTCGAGCCGGGACGCGGATCGCGCTGACGCTGTCGGAATAAAGCTCGGGGCGCTTGGCGCACAGAGACATCCCCCAGGCGGCGACGGCACGGCGCACGCCCTCGGCGATGCGGTGGTGGCGGGCGAAGACGTTCTCCAGCCCCTCGTCCAGCAGCATGTCGCAGGCGACGTTCAGCCCGTTCAGCAGCCCGACCGGCGGCGTATAGGGATAGCCGTTGGCGGCATAGCCCTTGGCCATGTCGCGGATGTCGAAGAAGGTGCGCGGCAGCGTCGCGGTCTCGACCGCCGCCAGCGCCTTGGGCGAGAAGCCGACGATGGCCAGGCCGGGGGGCAGCATGAAGCCCTTCTGGCTGCCGGTCACGGCGATATCGACGCCCCATTCGTCCATGCGGAAATCATAGCACCCGATGGAGGAAACGCCGTCCACGAACAGCAGCGCCGGGTGGCCTGCATTGTCCAGGGCGCGGCGGACGGCGGCGATGTCGCTGCGCACGCCGGTGGCGGTTTCGTTATGCGTCGCCAGGACGACCTTGATCCGGTGCGCCTTGTCGGCGGTCAGGATCTCCTCGAACCGGTCGGCCGGGACGCCCTCGCCCCATTCCTGGGTGACGACCTGCACGTCCAGGCCGTGGCGCTGGCACATGTCGATCCAGCGGTGGCTGAACATGCCGTTGCGGGTCGCCAGAACGGTGTCGCCGGGCGACAGCGTGTTGGTGATCGCGGTTTCCCACCCGCCGGTCCCGGTCGAGGGGAAGACGAAGACCTGCCCCTGCGTGGTCTTCAGCACCTTCTTCACCCCTTCCAGCGCCGGGTGCAGGATGCGTCCGAAGACCGGGCTGCGATGGTCGATCGTGGGCATGTCCACGGCCTTGCGCAGCACTTCGGGGATGTTCGTGGGGCCGGGAATGAACACGGGATTCTGGCTGGTCATAGGATTCTCCATCATCTGCCAGCAAACCTACCAACCTCACAAAGAATAGCAATTTTACTGAAAACAATTTCCACTATTCGAAAAAATCAAATTTATTGCGCCTTTTCAACATGATAGAGTTTTTCAGAACTTGCTTAAATTTTAGGCGAGAGAAAAATTTTTAAGCGCTTGTTCTTCGGATCACTCAATCCCTACGGATCAATTCTTCCCCTCCAAACCAGACGAAATTGAAGGTAGTCAGCTGATTTTACAGTATTTTCCACCATCGTCTTTGGCTAGGCACAGACAATCGTCCCGAAACCATTTGACTGGATTGGTATGTTCTGCTTGCCAAGCAAATAGTGTGGTAGCTACCGTAGGCCACTTGTTGTGCATCGAAGGATGCTGGAATGTGCATTTAGAGTGGCGTTGATGATGTGACCGCCCCCTGACGGCATCTGATGTGCCAAGGTGGGTCTGCAACGATCCACAAGAGGAGCGGTCATGTCATCAACGCCGTCACGACGTACAGATCAGACTTTCCGGCCCCGCACCCAGCCAGCGGAGGGCGCTTTCCAGACTGGGTTCCGGTCTTAGATTGTCGATCTGGAGCTCTTCCGAGATGTGGGTCAGGTGATGCATCATCCCGGCAGCAGCCTTGTCTCCGTCGCCCTCAACAATGGCGCTAACGATGCTGCTGTGCTCGTCCCTCGGGCAGCCTGTTTCTGATTCGGCATGAACCAGAATCGCCAGACAAGTCAGCACTTGAAGCTGCGTCAGGATATGTACCAGATAGACATTGCCGCTGATTTCGGCCAGCTTCAGATGAAATTCCCCGGTCAGCCGGACCAGTTTCGAACGGTCGCCGGCCTGCCGCGCCGCTTCCTCTATGGCGATATGATCGGCAAGCCGCTGGATGTCCGCTGCCGAGCGTGACATGGTGATCGACCGGACCATATCAGGCTCGATCATCTTGCGCACATTCAGCATCATCCTGGCCTCGGCCCGGGAAGGAGCCGCGATCGTGTAGCCAAGGTTGGGCGTCTTCCTGAAGACGCCGATGTCCGAAAGCTTGCTCATTGACAGGCGAACGACAGACCGGCTGACCCCAAAAATACCGGCTAGCTGCGTTTCGGTGATCCTCTCGCCCGGGGGAAGACGCTGTTCAAAGATTGCCTCGATCAGGCGCCGAGTAATTTCCTGTTCAGTATAACCGTGGCGGCGTTTAGCGCTGCTTTCCCCTGAAATGTCTTCATCATCCATTGGTTTTTCCGAAATGCCCTCTCGCTATTCGATCTCAGCCTAACACCTGAGCATTTCAGATCGTCCTGCACGTTTCACAGTATATCGCACACCGGATCCTCAATTTCAATTGACAGGCCGCATCGTTGTCCCCTTGATTGTATCCAACGATGTAAACCAGCCACAGACGAAGAGCTTTGCGGAGACAGAGCAAGGGTGGCGCGATCACAGGGAGATCATGACTTGGACCTTAAGACCCTTCTTTTCCCCAGCCGGCGCGTTCTGTTGCAGACTGCTATCGGTGCGCTTGTCGCCGCGGCGGCCTTCAACGGACATCCCGCCACCGCGCAGACCGCGCAAGAGACCCTGATCGTCGCCGGTCCGCGCACGCCGGAATCGCTGGACCAGGAATACCCGCCCACCGAGGCCGTCCATGAGTTGCGCCGCAACGTGAACGAACGGCTGCTGGCCTTCGAGATGAAGCAGGGTGAGGACGGGGTGAACTACGAGGATTTCTCGAAGATCACCGGCGCGCTGGCCGAGACATGGGAGGTTGCGCCGGACTTCAAGTCGATCACCTTCCATCTGCGGCCCGACGTAGTCAGCGGCGCGGGGCACCCGCTGAACGCCGACGATGTCATGTGGTCCTTTGAGCGGGGCTGGAACCTGAAGTCGAACTTCCACTGGTACATGACCCAGATCTTGAAGATCGAGAATTTCGAGACTGCTTTCACCAAGGTCGATGACATGACCGTGCGGGTTAGCATTCCGAATCCGTCACCCCTGCTGGAGAAGCTGTGGGTCAACAGCGACTTGGGGATCCTTGATTCGGATACGATGAAGGAACACCTGACGGCCGAAGACCCTTGGGGCCAGCGGTGGCTGGCGATCAATTCGGCGTCCTTTGGCCCCTACAAGGTGACGAAATACACGCCGGGCCAGGAAATCGTCTATGACGCCAACCTGGATTATTATCGCGGTGAGCCGAAGCTGAAGAGGGTCATCTTCCGCGAGATGCCTACTAGCGCGAACCGGCTGGCGGCCTTGCAGGCGGGGGCGGTCGATGTGGCAGAATACCTGTCGCCCCGTGAGCTGTCGATGCTGGGGCAGATGCCCGGCGTGACGGTGCATAAGGTGTTCGGCAACTATATCCACCGCGTCGAGATGCACAACGAGACGCCACCCTTCGATAATCCCAAGGTGCGGCTGGCGCTGAATTACCTTGTGCCGCGCGACGAGATCGCGAAGGCCGTCTATTTCGACACCGCCCGCCCGACCAAGAGCCCGATTTCAGAAATCTATCCGGGCTTCACAGATGAATATTTCGGCTTCGAGAACGATGTCGAGAAGGCCAAGGCCCTGCTGGCCGAGGCGGGCTTCCCAGACGGCTTCCAGACCGAGCTTGGCTATCGCACCGGCGACCAGATGGAAGAAGAGCTGGCGGTCATCCTCAAGACGGCCTTCGCCAAGGCCGGGGTCGATGTCACCCTGTCCAAGCTGCCAGCGTCAACACTGGTCGAGCGCTATACCAAGGGCCAGATCCCGATGTATTTCTTCCGCGACATGGCCATCGTTCCCGATGCCGCCTATGTGGCGAATCTGTGGCTGAACAGCAATTCGCTGATCGACTATTCGCGCTTCCACAGCGACGAGGTGAACGAGCTGATCAACAGCGCCCTCACCTCGACCGACGAGGAAAAGCGACTGGCGGACATGAAGCGCGTCCAGCAGATCACCATGGAAAACGCGCCTTGGGTGTTCCTGTTCAACCCCGGCTATCAGCTTGCGACCCGGCAGAACGTCAAGGGCTATTCGTGGTACACGCCCAACGGCAACGCCTGGTTCGATTTCCACAAGGAATGATCGCTGACGATAGCCTTGCCCGCCGGGGTCTCCGGCGGGCATCTCTCTCTGACGGATGACCGACATGAGCCTTTCGACGACCTGGCGGCGTCTGCCGCGAACGCTGCGTATCGTGTTGACGCGGCTTCCCATGGTGGTGCCGCAGATGCTTGGCGTCATCTTCGTGACCTTCATGCTGGTGCGGATGCTACCCGGCGATCCGGCCCTGCTGATGCTGGGCAACATGGCAACCCCGGAAAGCATCGCCAACCTGCGCGAACAGCTTGGCCTTGACGGCAGCCTGTGGCAGCAGTTCGTGCATTACCTGGGCGGCGTCCTTCAGGGCGATCTGGGAGTTTCGCTGTTCACCTCGAACCCGGTCGCCGTGGATCTGATGGAGCGCGCGCCTGCCACGCTGGAACTGATCTTCTACGCGATGATCCTGACCATCCTGATCGCGGTCGCCATCGCGGTCCTAGCGGTGGTCCGTCCGGGCGGCGTGGCCGATTACGTCAGCCGCTTCTATGGCATGGCGGCCGGAGCGATCCCGGATTTCTGGGTCGGCCTTCTGCTGATCTTCTTCCTGTTCAGCACCCTGGGGATCGCGGCGGCGCCGTTCGGCCGGATCGACCCGATGATCACCCCGCCATCCACGGTCACGGGCTTCTATACCTTCGACGCAATCATCGCGGGCGATTTCGCAGCACTGAAATCGGCAGCGGGGCGGTTGCTGCTGCCGGTGCTGACGCTGACCATCGTGAATGCGGGTGCGCTGATGAAGATGACCAAGACGACCTTCGCCGAGATCTGGCGTGCCGATTTCATCCGCCACCAGCGAGCTAGCGGATTGGGCCAGCGCCGCATCGTCCGCAACGCCTTGCGCAACAGTCTGCCGCCCATCATCACGCTTGTGGGCTTTCTGGTGGGCTTCCTGCTGGGTGCGGCCGTGCTGGTCGAGACGATTTTTTCCTGGGGAGGGCTCGGCCAATACGCGGTGCAGGCGGTGACCTATTCCGATTACCCCGCACTGCAAGGCTTTGTGCTGGTGGCGGCGGTCTTCATCCTGGTGGTCTATCTGGTCGTAGATATCCTCTACGAACTGGCCGACCCGCGGATTCAGGTCTGAGGGGCCAATTATGATAAAGATCAGGAATTTTTTTGCTTTTCTTCTCAGCAGACCAGGCGCGACTTTCGGGCTGGTGCTGCTGCTGCTACAGGTTATCGCAATCATCTTCGCGCCTCTTCTGGCAACACATGCACCGACAGAGGCCGATCCTTTGGCCTCGCTCCAGCCGCCATCTGTTGCGCATTGGTTGGGCACGGACGTGTCCGGAATGGATATCTATTCACGCATCATCTATGCCACACGGGTCAACCTGCTGATTTCAGTCGTGGCAGTTGCGGTGGCTTTTGCTATCGGTGTGCCCATAGGTCTGCTCGTCGGATACTATCGAGGTTGGGCCAGCACCATGGTCATGCGCGTCTTCGATTTCATCCAGTCCTTTCCTGTCTTCGTATTGGGAATGGCGCTGGTATCGGTTATGGGGCAGGAGATATGGAACGTCGCGATCGTGCTTGCGGTACTTTTCGTGCCGATATTCGCCCGTCTGATCCGGGCCGAGGCGCTGTCTCTGCGTGACCGTCCGTTTATCGCTGCCGCGCGCTGTTCGGGCGCCACGGATGGCAAGATTATGTTCCGGCACATCCTGCCAAATGCCCTGACGCCGGCCATCGTCCAGATTTCGATCTCGATCGGGATGGCAATCCTGCTAACCGCAGGTCTGTCCTTTATCGGGGCAGGAGTGCGGATGCCATTGCCCGAATGGGGGCTGATGGTTTCCGTCGGATCGCAGCAGATGATCCTAGGAGTCTGGTGGGTCGCGCTTTTCCCCGGCTTGGCCATCGTCTTTTCCGTGCTGAGCTTTGCCCTGATGGCGGACGCGTTGCGCGACTATGTTGACCCCCGCAGGGAGAGAGCCTGATGCAGATCCAGGATACAAAGCCGCTGCTTGAAGCCCGCAACCTATCGGTGACATTCGGGGAGCAGACGGTGCTTCACAGTGTCAACCTGCAACTGGGCCCAGACGAGGTGCTAGGCATCGTGGGTGAAACCGGCGCAGGCAAATCTGTTCTTGCTCGTGCCCTGATCGGTCTATTGCCGGGCAAGGGGCAGGTCAGCGGCGGGACAGTTCAGGTGGCTGGGCGCGACCTGAGTCAGATGTCTGCCGAGGAATTGCGTAAGCTGCGTGGTGGCCAAGTTTCCCTGATTGGTACGGATGCCAAGTCTCTTCTAGACCCGGTGCGTCCCGTCGGCGTGCAGGTGGCTGATGTGTTGCGCGCGCACAAGAATATCAGCCCCGCTGCCGCACGTGCAGAGGCGATAGCGCTTTTCAGCAAGGTGGGTATCGTCGATCCCGAAAAGCGCGCCGAAGCCTACCCCCATCAACTTTCCGGTGGAATGGCCCAGCGAGTGATCATTGCCATGGCTCTTGTGGCCGAGCCGCGAGTTATTCTCGCGGACGATGCGACCCTGGGGCTAGATGCGACGATCCAGGTCCAGGTGCTGGACCTGCTGGTGGCGCGCTGCCGCGAGGCCGGTATGGGCGCGATCATCATCACCCATGACCTTGGCATCGTCGCACGCTATTGCGACAGGGTGTCGATCATGCGCGATGGCCATATCGTCGAAGAGGGTGCAACGGCTGCATTTCTACATCATCCCACAACCGAATATGGTGCTGAACTACTGGCAGCAGCCCGCGCACGACCCGCCCCCATGACGAGGTCCGATCTACAACCCGACATTGGCAGGGCAACACCGCTGCTCGAGGTCGTCAACTTGGTCAAACATTTTCCAACTCCTTCTGGCCACGTGGTCAAGGCGGTGGATGACGTCTCCTTTGCAAT
The DNA here is from genome assembly GCF_042648745.1 of Paracoccus angustae. Classification (NCBI taxonomy): domain Bacteria; kingdom Pseudomonadati; phylum Pseudomonadota; class Alphaproteobacteria; order Rhodobacterales; family Paracoccaceae; genus Paracoccus; species Paracoccus angustae. The sequence goes on from NZ_JBHRXY010000034.1 coordinate 11,233, forward strand.
TCCAAAAGGCGAGACGTTGGCGTTGGTAGGTGAAAGCGGATCAGGAAAAACAACGGTGGGTCAATGCCTTGTACGACTTCTGGGCTCAGACAGCGGCAGGGTTCTGTTCAATGGGGACGATGTGCTGACGCTGCCTGACAAGGCGTTTCGCCCCATGCGGCGTAACATCCAGATGGTATTCCAAGAACCCTATGTTGCCCTTAATCCGCGATGGACAGTGGAGCGATTGATCAGCGAGCCATTGGCGCTTGACCCCACCGCGTCGACTTCCGCGACCCGGCGAGCCCGCGTGCTTGAGATGCTGGATTTGGTGCGCCTTCCCAGCCGACTTGCCGACGTCTTTCCCCATGAACTGACGGCGGGTGAACAAAAGCGGGTTGGGATGGCACGGGCGTTGGCAACTCGCCCCGACTTCGTGGTTTTCGATGAACCAACGACCGCTTTAGATATCCGGGTGCGCGCCCAGATCATCGACCTGGTGCGCGACCTGCAACGCGAGATGCAACTGGCGACGCTTTTCATCACCCATGACCTGAATTCGGTTCGGTCGCTCGCGCATAATGTCGCGGTGATGCGCCATGGCAAGATCGTCGAAATTGGAGAAACCGAACGTATCTTCGCCCATCCTCAGCACGACTATACCCGCATGCTCTTGGGCGCGGAATTGCCCATTGAACGATTTGCGGCCTGATCGGGAAGGAAATCTTGAATGAGTGAACGTCACGTTCTGATCACCGGCGCTGCCGGGCTGATCGGCAATGCCGTGCGGTGCAAGCTGGAAGATCGGGGGACAAGTGTGATCGCCATCGACCGCATGGCTACGACCGTGGATGGGCGCGAGGTTCGCGAATGCGATGTGACCGATGTCCATGGTTTACACGCAATCGCCCGCGCCCATGACATCGACCGGATCGTCCACTGCGGAGCGTTTTCAGGACCGATGGTATCGCCCGACCACCCGATCCAGATGGTGCAAGTGAATATCGGCGGCGCTGCTAATATCGGCGAACTTGCCCGCGTCATTGGCAATGTTCGCGTGGTCTTTGCCTCGACGGCGACGGCTTATGGGGTGACCCCGCCTGCTCCCGTTTCCGAAAACACGGTGATGGTGCCGGACACGATGTATGGGGCCTCGAAGGCGGCTGCCGAACATGTGATGAACGCCTACAAGCTACAGTTTGGAGTGGATACGGTGAACCTGCGCATTGGCTGGGTCTACGGTCCACGTCGCAGCACCGCCTGCCTCATCCGCCAGATGCTGACCGATGCGATAGCGGGCCGACCCACCCACATTCCCTTTGGTCGCGATTTTCCGCGACAGTATCTGCACATCGATGATGCGAGCGACGCCATGATCGCGGCTCTCGACCAGCCGAATCTCTCGCAGCAAGCCTACAATATTACCGGTGGATCCTGGCTGACTCTGGCCGAGGTTGCCGAGACAGTGATGCGAGTTGTCCCCGGCGCCAGGGTCGAGGTCGCCTCCGGCGACGATCCGGGCGACATGCGCCAGGAACGCTTCGACATCTCTGCCGCCGAGCGCGACCTGGGCTATCGGCCGAACATTTCGTTCGAGGAGGGCATCCGCAGCTATCTGGACTGGCTGAAAGCCCGGGAGAACAAGCAATGACATCTATCGTCGCGCCCTTTTCGCTGCAGGGCCGTAAGGCGCTGATCACCGGCGGCAGCCGGGGCATCGGCGCGGCCATTGCCATGCTGTTTGCCGATGCGGGCGCCGATGTGGCCATCTGCCATTTCGGCGATGCTTCGGGAGCAGAGGCTCTGGGCGCCGAGTTCCAGGCCGCCGGACGCCAGCTTGCCTTCCTGGAATGCGACGTGGCGGACGAGGCGCAGGTCTCGGCCCTGGCCGAATGGACGGCTACGACCCTCGGCGAGCCCGACATCTTGGTGAACTGCGCCGGCATTGGCGGCAAGGATAAGCCCTTTGGCAATGTCACGGTCGCCGAATGGGACCGGATGCTGGGCGTGAACCTGCGCGGGGTGTTCCTGGTCACGCGCGCCTTTTTCCCCGGCATGGTGGAACGGCGTTACGGGCGGATCGTCAACATCGCCTCGCAACTGGCCTATAAGGGCGCGCCGGGCCTTGCGGCCTATGTCGCGGCCAAGGCGGGCGTGGTCGGGCTGACCCGCGCCCTGTCCTACGAAGGGGCCGCGCATAACGTCATGGTCAACGGCATCGCCCCCGGCCCGGTGGAAACGCCCTTGCTGATGGGCCACAGCGACGCCTGGCTGACGATGAAGAAAGGGCAGCTGCCGGTCGGGCGCTTTGGGCAGCCGGACGAGATCGCTCCCACCGCGCTGCTGCTTGCTTCGGAAACGGGCGGGGCATTTTACTGCGGGCAGACGCTTTCGCCCAACGGCGGCGACGTGATGGTATGAGGAGAGGGAACGTCATGCAGGAATTCGACCTGGTCATCCGAGGCGGCACGGTCGTAACCGCCGCTGATACCGCACGCGCGGATGTAGGCATCCGCGACGGCAAGATCGTGGCTGTCGGGCTCGACTTGGACAAGGGTAAGCGGGAACTCGACGCGACGGGCTTGCGCGTGATGCCCGGCGGCATCGACAGCCATGTGCATCTCGCGCAGCCCGCCTTCGGCGGCCCGGCCATGGCCGACGGCTTCGAGACTGGCACCCGGTCGGCCATCGCGGGCGGCAACACCACCGTGATCCCCTTTGCCCTGCAATCGCGCGGCATGTCCCTGCGCCAGGCGGTCGAGGATTACCACAAGGAGGCGGACGGCCAGTCCTTCTGCGACTATGGCTTCCACCTGATCCTGACCGATCCGACGCCTGCCGTGCTGGGCCAGGAACTGCCCGCCCTGGTCGCGGCGGGCTATACCTCGCTCAAGGTCTTCATGACCTATGACGACCTGGTGCTGAACGACCGCGAATTGCTGGAGGTGTTCGACGCGGCGGGCGAGCAGGGCGCCCTGGTGATGGTCCATTGCGAAGGCTATGACGCCATCCGCTTCATGACCGAGAAGCTGGAGCGTGCGGGCAAGCTCGCCCCCTATTACCACGCCGTGTCGCGCCCCCAGTCGGTCGAGCGCGAGGCCGCCCACCGCGCCATCAGCCATGCCGAACTGACCGGCGTGCCGATCATGATCGTCCATGTCTCGGGCCGCGAGGCGATGGAGCAGATCCGCTGGGCCAGGGGACGCGGGCTGAAGATCATGGGCGAGACCTGCACCCAATACGTCTCGCTGACGGCGGAGGATCTGAAGGGCCTGAACATGGACGACACGGGCGGCAAATACGTCTGCTCGCCCCCACCGCGCGACCGCGAAAGCTGGGAGGCGATCTGGAACGGCATCCAGACCGGCGTGTTCCAGACCTTTTCGTCCGACCATTGCCCGTTCTTCTTCGAGGGCGAGATGGGCAAGAAGAACCCCAAGGCCCGCACCGCCTTCAAGTGGGTGCCGAACGGCATTCCGGGGGTCGAGGTGCGGATGCCGATCCTGTGGTCGGAAGGCGTGGTCAAGGGGCGGATCACGGAAAACGAGTTCGTCGCGCTGTCATCAACCAACCACGCGCGGATCTATGGACTGACCAGCAAGGGGTCGATCGCGCCGGGCTTTGACGCCGACATCGTGCTGTGGGATCCCGCGCGCCGCGTCACGATCAGCCAGGCGCTGATGCACCATGGGGCGGATTACACCCCGTGGGAAGGCTATGAGGTCACGGGCTGGCCCCATGCGACGATCCTGCGCGGCGAGGTGGTCATGCAGGAGGGCGAGATCCTGGGCAGGAAGGACGCGGGCCGCTTCCTGCCCCGCGCGCTGTCGCGCATGGCCGGGCGCGGCGCGGGCGCGCCGATGGACTGACCCGGCGCCCGGTCAGGTGCCGAAGCGGCGCCAGGAGCGGGCCAGCCTGTCCGCGTCCATGCCCCGGCCGATCAGCACGATCACGCCTTCCTCGGGGGGCGGTCCGGCCAGGACGCTGTTGTCATCGGGCAGGATCTCGGGCGGCTGGACCACCCGGCGCACCGATTGCAGCAGCAGCCGCCCGGCGGGCGTGCGCACCACGCCCTTGATGCGCACGATGTCCTCGCCCCGGGCCTGGATCAGCGCCGACAGCCAGGTGGACAGCGCCACCCACCCGTCTTCGCGGCCCACGTCCAGGCGATAGGGCAGGATCGGTTCGCCGGCGCCAAGCGGGGGCAGGTCGAACGGCATCAGTCCGTCTTCCGGCGGCAGCGGAACGGGAACGCCCTGTTCCGCCGCCGACAGCGCCGCTGCGGGGTTGAGCGCGCGCAGCGTCAGCGCCAGCCGGGCCAGCGTCACGGGATCGGCCTGCATCGGCTTGGTCAGGATCAACTCGTCCGCCGCCTCGATCTGCGCGCGGGCGAGGGGTTCGGTGGCAAGCTGGGGGCCGCAGTGAAGGCCGTCCACCAGGACCAGCACCCGCGCCACGGCCAGCCGGCGCACCAGCACGGGATCGCCCGCGATGGCCGCCGCGATCCGGCCCGGGTCGGCCAACCCGCTGGTTTCCAGCAGGACGCCCGCGACCTGTCCCGCCTGCCTGCCGCTGGCCGCGTCGCAGATCGCGCGCAGGGCGGCCAGCAGGGCAGGCAGCCCCGCGCAGCAGGCGCAGCCGCCCGCCAGCACGGTGATCCGGCCTGCCCCGGCCAGCAGCAGGTTGTCCACCGGGGTTTCCGCCGCCTCGTTGACCAGGACGTGATGCCCGCCGAACCGCCCCATGTGCAGCTGGTGGCGCAGCCAGGTGCTTTTGCCCGCGCCCAGGAAGCCGCCCAGGATGGTCAGCGGCAACCGGCCGTCCGAACGGGATTCAGCCATCGGCCAGGGCCCGGTCGGACAGCGGGTCGATGGGCTGGCCCGCCATCCGTTCCGCCGCCCCCCACAGCGCGGCCAGATCGGGCACCAGTTCCCGCTGGCCGCCCGACGCGAACAGTTGCAGGCCGGGGGTGGCGCCGTCGTCCCAGGCCTTCAGCCCGAAGGGGGCCAGAAGGCGGTTTACTGCCTCCAGCCGGGCGAAGCGCAGCCGCAGCCGGTCGCCGGGCGTCTGCGCACCCGCATCCGTCCAGTGGCCGGGGGCGGCCGGAAAGCCGCAGGCGCTGCACATGACGGCTCAGATCACCTCGGGCCGCTTGCCCGAGTCGAAGGGATAGCGGGCGCGGAAATCGTCGGCGATGTCTTCAAAGGTGGCCCATTCGACGCCGTCATGGCCGTTGATGTGTTCGATCAGCCGTTCCAGCATCAGCAGCACCTGCGGACGGCCCGCCACGTCGGGATGGATGGTGAAGGCGAAGACGCCGTAGTCCATTTCCCGATACACCCAGTCGAACTGGTCGCGCCACATTTCCTCGATATGGCGGGGATTGACGAAGCCGTGGCTGTTGGGCGCCTTCTTCATGAACATCATCGGCGGCAGATCGTCCACATACCAGTTGGCCGCGATGTCCACGAGGTCGATCTCGTGGCCGTGCTTCAGCGGGTGCATCCACTCCTTCGCCTGCCTGGTATAGTCGATGGTGTTCCATTCGTCGCCCACGCGGGCATAGAAGGGCTGGAAGTCGCGATAGCCCTGCGAATGATCATAGCTGAAATTGTATTTCTGAAGCAGCGCGGCGGTGGAATTCGACATCTCCCACCAGGGCGCGACATAGCCGCGCGGGGCGCGCCCGGTCAGGCCCTCGATCAGCTCGATGGACTTGACCAGCACGTCTTCCTCCTGCTGGGGGGTCATGGCGATGGGGTTTTCGTGCAGGTATCCATGCGCGCCGACCTCGTGGCCCGCGTCCACGATCATCCGCATCTGGTCGGGAAAGGTTTCCAGCGAATGGCCGGGGATGAAGAAGCTGGTGCGCAGGTCGTATTTCCTGAACAGCCGCAGCAGGCGCGGGATGCCGACCTCGGTCGCGAAGATGCCGCGCTGGATGTCGGACGGGCTGTCGCCGCCGCCATAGGATCCGATCCAGCCCGCGACGGAATCGATGTCGGTGCCGAAGGCGCAGTAGATTTTCTTGGTCATCGTGATCTCCCTGTGAAGGTGTTTGCAGGATCGCCGGGCTGCCAGGCCAGGTCGGTGAAGGCGCCGAACCGGCCCGGCGCGCCGGTCATCAAGGCCAGCATCAGGACCAGCCGGGCCTTGAGCGCGTCCAGGTCGCCGCTGCCCGTCAGGCCGCGGTTCAGCAGGTCGATTTCCCCGCCCGCCTGGCCATAGGTCCGCGACAGCACGCGCCCGCCGCGCGTGCGGCTGGCAAAGATCACCGGGATCCGGCGTGCCGCCGCCGCCAACGGATCCATCCAGGACGACAGCACATGCCCGCCGCCCGCCAGATCCAGCACCAGGCCGGCGGCGCCCGCGTCCAGGCAGGCCTGAACCAGCAGGGGCGGATCGGACAGGCCGGGCTTCAGGATCGGCACGAAGGGCAGGGGGGCGCCCTGCGGCAGGTCGAACGTGGCCCCGCGCGGCGGCTTGGCGTAAAGGGCGGGGCGGCCTTCGGCCATCCAGCCAAGGGGCGAGGGCGACCAGAAGGCCCCGGTGGCCGAGGTGTCGCGTTTCTGCACCCAGGCCGCAGGGTGGATCACGTCGTCGAAGGCGACGATCACGCCCAGGTCGCGGCAGCCGGGATCGGCCGCGCAGGCCACGGCGGCCAGCAGGTTGGCCGGGCCGTCCGCCCCGGGCAGCGAGGGGTTGCGCATCGCCCCCGTCACCACCACCGGCATGTCGCCCCGGTGCAGCAGGTTCAGAAGAAAGGCCGTTTCCTCGATGGTGTCGGTGCCCTGCGTGACCACGACCCCGGCGGTGCCCCCGTCTTCATGGTCGCGGATCGCCGCCGCCAAGTCGAAGACCAGCGGCAGGCCGATCTCGGTCGAGGGCAGGTTCGACAGGTTGCGCGCGTTGATCCGCGCCAAGGCGTCCAGTTGCGGCACCGCCGCCACCAGATCCGCGCCGGTCAGGCTGGGGGCCACGCCCGCCGCGCCGGCATCCGGGGCGCAGGCGATGGTGCCGCCAAGGGCGATGATCTCGACCCGGGGTGTCATCTAATCCTCGTGCGGGGTGCCGGTCGAGTCGTTCGTGCCGGGCAGGTGATGGTTCATGGCCGCGTCCCAGGCGGCGTGGACGGTGTCGCCGACGCCGTGGGGGTGGGCAAAGTAATCCTCGTCGTCCATGTAGATCATGAACTCCTCGCCCAACCCGGTCTCCAGCGCGACCTTCACGAAGGTGCCCTGGTATTCGATGTTGACGACGGTGCCGGACAGGCCGTTCCGCGCCGCCGCGTCCGGGCGGATCGCGATGCGGTCGCGGCGCACGGAAAAGCGCAGATCCTGGCCCGGTTCGACATCCCGCGCGGCGGGCAGGTCATAGGAAACGCCGTTCCGCCCCGCGACCACCGCCGTGGTCCCGTCGATGCGGTCAACCCTTCCCGCCAGCACGTTCTGCCCGCCCATGAAGCGCGCCACATAGGGGCTGTGCGGGCGGTTGTAGATCTCTCGCGGGCTGGCGGCCTGTTCGATCAGCCCGTGGTCCATCACCACCACCTGGTCGGCGAGCGCGATCGCCTCGGGTTGGGTATGGGTGACGTGGATGAAGGTAATGCCCAGGTCGTTCTGCAACCGCTTCAGTTCGACCCGCATCTTCAGCCGCAGGAATTCGTCCAGGGCGGACAGCGGTTCGTCCAGCAGCAGCACCTTGGGCTTGTTGATCAGCGCGCGGGCCAGGGCCACGCGCTGCTGCTGGCCGCCCGACAGTTCCGACGGCACCCGGTCGGCCAGGTGCAGAAGCTGCACCCGGTCCAGCATCTCGCGCGCGGCCTGGCGGCGGTCGTCGGCGCGCACGCCCTTGACGCGCAGGCTGAAGGCCACGTTGTCGGTCAGCGACAGGTGCGGGAACAGGGCATAGTTCTGGAACATCAGCGCCGTGCCCCGGCTGCCGGTGCGGGCCGTGGTCACGTCGGTCCCGCCGATCAGGATGGCGCCCGATGTCGGCGTCTCGTGCCCGGCGATCATCCGCAGCAGCGTGGTCTTGCCGCAGCCGGACGGGCCGATCATGCAGCAATAGGCGCCGCCCGCGATGGTCAGATCGACGTTGTTCACGGCCTTGGTCCGCCCATAGAGCTTGGTCACGTGGCGGATGTCGATGCGGCTTTGTTCGGTCATTCGGTCCTTCCCCTGGCGCGCGACCGCTGTTTCTGGATCACGGCGATGGCCAGGAAGGCCGTGGCGATCACCAGGAAGCTGACGGCGGATGTCACCGTGCCGATGGCATACAGCGCGGGCGTGGTGACGTTGGTGGTCATGTTGGAAATCTCGATGGGCAGGGTGTTCCGGCCCCCCACGGTCAGAAGCGACCGCGGCATCTCGTCATAGGACAGGGTAAAGCCGAACAGCGCCACCGCGATCAGGCCGGGAAACAGGATCGGCACGGTGACAAGGCCCAAGACCTGCCAGGGCCGGGCGCCGGCGTCGCGGGCCGCTTCCTCCCACGATCCGTCGAAGCGGTTCAGGACGGCGAACATGATCAGCAGGCCGAAGGGCAGCGTCCAGGACAGATGCGCGCCAAGGCCCGACATCCACCAGGCCAGCCGCAGGCCCAAGAGCTGGAACAGCTGGCTGATGCCAAGGCCCAGCAGGATGCCCGGCACGATCAGGCTGACAATGGACAGATAGAAGATCGGCCCCGCGCCCCAGAACCGGCGGCGGAAGCCCAGGGCCGCGAATAGGCACACCACCGCCGTGATCGCCATGGCCATGACGCCCAGGACCAGCGACCGCCGGAACGCCCCGCCCAGGTCGCCATAGCGGCTGGAGGTCCACAGGTCGTTGAACCAATGCGTGGACACCCCCCGCATCGGGAAGGTCAGCCCGCCGGTCGGCCCCTGGAAGCTGAGGATGAAGATCATCAGCATCGGGCCATAAAGAAACAGCACGAACAGCGCGAAGAACGCCGCCAGGACGTAAAAGCCCGCACCCCGGCGCGTGGATGATTGCGTCATGTGTGCCCCCTACCGCGCCAGTTCCGCGCGGATGTCCACCACCCGCAGAATGGCCGAGACCATCAGCACCACAACCAGCACCAGCAGCACTGCCAGGGCCGCGGCCTGGGGATAGAACAGCTGGTCGATCTGGTTCTTCATGGCCGACACCACGGACGCGCTTTGCCCCCCGCTCATCACCCGGACGACGAAGAAATCGCCCATCACCAGCGTGACCACGAAGATCGACCCAAGCGCGATTCCGGTCCTGGACAGCGGGATGATCACGCCGGTCAGGATCTGCCAGGAATTGGCGCCGGCGTCGCGCGCGGCCTCGATCAGGTTGGGGTTGATCTTGGCCATGCTGTTGAAGATCGGCACGATCATGAACAGCGTGAACAGGTGGATATAGGTCAGCACCACCGCGAAATCCGAATACAGCAGGATGTCCAGCGGCTGCTGGGTCAGACCCGCCCCCATCAGCATCTGGTTGAACAGCCCCTCGCGCCCCAGGAAGGGGATCCAGCTGACCATGCGGATCACGTTCGAGGTCCAGAACGGGATCGTGCAGAGCAGGAACAGCCCGATCTGCCATTTCAGGTTGCGGACATGGAAAACCAGAAAATAGGAACATGTGAAGCCGATCAGGACGGTCGCCACCAGCACCATAGCCGCGTATTTCAGCGTGTTGACAAACAGCGTCAGCGTGACGCCGGCGGACAGTACGTCGCGGTAGTTCTGCCAAGTGAAGGCAGGATAGACGGAAATCCCGTCCGACTCCCAGAAGCTGAGCAACAGCACCGTGCCGATGGGAATGCCGACCATGGCCAGCATGATGATGGCAAGCGGCGCCACCTGAAGATAGGGGGTCATGCGCGTACCGCCCCCCGATGATTGCGCGGACATGACAGGGTTCCTTGGGCCAGGTGCCGTTCCATGAAGGGGCGGCGGGCCGCGCCGCCCCGCTCATCAGGCCGAGATGAACTCGTTCCAGCGCTGGACCATGTAGCGTTCCTCGTCCATTACCGTATTCCAGCAGGCGACATTGCCCATGCGATCCTGGAAGGACCCGCCGTCGCGTACGGCGCCGGCCTTGTCCATCACCGCGCCGTAAGGATCCAGGATGTCCTCGGTCGCGGGCTTGCCTTCGTACCAGTAGCCCACTTCATTCGGCGTCAGGTTGGCCAAGGCGGTTTCAGGAACCGATGAGTAATAGCCCTGCCGGGCGATGAAGGCACCCTGCCAGCCAGTTAGATACCAGTTCAGGTATTCATAAGCTGCCTCGCGCTTCAGCCCTTCCAGATGACCCATTAGGCCCATTCCCAGGCCCCAGCCGCGATACCCTTCCTTCAGGCCTTGATAGACGCATTCGAGACCGCGCGATTTCACCGCCGTCACGGCAGGCGACCACATCGACTGGATCACCACTTCGCCCGCAGCCATCAGGTTCACGGATTCGTCGAAAGTGGACCAGAAGGCACGGAACTGGTCCGCCTTCTTCAACTCGATCAATCGGGTGATGGTGTGGTCGATCTCGTCCCGGGTCATGTTGCCCTTGTCGCCATAGGTGATCTCTCCCATCGCCTCCAGCGCCATGGCGGCGTCCATGATGCCGATCTGCGGGATGTTCACCAGGGCGGTCTTGCCCTTGAATTCGGGGTTGAACAACTCGGCCCAGCTTTCGACAGGCCGACCGATGAGGTCCGACCGGATTCCCACCGTGTCGGCATTGTAGATCGTCGGCATGGTGGTCGCGTAATCGGTGGCCTCGGCTGCGAAGGACGTGTCACCGGGGCCGCCGGTATACATCACCTCGAAGGGCATGGTGCCCTGGCGAGAGAGCTCGGACCCGTCGAAGTTCTTGCCCTCCCTCATCAGCGGCGTCATCTTCGACCAGTTGGCGATCTTGGCAATTTCCACGGGTTGCAGCTTGCCCGACCGCCAGACCTTCTGCATGGCCCAGAACTCCAGGTCGGCGATATCGATGGTCTCGGGCTGGCTGACGACCTTGGTCATCAACGAGGTGCTGTCGGCGGTCTGCGGAACGATCCTGAATCCCAAATCGGCACTGGCCTTTTCCGCAATGTCCGCGATCACCGAATAGGACGGCCCAACCTGGTTCAGGGTCACGTCCTTGATGTTCTGCGCCCAGATCATCGGCGCGCCGAGGATGCCGGACCCGGCCGCAACCCCGGCCGTCGCGGCCGAGGTCTTCAGAAAGCCGCGGCGCGTCAGCCTCGCGGAGTCCTCATCATTCATGTCTATCATGCCATCTCTCCCGGTTGGTTGCCGCGGCATCTGCCACGGAATTACGCCGGCCCGGGCCAGTTCTGCGGCCTTCTGAGACTCAGCGGCGATAGGATTACGGTAGCAAACTGTCTTTGGGATGCAATGCGCATTTTCGGCTTTGCTCCAAGAATATATCTATTAGGATTGCTGAGGGTATTCAGGGAAATGACTGCCTGTTTGCACCGAAAACCTGCGCGAATTTTGAGCAATGAGCGAATCGGCATGATCTCGGATGGCAAAGAATGGACAGGCCGCGTCAGGGACACGGGCAGTGCCTTTCTGTATACGTCTGTGCGTGATCTTCTTGCGGCCAAGATCCGGCAGGACGAACTGCCTGAAGGAGCCCTGCTGAAAGAGGCGCCGATTTCCAGCCAGCTGGGGATAAGCCGAGCGCCGGTGCGCCGGGCCCTAGCGCTTCTCGCTGAAGACGGCTTGGTCACTGCGGCGGCGGGTCAGGGCTATGTCGTCGGACGATCAGGCATTCCCCTGCGGTTGTCGTCCCGGCGCCTGCACGAAATCCTCGCACCGGAAACTGGCGACCTGAACCGTACTGCCTCGTGGGAGCGGATCTTTTCTGAAGTGGCCGATGTCGTCACAAGCTGCATGCCCTTCGGCAGTTTTCGCATCCAAGAAACCGAACTCGGCGATCATTTCAACGTCAGCCGCACCGTCGCGCGCGAGGTATTGTGGCGCCTGATGGACCGGCGGCTGGTCGAGAAGAACCGCAAGTCCCACTGGATCGTCGGCCAGATGACGGCCCGGGATCTGCGCGACACGCTTCAGATGCGCCGCCTTCTTGAACCCGGGGCACTCGGGATGGTCGCGGCCGACCGCGCCAACGAAGGCTTTGACCGGCTTTTGGGGGACATCGAGGCGGCGATCGACAGCTTTCCCGCCTGCGGCGGCGCGACAATCGATCGGCTGGAGGAGGCGATGTTCGTGGACATGTACCGGGACGTGCGCAATTCGCGTCTTTTGGGGTCGATCCGCCGGAATCAGTTGTCCCTTCTGGTGCCCCGCCTGTTCAGGCGCCACTTTCCCATCATCGACGACCTGCCCGCCCTGCAGGAATATGCCCGGATCCTGCGTCACCTGGGGCAGGGACAGGTCCGGCAGGCCCAGGCTGTCCTGCACGGTCACCTGTGCCGCATCGAAGCCTTGGCCTTGGCGCGGCTACGGGTTCTGTCGCTGCTCGAGGCGCCAGACATGGCCCCCTATATGACGCCCGTCTATCGAGGCCAGGATGGCTGAGGCGCTGCGGGTCATCGGTACATCCGCCACCCTGACCGAGGCGCTGCGCCGGCAGGCCCATGCCGACCTGGACTTCCCCGTGCAGTTCGAGGTGCTGGACGGGCTGTCGTGCCAGAGCCGGGGCGTCCTGTCCCCCGACAGCTATGACGTCTACGATCAGTGGTTCCATTCGGTAGACCTTCTGTGGACGGCAGGGTCGATCCAGCCGATCGACACGTCCCGGATCAGACATTGGCGGGATGTCTGGGCCTCGGATGTCTTCGCAGGACCGGGGCGCGGCTTCGGGACGCGCCCCGCCGATGTGCTGTTCGTCCAGCCCGACCGGTCGCTGTCGGCCACGCCCGCCTCGGCCCACCCGGTCATCTCGATGCTGCCGACCTCTTACAACATGGATAGCTTCGCCTATGCGCCGGAACTGGCGCTACGCCGGCATCCTGCCGAGCCGGAAAGCTGGGCCTGGCTTCTGGACAGCCGCTGGCATGGGCGATGCGCGCTGAGCCTGGATCCGGCTGCCAGCGCTGTCGAGCTTGCCTTGGCCGTCCAGGCCGCCGGGCTGATGAGGATAGGCGACCCCGGCGATCTGACGGTCGAAGAGATCGACGAGATGTTCGGGCATTTGATGGCGCGCAAGCGCAGCGGCCATTTCAGCCGCTTCTGGAGTTCGGCCGAGGACTCGATCCGCCTGCTGTCGACGTCGGGCTGCGTCCTGTCTTCGTTGTGGTCGCCCGCCTATTACGGGCTGAGGAGCTTGGACCACGATCTGACCTATGCCGCCCCGGTGGAAGGGTATCGTGGCTGGCATTCGGGCATGAGCCTGTCCGCCGCCCTTCACGGCGACCGCTTGGATATGGCCTATCGCTATCTGAACTGGTGGCTTGACGGCGTACCGGGCGCGATCATGGCGCGGCAGGGCTATTACGTCTCGGTGCCGTCGCGGCTGTGCGAAACCCTGACGGACCAGGAATGGGACTATTGGTATGGCGGCCTTCCGGCAGCCGCGGATCTGCCCGACCAGTCTGGAGCGATCATCGTGCAGAAGGGCGAGCGTCGCGCTGGAGGAAGCTATCAACAGCGCCTTTCGAATATCACCGTCTGGAGCACCATCATGCCCGAACACAATTACCTGGTCCGGCGCTGGCATGAGTTCCTTCAAGGTTAGGCCTGGCTGCCGGGAAGCGAATAGGCTCTCACCCCTTCTGCCAATGCGCCACGATTTCAGCCATGTCAGCGGGTGGCCGCGATCGCCCACCATGTATTCGTGCATGGCGCTACGTGCCTTGGGTTCGGTTGCAGCTCAGAAAAAGGCCCGGCCTTGGAGTAGGTTTAGGTCGCGCAGGACTTCCAGAAGTGGCACGGGATCGGCGTCCTGTCCCACGGGCCGATCCTATAGTGGAGGGTAGTCGGCTTGACTGTCGATCACCTACTCCTCAGCTTCAGAACTGACGGCGACTGGGCTGGTGACCCTGGTGCCGGCGTGTAACTCCTCGATCCAGCGGTTGATAACGGGCAACGCGGTTTCGTCGCCCCCTAGCAGTCATCAGTCGAAGACTGGTGCCGCCATGGCTGAACTGTGCGGGCTGCTAATCTACAGCACGTTGCCCAGCTGCATTGACAATGCCCATGCCTTCGCCGGGTCCGCTGCACGGACTGTGGAATCAAACGCAAGGCTGCCTGCGTCGAAGCAGCGGGGGGTATAGTAGCGCATGATTGGGAACTCCGACCTGCGGCGCCCGGCCCAGATAGCCCGCCATTACGGTCGGGCCGTCCACGACGATCTCTCCGTCCTCGATCCGCAGGTCCAGTCCCGGCACGGACTGCATGGCCGACCCCCCAGGCGCGTCAGCAGGGGTCAGGGCCACCACCGAGCAGGCCTCGGACAGGCCATAGCCCTCGGCCACGGGCAGGCTTAAGGCACGCGCCTCGGCGAGCAGCGCGGGCGAGACAGGGGCGCCGCCCACAGCGACATAGCGCAGCCCGCGGGGGGCAGGGATGCCTTCGCGCAGCGCGGCGACCCACAGCGTCAACTGGCGCGGTGCCAGCACTGTTACCGTCGGATCACAGGCAACGGCGCGGCGGGCCAGTGCCCGGCCGTCGCCGGAAAAAAGGCAGGCAGTGCCTTCAGGACACAGCACCGTCTCGGCCCCCGCGAGGATCGGCAGGAAGATACCGGAGATCTGTTCCAAAAGTTGCGCCTGGGGCAGAACCGACAGGTAGCGGTCGCCCGGCCCGGGCCCAATCGCCTGCGAAAGCCCCAGGGCCGATGCCGTCACCTGACGGTCCCCCAGGATCACGCCCTTTGGGCGGCCGGTGGTGCCCGAGGTATAGATGACCCGCGCGGCACCGCCCGAATAGGCCAGCGGCAGCCCGGTCGCATCAGCGGGCAGACGATCGATCAGCATCGCCCCTGAGTCGGCCAGCAGATGCGCGACCTGCCCGGCCGAGAAGAAGCCGGGCACCGGCACCACGCAACGGCCCGCCAGCGTCGCCGCCAGATCGCCGATTACATAGTCTAGCCCGGCAAGGGCCAGCCCCACGCAGCGCGGGCCGGCGGCAAATCCCGCCGCCGCGCGGGACACGGCGCGGGCCAGGTCCGCCCAGGTCATGGTGCGCTCGCCGTCGCGAAAGGCGATGGCGCCGGGGCGGTCCTGTGCGTGGCGGGCAAGGGCATCGAAGATCGGCGTCATTCGGGTCGGGCTCCGGTCAGGTGCTGGCCCCGGCGGGGCATGAAGCGCAGCGGCTGCGCGCTGTCCTGCAGCGCGCAGACCCAGGGGTCGGTCTGGTAGTAGCGGCCCCAGCGGGCGGCATAGGGCAGCCGGTGGGGGCGGGCAGGGGCCAGCGGCAGCAGCGGCACACCTGTGCGCCGCAAGAGCCGCATCAACGGCCCCGTTGCGGTGAAAATCCCCAGTATTTCCCTGTGCGCCGCCCCTCGGCGGTGACGGCTTCGATCAGCGGCAGGGCCGCCGCAGGATGCGGGCAGGCCATCGAGGTCACCTCGATCACCTCCTGGGGGAGGACGGGGCTGCCCGACAGGTGGGTCAGCAACTGGTCCACGGGATCTTCCAGATAGACCTGCGAAAAGAACCCGCGTGCGGCATCGCGCATCCCAGCGGCGCCCAGGATCGCACCGTTGCCAGACCGTGCGATGGCCAGGCGCATGTCGGGCACGGTGATCTCCGCCCCATGGGCCTGAAGGAAATGCGCCTCGATCATGGCGGCGGCGGGCTGCCAGCCCGCATCCCGCCAGTCCAGGAAGTCAATCCGCATGCCGGGGCCCGGCGGCGACGGGATAGGTGAAGGCGGTCATGTCAGTGGGTCCTTTTCTGCTCGTTGCGCCCATCAATCCGCCCAGCCTTGCGACAAGCTTACAGGCAGGGCGCTCGCCCTCACGTTTCCGCGATGCGAATTTTCGTTGATCGGCCTGCGTCTTCCCGGCATGTCTGGCCTGTCGTCATGAAGGGGGCACTCATGCGGGTCCTGCTGGTCGAGGATGAGGCCGATATCGCCGATGCGCTGCTGCGGTTCCTGCGCGCCCAGGGCCATGCCGTGGACCACGCCGCCGACCTCGAAACGGCGCGGACCTCGATTGCCGTGGCGGATCATAGGGCGATCCTGCTGGATCTCGCGCTGCCGGACGGCTCGGGGCTGGACCTGCTGCGCGACCTGCGTCGGGGTGGCAACAGGGTGCCGGTGCTGATCGCGACCGCGCGGGACCGGATCTCTGACCGCATCGCTGGGCTGGATGCAGGGGCCGACGATTACGTGGTCAAGCCTTATGATCTGGCCGAAGTCGAAGCCCGGCTGCGCGCCCTTGCCCGCCGCGCATCCGGCGATCCCGCACCGGAGAGCAGGGTCGGCGGGCTGACAGTAGACCGGGCCGGCGCGCGGATGTTCCGCGACGGGAGCGAGATCCGCCTGACCTCGCGCGAATGGGCGCTGTTTGACGCGTTGCTGTCGGCGCGGGGGCGCGTGCTGTCGAAGCAGGTGCTGGAAGAACGGCTTTATGCCTTCGACAATGCGATCGAGGGCAATGCGGTCGAGGTCTATGTTTCCCGCCTGCGCACCAAGCTGGGCGCGGACGCGATCCAGACCCGGCGTGGCCTCGGATACCTGATCCCGTGAGCCGCCCGTGGTCCCTGCGGGGCAGGCTGGTGCGCCGGGTGGTGCTGGGCGCCAGCCTCAGCTGGCTTGTTGGCGTGGGTCTTGCCGCCCTGGTCATCGCCCACGAGATGTCGGAGCTGATGGACGAGACGCTGAAAGGTTGGGCCCAACTGACGATCGATCTTCATCGTCGCACCGACAACGTCGACGCGATGGCGCGGTCGGCGGGCATGATCCGCATCATCGAGGACGGCCGGGAACTCTCGGGCGTCCCATGGCCGCCTCTGACCGAGGATGGTGGCCACGATGTCCCCGGCTGGCGCGTTTATCGCCAGTCCGCCCTCTGGGGTGATCTTGCCGTCGAGGTGGGGCAAAGCGACGAATGGCGCCGCGATGAACTGCTGGAAAGCGTGGCATGGCTGATTGCGCTGATGCTGCCGGTCCTGCTGGCCGCGCTTGTGGCCGTGCGCAGGGCCGTGGCCTCGGCCCTGCAACCTGCGACGCGGTTTGCGCAGGCGCTGCGCGGCCGGTCGGCGCAGGATCTGTCCCCCCTCACGGAAGATCACCTGCCGCTTGAGCTGGCGCCGATCCCGCAGGCCCTGAACGTCTACTTGGACGATATCCGCGCCAGGGTCGAGGCCGAGCGGCAGTTCGCCACAAATGCCGCACACGAACTGCGCACCCCGGTCGCGGCCGCATCGGGGCAGGCCCAGCTGATCGCGGCAGGGCTGAGCGACGAAGCGGCCGCCGAGCGCCTGTCCGGCGCCTTGAACCGCATGGGTCACCTGATCGACCGCCTTCTGCACCTGTCGCGCGCTGAGGCGGGGGTCGCGGGGCACGGGCCGTCCGATCTCGTGCGGGTGGCCCGGATGGTGGCGGCCGATCTGGACACGCCGGTGCTGTTCGACGACGGCGAGAGTGAGACCATCTCGATTCCGGTCGATCCCGACGCGCTTGCGCTGATCCTGCGCAACCTGCTGCGCAATGCAGCCGACCACGGCCACGGCACTCCGCGAATGATACTGTCGCCTGGCCCCGTGCTGACGGTCAGCAACACCGTTCTGCCGGGGGCGAGCTTCCATCACGTCATGTTCGATAAGTCTGCAGGCTCAAAGGGAGCGGGGCTTGGCCTTGCCATCGTCACCCGCGTGGCGCAGGCGCAGGGGATTTCCGTCGATTACGCCATTGTCGATGGCACAGCGTCGGTGGCGGTGCGCTTTCCGCCGGGACCAAAGGAGCTATGCGGGGAAATGGGTGACGGGGTTTGAGAGGGCGGCGTATCGTGGCGGGTGCTGAAGCCTGCCAGAACTTC
>NZ_JBHRXY010000035.1:0-28994 GCF_042648745.1 Paracoccus angustae
GCGGCAGCCAGCATCCGGCGTGCCCCATCGCGAGCGATCTCGGTCAGCGGGTCCTCAACAGATTCCGGCTGACGAAGGGGGATGATGTCTGTAGTCTTCTCCATGGCGTATCGTTCCTTTTGGAAGTTCTGGCAGGCTTCAGCACCCGCCACGATACGCCGCCCTCTCAAACCCCGTCACCCATTTCCCCGCATAGCTCAAGTTGGAGTGAGCGATGGGCTGCACCTTCGCCCAACGTCTGCTCTGTCGGACCCGCACTGAAGCATCATTGGTAGGTCAACCGTCCACCTCAGTGCTGCCGCGCGAATTGCAAAGCTGTGCTGCAAAGCAATTGAAAGTCGGTGACGGGCTCTTCACGTTACTGTGCCAGCCGTTGATGCCAAGGGCCGCTTTGTCAAACTGGACGCCCCCTCACTGCAAAACATGCCGGACCAGTCAACTGAGACGCGCGTTGCGGCGGTTTTTCGAGCAGCGCCAGGGTTTGTGACACCAACGCCGCTGGCTATGCCAAGCGTTCGTTGCACCATCCCCATTCGGACGCTCAATTCAGCAACTGGTGGGCCACTGATCAGCAGACGGATGCTTGCAATAGGCCCCCGCGGGCTGTCTACGCATTCCTGAACCGCTTTCAGTCTCAACGCGCATCATCGCCTTCGTAACGTTCAGGGCCTACTCACGGTGAGAGTGCTGCAGATTGCAGTGCGACGTTCTGAGACGTTGCTGCAGGATGAGCAGTTTGGGATGTACATGTCACCTCGGGAGCGAGAGCTTCCACTGCATGATAATGCGACAGAAACACCTGGCCTGTCAGATGGTGGAGGAAGTCGCTGCGTTCCAGGCGGTCCATGACGGGACCCTTGACCTCGGACAGGTGCAGCGCAATGCCCGCGTCCGACAAGCGATGCATGACCAATTCCAGGCTTTCGAGCGCGCTTGCGTCGATGCTGTTGACGGCGGCGCAGTTCAGGACCACGTGGCGCAACTGTGGGCGGGCGGCGACCTCGTGCTGGATGACATTCTCGATGGCGCGTGCATTGGCGAAGAACAGGCTTTCATCGATGCGCAGGCCCAGCACCTCGGGCGTGCAGATGACGCTGTGGCGCAGGACGTTGCGGAAGTGCTGCGTGCCGGGCACCTGGCCGATCACTGCCACATGCGGGTGCGAACTGGCCCACAGGTGGAGCAGGACAGAGACCGCAATGCCCGCCATGATTCCAGTTTCGACCCCATCCAGCAGTGTCACCCCAAGTGTGGCAGCAAGAGCCGAGAAGTCCGCGCGGGAGTATTTCCACGTTCGCCGCAGGGCACCGAAGTCGGCCAGGCTCAGCACGGCCACGATGATGGTGGCTGCCAGGACAGCGATGGGCAGGTGATAAAGAAGCGGCGTCAGGAACAGCGAGGCAAGGGCGATGCCGATGGCGGTGAAGGCCCCGGCGGCAGGGGTCTGTGCGCCCGCGTCGAAATTGACAACCGACCGTGCAAAACCACCGGTGACGGGATAGCCTGAGGAAAGGGCCGCAGCGAGATTGGCCATGCCGAGGCCGATCAGTTCCTGGTCCGGGCTGATCGACTGGCGGCGTTTCGCGGCCAGCGTCTGCGCCACCGACACCGACTCCACAAAGCCGATCAGGGCAATCAGAAAAGCCGAGGGCAGCAGCGCGGTCCAAAGCGCCGGATCGATCACCGGCATCGACAGGGGCGGCAGCCCCTGTGGCACTTTCCCCACGACGGCAACCCCCGGTTCCAGCAGGATGACAGCGGCAATGGAAGCCGCAACCACCAGGACCGGCCCGGTGCGTGCAAGCAGGGCGGCCGCAGACAGAGGCACGCCCAGCCGGATCAGCATTGGCTTTAGAGAACGGCGCGACCAGAACAGGAAAGCCATCGCCAAAGCTCCGATCACCAGCGTGGGCCAATGGGTTGCAGGCAGGTTCTCGAATAGCGAGGCCAGCATCTCGGGCAGGGTGGCGCCCTCGGCCTTGATGCCTGCAATGTGCTTCAGCTGTCCGGTGGCGATCAGCAGGCTGGAGGCTGTGATAAAGCCCGAGATGACCGGGTGCGACAGCAGGTTCGCCACAAAGCCCAGTCGGAAGATGCCCATGCCGACCAGGATCAACCCCGACAGCAGCGCCAGAAGCAGAGCTGCCGCGACATATTCCGGGCTGCCGGGCACCGCCACGCCGGACGCGGCGGCGGCGGTCAGCAGCGATACGACCGCCACCGGACCCACCGACAGGGTGCGGCTGCTGCCGAACAGGGCATAGACCATCAGCGGCAGGATTGACGCATAAAGTCCGATCACCGGCGGCAGGCCGGCCAGCATCGCGTATGCCAGCGACTGCGGGATCAGCATGATCGTCACGATCACCGCCGCCACCGCGTCGCTGGTCAGGGCATGCCGGTCATAAGTGCGACCCCAGTGCAGGATCGGCAGATAGCGGCCCAGCCTGTCCATGGCTCAGGTCTCGACCGGAAGGCCTTTGGCCTTCCAGGCCTCGAACCCGCCCTCGATCACGCTGGCTTGGTAGCCCATGGCGCGCAGGGTGTCTGCCGCCAGGGTCGCCCGGGCGCCCGAGCCGCACAGGACATGGACGCAGCCGGTGTCGCGCAGGTCGGTCAATTGCGCTTCCGCCGTCTTCGCGGTGACGTCGGCACGGCTTTCCACCAGGCCGCGCGGAACATGCAGGGCGCCGGGAACGCGCCCGTGGGTCTCGAGTTCGCTCGGCTCACGCACATCAAGAACCAGAGCGGCCGAGCCGTCGCCCCGAGCCGCCTGCTCGGGCGGTACGGTTGCGACACGACTTTGCGCATCCGCCACAAGGTCCTTCATCGTCTTGGCCTTCTTCTGCGGTGCGGGAAAGCGGTTCACCGGGATCTTCAGGTAGCTGTTGCCGTCTGCCTCGGGTGAGGGCAGGCGCCCGCCGCGCAGGTTGATCTGCAGCGCGGCGAGGATCCGGTCAGGCAGGGCCAGGGTGGCATCGCGTTCGTTGCGCTTCCTGATCCAGTCCTCGCGCCGGGTGCCATCCTTCACGTGCTTGTTGCCCGCGCGATGCTGGGCCACGGTCGCCTCCCACTGAGGCTCGTCACGATCGTCGGTGCCATAGTCGTGGCCGACGAACAGGCGCGTGTCCTTTGGCAGGGCCAGGATCTCTTGGATCGAATCCCACAGCTGTTCGGTATCGCCGCCCGGAAAGTCGGCGCGCGAGGTGCCGACATCGGGCTGCATCAGCGTGTCATGGGTGAAGGCCGCGTCCCCGCAGACATAGGTGATCGAGCCCAACGTATGGCCGGGCGAGAGCATCACCCGCGCCTCCAGCTCACCGATGCGGAAGGTCTCGCCAGGGGCGAACAGGCGGTCGAAGTCGCGCGCCGGATCGAAAGCCTCGGGCAGGTTGTAGAGCCCGGCCCAGAGCCCTGCGATGTCATGGACCTTGTCGCCAATCGCCGTGGGTGCGCCGGTGCGCTCCTTCAGATGCGCCGAAGCCATCACATGGTCGGCATGGGGATGCGTGTCCAGCACCCATTCGACCGTCAGTCCGTTCTGCTGTACGACCTCCAGCACCTGATCCATGCTCTCGGTCGAGAAGCGGTAGTTCTTGGGGTCGAGGTTCCAGACCACGTCGATGAGCGCGGCCTTCTTCGTTGCAGGATCGGCGCAGATATACTGGATGGACCCGGTATCAGGCTCGTAGATGCCCCAGACATTGGGGCTGCCCGCGCCGGTCGAGGGCGAATGGCGGACCACCTTTTGCTTCAGTTTTGACTCACTCATGACGTTGCTCCTTTTCCTTGCAGTGAACCGCCTGCCTTGATCCGGGCGCCCAGCCACAGACCGGCCAGCATCGCGGGCAGAAAGATCAGCGTGCCCGGCGCCAGCAGGGGCAGGGCAGTGAAGGCCGGGCCGGGGCAGAAGCCGCCGATCCCCCAGCCGATCCCGAACAGCGCCGCCCCCACTAGCAGCGGCTTGTCGATGGCGCGGTTCTTCGGGATGTCGAAGGTCCGGTCCAGCACCGGCGCCTTGCGCCGCCAGACCAGACGGTAGCCCACGAAGGCGGTCAGGGTGGCCCCGACCATCACAAAGGCCAGGCTGGGGTCCCAGGTCCCGGCCAGGTCAAGGAAGTTGAGCACCTTGGCCGGGTTGGCCATGCCCGAGATCACCAGCCCCAGCCCGAAGACCAGACCCGACAGAAAGCCCCACCGCACCCGCATCACGCACCCCCCAGGATATGGCGCAGCACGAAAACGGTGGCAAAGCCCGCCGCCATGAACGTCACGACCGCCGCCAGCGACCGGCCCGAAAGCCGCGCCAGCCCGCAGACCCCGTGCCCCGAGGTGCAGCCCGAGCCGAGTGCCGTGCCCATGCCCACCAGAAGCCCCGCCACGGCCATGCCGGGCAGGTTCTCCGGCACCGTCTGCGCAACAGTCCCGCCAACAGCCATCACCGCCAGCGGCGCCAGAACCAGCCCCGCGAGGAAGGCCCATCGCCAGTCACGGTCCTTCGCCGCCCCGGGCAGCGCCAAGGCGCCCTGGGTGATGCCCGCGATCCCCGCGATGCGGCCGAAGAGCCCCATCACCATCACCGCGCTCAACCCGATCAGCATCCCGCCCAGCAAGGATGCCCAGGGCGTGAAGGCGGTTTCGATCCCAATCTCCATTGGTGTTCTCCTTCCTCAAAGCAGCTTGCCCCAGCCGCCGTTGTGGCTTATATATTATCCATGTCTAAATCAGTCAATGCTAATATAATGGATCTCCCTAAAGCGACCCGTGCCCTGCAGGAGCGCGCCGATCACGTGGCCGGGCGACTTGCGCTTGTCGCAAACGCCAAGCGCCTGCTGATCTTGTGCGAACTGACCAAGGGCGAACGCTCGGTCGGTGCGCTGCAGGAGGCCGTGGGCCTCAGCCAGTCGGCGCTGAGCCAGCACCTGGCCAAGCTGCGCGAGGCCCAGATGGTCGACACCCGCCGCGAAAGCCAGACCATCTTCTACCGCATCTCCGATCCGGACCTGGAAGTGCTCATGGCTGCGCTTTATGAAGCCTTCTGCAAGGATCTGTGATTCAGCGGGGCCTTTCGGCCCCGGCTGCGGGGCTGTCAGATGATCCGCACCTGAGTGCCGACTGGGCACAGGCCGAACAGTTCCTCGATCTTCTCGTTGTAAAGTCCGATGCAGCCGTCCGAGGACAGGCGCCCGATCTTGCGTGTGTCATGGGTGCCGTGGATCAGGTAGGCCGGCCAGGACAGATACATGGCGTGCGTGCCCAAAGGATTGTCCGGACCCGGGCCCACCGGGCGATAATGGGGAAAGCGTTCCATCATGGAGGCCGTAGGGGTCCAGCTCGGTCCCTCCTTCTTGCGCACGATCTCGGTGTAGCCGCGCTTGGTCAGTTCCTCGGAAATGGGCACCGAGGTCGGATAGGTCCGGTAGGTCTGTCCATCGCCCGACCAGAAATGCAGCGCGCGCGAGGTGGTGTCAGCGACAATCGCGCCCAGGCCCAGTTCCCCGAAGTGGTCCTGCCAGTGCTGCATGGCGAAGCTGCTCATGTTGCGGGCAGGCCCGGCTTGCGCCCGCACCAGGCTGGGGGCGGCAAGCCCTCCGAGAGCGATCAGGCCGAGGGTGCGGCGCGATATTTTGGTCATGGTCTGCTCCTTCTTGGGTGTGAACGGGGGATCAGGCGCTGCCGCGGGCCGCGGCAATGGCTGTGCGCAGGCGGTCGCGGTCGAGGGCGCCGGGCAGAAGATTTTGGCCGATGATGAAAGCGGGTGTGCCTTGCAACCCGAGCGCGGCGGCCTGCTGGCTGTTGTGGTCCATCAGCCCGTCCCACCGGTCGCGGTCCTGCCGGTAGGCGGCCAGCATTCCTGCGGGATCCTGCCCCGCGGCTGTCAGGGTGTCGCGGACCTCGTCTTCGGAGAGGCGTGCGGGCGTGGCCATCAGGGCCGCCTGCGCCGCAGCGTAGGCTCCTTCCTCCACCGCGCCCAGAACCAGCTGGGAGGCGAGGACCGAAGCCCCGCCAAAGATCGGCCAATCCTTCATCACCAAACGGAGATTGCCGTCGGCCTCCACCTCGGCCATCAGGTCGGCATGGCCGCGCTTGCAGAAGGGACACTGGTAGTCGAAGAACTCGACAACGGTCACGTCGCCTGCCGGATTGCCCAGCACCGGCTGATCGGGATCGTAAAGGACGTCATTGAGGGTCAGCTCGGTGCCATCGGCTGGCTGGCGCAACAGGGTCCAGGTCAGGCCGCCAAGGGTTGTCAGAACGGCGCCGAGGCCGGCGGAGGCCAGAAGGGCTCTGCGGTGAAGGATCATGCGGGGTCTCCGGAGGTCTGTTTGGCCTGAGCTGCCGCAGGCGGGGTAGTGCCTTGGCCCGACTGCGCCTTGGTCAGGACGACGACCTTGGTCATGCTGTCGGTGTTCCCGGCCAGGTGGATGATGTCCTGGTTGAAGAGGCGGATGCAGCCAGCCGAACTGGCCGTGCCGATCGACTGCGGATCGGGCGTGCCATGGATGCGGTAGAAGGTGTCGCCGCCGCTGTTGTGGATATAGAGGGCGCGGGCACCCATCGGGTTTGCCAGCCCGCCGTCCACGCCGCCCTTTGAGGGACCGTAGTATTCGGGGTTCTCGGCCAGCATGCTGTCGGTGGGGGTCCAGCGGGGCCAGTCGCGCTGATAGGGAATATGCGCCTCGCCGGTAAATCCGTATCCGGCGGCGCCCACGCCCACGGTATAGCGGATCGCCTTGTTGCCCGGCCGGACCTGGTAGAGCCGTTTGGCATGGGGATCGACAATGATCGTGCCGACCGGCTGGTCCGTCCAGTAATCCACCTCTTGCCGCGCCTTGTCTTCGGTCAGCAGATGCGCGGGAATGGCAGGGACCGTCAGATCCCCGTCGGGTTGGGCGGCATAAAGGGCTGCAGTTTCCGCACTGACCGGGGCAGGTGCCGGGGCAGGGGGTGGAGCCGCCGGGGCTGGTGGGGTAGTCTCGCAGGCCGCGAGCGCCAGCAAGGCGGAGCCAGCCAGAAGCGTTCTTACCAGATAGATCATTCTTGTTCCTTTGCGGTGTCGATCAGCGCGCGCAGGGCGGGCCCGGAGATCTCGCCCGTCTGAGCGGCGACGAGCGCGCTCTTGGCATCGAAGACGAGGGTCGAGGGCAGGCCCACGGCCCGCAGCCGGCCCATCAGGTGCCCCCGCGGGTCGCGCAGCATCCCATCCGCAGGCAGGCCCTCGGCAGCAAGGAAGGCCAGAATGCGATCCGCGCTTTCGCCCTGGTTGGCGAAGACGAAGGACACCTCGGGCATCTCGGCTGCCAGGGATGTCATCATCGGCATCTCGCGGCGGCAGGGCGGGCACCATGTCGCCCAGAGATTGACCACCGTCACCCGGTCCTGCCCGGCCAGTTGGACAGGGCTGCCGTCCAGGGCCAGAAGCTCCATCACCGGCAGGCGCATCTGCGGACGCGGCAGGGCCGCGGTGATCGCCTGATGAGCCATGGCCGTCAGGGCGGCGGCGACCAGCAAAGGCCGGAGAACCGCACCGCGCCCCTTGAGGAATGCGACCGCCAGGACCGCGCCCGCCGCAATCCAGCCGGCGCGGGCAGAAAAACCGCCCTGCCACAGCTTCAGCGCATCCAACGGCGCTGCTGCGAAGTCGTCCGCATGCGTGAGGACGAAGCCCAACCGTGCGCCGAGGATCCAGGCGAGGACCGCCCAGCCTGCCCAAGCCTCGATCGCGTGGGCGTGGCCTTTCTGGCGCTTGCGACGGGCCGCGATCTTGCTCACGGTCAGGAACAGCAGGACAGCCGCGATTGCTGCCAGGCGTGAGGCGTCGAAAACGAAAGGTCCAAGGGAGACCGCGTTCATGGAGCCACCTGCGCAATCGAGGTTAGCAGATCCGCTGTATCCACATCGCCGATCAGTCGGCTGCCCTGTGCCTCGGCCCCGGCAGCATCGACGAAGATCATGGTGGGGGGACCAGAAGCGGCGAGGGTCTTCATCACCGCCTGCGCCTCGGCATTGAAGTCGCTCACATCGACCTTGATGAGGGCCAGATCGCTGAGCGCGGCTGCCACCTCATGGTCCGACATGGGCCCTCGCTCGATCGAGCGGCAGGTCACACACCAGTCGGCGGTCACGTAGATCAGGGCGGGCTGTGTTCCATCCAGAGCAGTTTCCAAGGCCGTCCGGCTCGTCACGGTCTGGAACGGCACGGGTTCGGCGAGTGCTTGTGTCGTGCGTCCGGCCAGGGGTGCCAGGGGACGGGTCGGATCATCGGCACCCAAGGCGGCGCCGATGCCCTGGATCAGGCCGGCAAAAACCAGCAGCAGCCCGGTTCCGGCAGCGACGCGCATGGTGCGCGGCGCGCTTGGCGACAGACGGTCCAGGGCGCCCAAGGCCACGCCGCAGCCGGTCAGCAGCACCGACCACAGGAGCAGGATGATGGGTCCAGGCAGAATGCGTCCTGCCAGCCAGATGGCCATGGCGAGAAAGACGATACCGAAGGCCATCTTCACCCGCTCCATCCAGGCGCCACGGCGAAGCAGGATCTGCGGGCCGAAGACGCCCACGGCCAGCAGCGGCACGCCCTGCCCAAGGCCCAGGGCGAACAGCGCCGCCGCGCCCAAGGCCACATCCCCGGTCTGGGCAATATAGATGAGCGCTCCGGCCAGCGGCGCGGTCACGCACGGCCCCACGATCAGCGCCGAGCCGAAGCCAAGCACTGCCGCGCCGCCCAAGGAGCCTGTTGCACCCGTTCCCCGCGACAGCCGCGCCTGCCAGATGGCGGGCATCTGCAGTTCGAAGAGGCCGAACATCGACAACGCCAGCATCACGAAGATTGCCGCGATGACCCCGATCGCCGCTGGCGATTGCAGCACAGCCTGCAGGTTCGCGCCCGACCAGGCTGCCACGATGCCCAACAGGCCAAAGGCCGTGGCCATGGCGATTACATAAGCACCGGTGAGGGCCAGTCCGCGCCCTGCGGTCAGCCCCTGTCCCTGCCGGGTCAGCATCCCGGCCACGATCGGCACCATCGGCAGCACGCAAGGTGTCAGCGACAGCAGCAGGCCGAAGCCGAAGAAGCCTGCGAGGACCAGCAAAATGCCGCCGCGGCCTTCCAGGTCCGCGACAAGGCCACGGTCCTCCGCGATGGTCAGACCTGACTGCGGGGGTATGCTGGCGTCATCAGCCGACGAACCGGACGATTGCTCAGCACCGCCCTCGGCCTGCCAGGAGGCGAAGGGATCATCCTCGACAGCCTCCTGTGGCCGGATCGTGCCGTCGGCATCCAGCACCGCCTGCTGAGGGGCATAGCAGATGCCGTCCTGCTGGCAGCCCTGCCAGTGTAGCACCGTCAGCCCCTGGGGATCGGGGATGGTGATGGTTACCGGCGTTCGGTAAATCTCGTCGCGGCCCAGCCATGGGTCGTCGTAGATCTCCCCGTCGGGCAGGGTGAGGGGGAGGGAGGTGCCGTCCGGCGCCATGGCGGCAATCTTGCTGCGATAAAGGTAATAGCCCGGCTGCACGTCCCAGGAGACCTGCAGGTCCCCAGCGAGGGCGGGCGTGATCGTCAGAACGAAGGCTTCTGTCGGGTCGAGCGGGGGACCGGGCTCTGCACGTGCCGCCCCTGTCGCCATGGTCCATGCGGTGAGTGCCGCCAAGAGGATTCGTATCATCATGGTGTTGCGGCTAAGGAGGTCAGCTTAAGCCAGTCTTAAGCTTGCCCCGCCACACCCGGCCTCGAGGAACAGGAAAGGATGCCCATGCGGCTCTTGATCGTGGAAGATGACCCGGTGCTGTCCGAGGGCCTGGTGGTTGGCCTCGGCCTGTCGGGTTTTACCGTTGATGCTGTCGCGACACTTGCCGATGCGCGCGAAGCCCTGGCCCATAGCGAATTCGCTGGCATGGTGCTCGACATCATGCTGCCCGATGGCATGGGCACCGACCTCTTGGCCGAGATGCGGGCAGGCGGGAACATGCTGCCGGTGTTGCTGCTGACGGCGCGGGACCAGGTGCGCGACCGGGTCGCCGGGTTGGACACGGGTGCTGACGATTACCTGGGAAAGCCCTTCGACCTCGATGAACTGGCCGCACGGATCCGCGCGATGCTGCGCCGGCAGGGCGGCCGCGCCACACCCGTCCTCAACTGGAACGGGCTGGAACTGGACCCGGCCGCGATGACGGTGACACGAGATGGCCAGCTCCTGCGCCTGTCGCGGCGCGAGTTCGCCATCCTGCATGCCCTGGCAGAGCGTCCGGGGCGCATCCTCTCCCGCGCGCAACTCGAAGAACGGCTCTATGGCTGGCAGGAAGACGTCGAAAGCAACACGGTCGAGGTGCATATCCATCACTTGCGCGCCAAGCTCGGCCGCGAGGTGATCGAGACGGTGCGCGGTCTGGGTTACTGCATGCCGGTGTCTGGAACGAAGGCAGACTGATGTCGATCCGTCTTCGCCTCATCCTGATCCTGACGTTGGCCACCACTGCGGTCTGGCTGTCGGCGGTCCTCTGGATCAACATCTCGACCCGCGCTCAGGTCGAGCGTGTGCTGGATGCCCGCCTGTCCGAGGCAGCCAATATGGTCAGCTCGCTCATGGCCGACCGCCGGATTGCGCTGAACGACGCCGCAGCCGGGGCCACGATCGCCCTGCCAAGCGACGGCGGATACTCGCGCCAGCTGTCCTGCCAGATCTGGTCGCTGCAGGGCGACCTTCTGGGCGCGTCCTCGGGCGCGCCGGATGCAAGGCTTTCCGACGACGAGGGCTTTGCCACCACCCAGATCGACGGCGAGCCGTGGCGGGTCTTCACCGTGCTCAATCCCGACGTGGGGGTCCGCGTCATGGTCGGCGACCGGATGGAGGTGCGTGACCGTCTGGTGAGCGACGTGGTGCAAGGGCTTCTCTGGCCGCTGGCGGTGATCTTTCCCGCACTTGCCCTGCTGATCTGGATCAGCGTCGGGCGCGGCCTTGCACCGCTGGCGCATCTGGAAAGCGCCCTGCGCCAACGCCAGCCCGACGATTTGCGCCCCTTGCCGGAAGGCCGGGATCCGCGGGAGATCCGCCCCGTCCGCCGGGCGCTGAACAGCCTGTTCCATCGTCTCGAGAATGTCCGGCGCTCTGAGCGGGACTTCACCGCCTTTGCGGCCCATGAGCTGAAGACCCCTTTGGCCGGGTTGCGCACCCATGCGCAGATTGCCCGAATGGCCGTCGACCCGGCGGTGCGCGACCGTGCTCTGGCTTCCATCGCCACCTCGGTGGATCGCACCGACCGGATGGTGCGCCAGCTTCTGGACCTGACGGCCATTGATCAGGACGCGACGTCGGTCGAGCGTCTGGACATGGCGGAGTTGCTTGCCGATGTTGCCGATCAAGCCAAGGATCAGGCCGATGTCCGCCAGGTACGCCTGCTGATCGAGGCTGACAATCTTCCCCCGCTTTATGCGTCCCGCATCCTGGTTCACAGCGCCCTGCGCAATCTGGTCGAGAACGCGATCCAGCATTCCCCCGCCGGTGGGGTCGTCCGCCTGATCGCGACCTGCGACGGATCATCTGTGACCGTCCAGGTTCGCGACCAGGGACCCGGCATCCGGCCCGAGGACCGCGACCGCGTCACCGATCGGTTCTGGCGCGGTCCGGGCCGCGAGGTTCATGGCAGCGGCCTGGGACTTGCCATCGTTGCCGCCGCCGTTCAGCGCATGGGCGGACATCTGGAGGTGAGTAAAGGAACAGGAGGACAGCAGATGTCGATTGCCCTCCCGCTGTCGGATCTCGACGAAAGGTCCTGTTCTTAAGCTCCCCTTAAGCTTGGGGATCCAACCACCTTCCATGACGTGGCGCACCACATGGCGCCGTTTGGTTCAAGGATGATGCATGCACCGTCGAAACTTCCTCGTTGCCAGCACCGGTTTGCTGGTCTTGCCCACCGTCGCGCTTGCGCAACGGAACAATCCCATGCCCGAGGATCTGCGGAAGGCGCTCGAGCGTGATCCCACGGCGCCCGTCCTCGGAAATCCCAACGGCGACGTGACGCTGACCGAGTTCTTCGACTACAACTGCCCCTTCTGCCGCGAGATGGTCGACCCGATCCATCGCCTGATCCTGTCCGATCCGAACCTGCGGGTGGTCTTCCGCGAATGGCCGGTGTTCGGGCCGGACTCCGAGGACGCTGCTCGCGTCTCTCTCGCATCGCTGTCCCAAGGCCGCTACTGGCAGATGCACAAGGCCCTGTTCTCGATCAAGGGCAAGGCCAATGCCGATACCGCCCGGCAGGCGGCTGCAAAGGCTGGCGTTGACTGGGCCCGCCTGGAGCAGGACATCCAGTCCGAACGCGTGGAGCGCCACATCACCTACAGCTTCCTCTTGGCTGAACACATGGGCCTGATGGGCACGCCCTCCTTCATCGCGGGCGACGAGGGCGCCTTTGGGAAATATAGCCTGGACGACCTGAAGGGTCTGGTCCGGCGAGCACGGGAAACGATGGGGTAATCCTGAGACGCACAGATCAGCCGCGCATCTCTATAAGACCGGTCAATGAGAAGAAATCACAGCAGAGATGTGGGGACTGAATGAAGGTGCTGTTGGGCAGACGGCAATTTGCATTGTCTGGGCTGATCATGCTGGCCGCCTGCGCAGCACCTCTAAGCCGGCCGACCTTCAAGAAATACGCAGGCCCGCCGGTGACGGAAGTGAGAGTCTACAAAGCGCAACGACGCCTGCAGTTGCTCAGTGGGGACACCGTTCTGAAGTCCTACCAGGTCGGCCTTGGCAACGAGCCGATTGGTCACAAGCAATTCGAGGGGGACGGCAAGACGCCCGAAGGACTTTATTACCTTGACCGCTTCAACCCTCGAAGCAGCTATCATCTGTCTATTGGTATTTCCTATCCTGATAAGTGGGACAAAGCCCATGCCGCCGCCAGCAACCAAGATCCGGGCGGCGATATCATGATCCATGGCAGGGGACCGGACGGAAACAGGCTTGCGCCGCAAAACCGCGATTGGACCGCAGGATGCATTGCCGTCACGGACGACGAAATAGAAGACATCTATGCGATGCTTCAGCCGGGCACCCCCATAAGGATATTGCCCTGAGATCGACTATCATAAGGCTGCAATAGTCTGGGGGTGGCGTTGCCCGTCAATATCGGACGTATGGCGCGGCGGCCGACAAAAGAGGGCGCCCGCGGACGGCCTGAGACTGCCAAAAGACCCGTTGAATTGAACCAGCGAACACATGAGCAATAAAGGGTCCCATGGCAAACCGCCGACAACTTCTCGTCCTAGCTGGCGGACTGGCTGTCTGGGTCGGAGCGTTTCGTCTTGTCCCGCAGATAGCTGCCCAACTTGATGGATTTGAGTTCAGCCCGCTGCAGCAGGTTCCGGGCTTTCGCACCCTCTCATCCTCCGCCAGAACAAGTTCGCCAGGGAGCGGAAGCTTCGACTTCATGTCAGGACTTATGCCTGTCGAGCCTCTGCCAGCGGGACTGATGCAGCAGGTCAAAGCTGCGCCTGAAAGGTACTTGTTCAAAGCTATGGATGTCGGCAGGAGTACTACCCCCGTGGCATACTTCTTCGACTACTACTGCCCTTATTGCCGCGTGCTCTCAGCCCATCTGACGGAGCTTGCCGCTGCTTCGGAAATCGTCGTGACGCGTCAGCATTGGCCGATCTTCGGGGAAGCCTCCCTAGTGGCCGCCCGAGCCTCGCTGGCAGCAGAGATGCAGGGCGATACTGACAAGCTACACAGCAGGCTGCTGCGAACTCCAGGGCAGGTGACGCCGCAGTTCTTGCGTCGCATCGCGGAAGATGTAGGCCTGTCCTGGTCCTGGATGGAGCAGGACATGCAGGCAGATGCCGTCACGGCCTCGCTGGACCGCGCGCGCGCGCTTGCGCGACTTTTTTCCTTTGTCGGCACACCGAGCCTCGTGGTCGGTAGGACTGTTGCGGAGGGAGAAATATCACAGTCCCGCCTGCGCGACCTTGCCCGGCTGGAGCGTTCCGGACGCTAACGCTTGAAAGACCTGGCAGCAGGCTTGGCAAAAGGGCGCATCACATGCTCCTCGAAACTATCGTGTGATGCGTTCCAGATTGGAATGTGCCACTCATTGTTGAGCACAGAAAGTCGCATTTCAGGATAGCGCGTCCCCCGGTAGCCACTACCTATAGTGATAATGAAGATTATGAAGTTTTATCAGTATCTTGAATGATTTTCATGTTCCGATACCAAGCCAGCCTCTTGCACGCGGCTCAGTATGATCTGTCCGGGTACGGCGGGATCAACTCGTTAAGTCGCGCTAAGCCACCAGGAGTTGTCACGGCTTTGAGTTGCCCGCTAACCTTCTCTAGGTCACTCGCGTCTGAAATCCTCAGCGAACCGGCCGATCTGGTGCATGCGCTCATGCAGGACTGTCACAATGCCGATGTCGCCATTGGACAATCGGCACCAGTAGACGAAGTGGTGCTCGTAGCGGAAGAAGAAGCCGTTCACGCCGAACTCGGCCGGGATCGGGCGTGAGGCAACCCCATGAGCCTCGATCCGCTCGAACGCTTCGAAAAGCCCAACGAGATAATCATCGGCTGGCGGTTCGCCCCAGCGTTCACGGGTATAGCGATAGATGTCGTCCAACCGCAGTGATGCGGCCTCTTGAATGCGAACAGCGGCCATGATCAGCCCTTGTTGCGCGCGATCACCTCAGCTGCCGTCAGGGGTCCATAGCTGTTCTCAGGCGCGGCGAACGCCCGGGTGAGCTCGGTTTGCAAGCGCACAAAAGCTTCCGTCTCGACCCGCTCCTTGTCGCGGCGGATCAGGTCTCGGACATATTCACTGACATTCTCATAGGATCCATCCTTGCCGACATTGGTCGCAACGAAGTCACTCAGTACCGGGCCGAGCCGCACGGTCATGGTTGTGGTTTGAGCCATGGAAGGTCCTTTCTGATCACGTCTTCAATATGACCATTATTGAATACGAGGCAAGAAGTAGGTGCTTCTGGCTACTGCTTGCCTGTGTTCTAGAGGCGCAAGCGGACGCGTTGTTCAGGGGCCCCTGCTCTTCACACCAAATTCTCCTTTTACTCCCTTCGCGCTTTTCCAGACGGACGCTATCATCGGCTTCACTGCTGCTGGTCTGGTCACCACAGCATGTCCCAAATACCATTGGCGTCCGCTCAGCCATCCCCTTTCGGACGCTATCAGGAGGGTAGGGGGCCGTGTGCCGTAAACTACCGTTCGTGCCGTGTCGTATTGACGACCTGTTCTAAAGGTCCTTGACCTTCGAAGGGCGATAGATCAACTTCTCATCAATAATTGAGGAGTTGATTCGAAATGGATGAGCCTCAGGCTATCGCTGCCTTTGCGGCCCTGTCGCAGGAAACACGTCTGCGCATTGTGCGCCTGCTGGTGCAGGCGGGGCCTGAAGGCATGGCTGCCGGGGCGATCGGAAAAGCTGTTGACGACGCGACAACCTCACGCCTGTCCTTTCATCTGACCCATCTCGAACATGCCGGGCTGATCCAGTCCCAGCGGAATGGGCGCTACATCATCTACAGCGCCGTCTATTCCGCATTGGCCGGACTTGTCGGCTTCCTCTTGAAGGATTGCTGCCAAGGCCACCCCGAAATCTGCGCACCCGCTCTCGCAACGCTGACTTGTGCCTGCGACCCCACCCTCACTGAAACGGCAGCCGCATCCGCTCTGGCTGACTAAGGGACATTGCCATGACCGCCAATCGCCCGGCCAGCCGGCTTTCCTTTCTCGACCGATACCTGACGCTCTGGATCTTTGCGGCCATGGCGCTTGGCATCGCGCTTGGGACGATCTTCACCGGCCTGCCGGGTGTCTTGAATGCCATGTCAGTCGGTTCGACCAACATCCCGATCGCCATCGGCCTGATCCTGATGATGTATCCGCCGCTGGCGAAAGTGCGCTACGAGGAGTTGCACCAGGTCTTTGCCGACAAGCGGGTTCTGGTGCTGTCACTGGTGCAGAACTGGATCATCGGGCCGGCGCTGATGTTCGCCCTGGCCGTGATCTTTCTGCGCGATCAACCCGAATACATGACCGGCCTGATCCTGATCGGCTTGGCGCGCTGCATCGCCATGGTGCTGGTCTGGAACCAGCTCGCACGCGGCGACAACCAGTATGTTGCCGGTCTGGTAGCCTTCAACTCGATCTTCCAGATCCTGTTTTTCTCCACCTATGCCTGGCTGTTCCTGACCGTGCTGCCGCCTCTCTTCGGGCTTGACGGCAGTGTCATCGACGTGGGCTTCTGGACAGTCACCGAGGCCGTGCTGATCTATCTGGGCCTGCCCTTTGTTGCGGGCTTCCTGACCCGGCGCACCCTGATCGCCCGGAAGGGGGCGGACTGGTATCAGAACGTGTTCCTGCCGAAGATCAGCCCGATCACGCTGGTGGCGTTGCTCTTCACCATTGTCGCGATGTTCAGCCTCAAGGGCGGGGACGTGCTGCGCCTGCCGCTCGATGTGGTGCGGATCGCCATTCCGCTGGTGCTCTATTTCGCCATTCAGTTCCTGCTGAGCTTTGCCATGGGCCGGCTGATCGCCAAGGACTATCCCCGCACCACGGCCATCGCCTTCACCGCTGCTGGCAACAACTTCGAACTGGCGATTGCCGTGGCCATTGCGGCTTACGGACTAGCCTCGCCAGTTGCTTTTGCCGCCGTGATAGGCCCGCTGGTCGAGGTGCCGGTGCTGATCCTCTTGGTCAATGTCGCCCTGCGGCTTGGCAGCCGCTGGTTTTCCGAAACCACCCTGCACAATGAGGCCCGCGTATGATCCCCGACCTGCCGAACCTGTCGCCTGACGCACTCCGCCAGCCGAACCTGCCCTTGGTGTCGCGCGCGAGCCACCCGCCGCGCATCCTGCTGCTCTACGGCTCGCTGCGCGAGCGCTCCTACAGCCGCTTCGCCACATTGGAAGCAGAACGCCTGCTGCGTCACTTCGGCTGCGAGACGCATGTCTTCCATGCCAATGGCCTGCCGCTGCCCGACGACGCCGAGGCCTCGCACCCGAAGGTGCAGGAGCTGCGCGAGCTGTGCCTCTGGTCCGAAGGCCAGGTCTGGACCAGCCCCGAGCGGCACGGCGCCATGACCGGGGTGATGAAGTCCCAGATCGACTGGATCCCGCTCTCCATGGGGGCGATCCGGCCAACACAAGGCCGCACCCTGGCGCTGATGCAGGTCTCAGGCGGCTCGCAAAGCTTCAACGCCGTGAACCAGATGCGCGTCCTTGGCCGCTGGATGCGGATGGTCACGATCCCGAACCAGTCCTCAGTCGCCAAGGCTTATGACGAGTTTGATGAGGCCGGCCGGATGCGCCCGTCGAGCTACTACGACCGCATTGTCGACGTGATGGAAGAACTGGTGAAGTTCACGCTGCTGACGCGCGACCTCTCAGACTTCCTGACCGACCGCTACAGCGAGCGGAAGGAAACGGCGGCAAAGCTGGAAGCACGGGTGAGCCTGAAAGCCGCGACGTGATCTTAGCCGTGTCGCCAGACCTTGATGGATGACACGAGCAAGATCGCGACCAACACCGGCAACAGGATCCCTTCCGGCACGACCCCAAGCAGCTGCCCGCCCGTGGCGACGCCCAGCACGGAACCGAAAGCCATAAGGATGACGAAGCGCCGGTTGCGAGACAGCACCGAGAAGCTGTCGTCCAGACTGTAGCGTGCGAAGCCCACCAGCATCGTCGGAAGGCTGATTGCCAAGGACAGGCTGCCTGCGAGCTTCAAGTCGATGCCGAAGAGAAGGACCAGTGTCGGGATTAGCAACTCGCCCCCGCCACCCCCATCAGCGAGGCGACGATCCCGATGCCGAAGCCAGCCAGCAGACCGGCCATGATCTGGGCCCAGCCGGTGACGAGCGCTTCTGGCGAAAGAGTCGTGCCGTGGCTCAGGGCCAGCACCGCCGCGATCAGCACCAGAAGCCCGGCCAGAACTCGGTAGAGGGTGCGAGACCTCATCCGCACCGCCAGGCCGGCTCCTAGCCAGGCACCGGCAAGGCTTCCGGCCAGCAGATTGAGAATGATCGGCCATTCCGCAAGAATCTGGTCCAAGGGGACTGTGCCCGCCCGGAACGGCAAGGCGGTGGCCACCAAAATCAGACTGGTGGCCTTGTTCAAGATCACGGCTTCCAGAGCGGCAAAACCAAAAAGGCCGATGAGAAGTGGTAGCCGAAACTCGGCTCCCCCGAGCCCGATCAGGCCACCAACAAGGCCAACGGCCGCCCCAGCAAGGATGATCCGGGCCCCTGGTGTCATATGCCTACCCGCCAGCCATCAATCGTCAGCCTGTTGGCGTGCATGCATCTCTCTGGCGACACAAGGCCTTTACGGTGACCTGGACCCGCAGGGAAAGGCAGAACAGCCAAGCTGTCATCAAAGCTTCACTGGACTTTCCCGATTGGTTCCGGCATTCAGGAAATATGGAAATGAACCACGCCGCCCTTGCCTTTGCCACCCTTGGTCATCCCGACAGACTGGCCGTGTTTCGCCTGCTCATGCGCTTTGCGCCGCAGGGTGTTCGCCCGACCGAGATCGCCGAGGCGCTTGGGCTGAAGCAGAACACGCTGTCGCATCACCTCTCGGACCTGACCACCTCTGGCCTGGTGCAGGTCGAGCGGCAGGGGCGGTCGCTGTTCTATTCCGTCGATCTTGATACGGCCGAGGGACTGATCGGCTACCTCGCTCTCGACGTGGGCCGCGCCCGGCCTGATCTTCTTGCCCCTCTCCTGATCTCTCGGAAGGATGCCGCCATGCGCGATACCGATTTCGACGTGTTCTTCATCTGCTCGGGAAACTCCGCCCGCTCGATCTTTGCCGAGGCGCTGCTGCGCGATCTGGGCCAAGGCAAGTTCCAGGCTTTTTCCGCCGGCACACGCCCCAACACCGAACTCAACCCCTTCGCGCTGGATATCCTGGCACGCAACGGTCACGACACATCCAGCCTGCGGTCCAAGCACATCTCGGAATTCCAGCAGCCGGACGCGCCGGTGATGGACTTCGTCTTCACCGTCTGTGACACGGCGGCGGCGGAAGAGTGTCCGCCCTGGCCGGGCCAGCCGATCACCGGGCACTGGGGGTTGCCCGACCCGGTGAAAGCCACCGGAACGGATGCGGAGAAGGCGCTGGCCTTCGCGCAGACCTATGCCGCGCTGCGCCGCCGGATCGAGGCCTTCGTCGAACTGCCCTTTGCCAGCCTGAGCCGGATGTCCCTGCAAGCCCGCGTCGATGCCATCGGCACCGACGTCCCCCTGAAAGGCTGATCCCGATGCCCCGCATCGCCCTGAACGGCCTTGGCCGGATCGGCAAGCTTGTCCTGCGCGACCTCATCGACACCGGAGGGGGGGGCGAGATCGTGCTTCTGAACGATCCTGTGGGCGATGCCGAACAGCACGCGCTGCTTATGGAATTCGACTCGGTCCATGGCCGCTGGCGCACGCCCGTAGGCCACGGGGACCACACGCTTGTGCTGGACGGTCAGACCATCCGCCTGACGCATGAGAAGACCATCGAGGCCTTGCCGATGGCCGAGTTGGGCGTGGATCTGGTGATCGACTGCACGGGGGTGTTCAAGACCGCAGCCAGGGTGGCGCCTTATTATGCCGCCGGCGTGAAGAAGGTCGTGGTCAGCGCACCGGTGAAGGATGGCGGGGCGCTGAACCTTGTCTATGGGGTGAACCATCATCTCTACGATGGCTCACAGACCCTGATCACGGCGGCTTCCTGCACCACGAACTGCCTCGCCCCTGTGGTGAAGGTGATCCACGAGGCGCTTGGCATCCGCCACGGCTCGATCACGACGATCCACGATGTCACCAACACCCAGACCATCGTGGACCGCCCCGCCAAGGACATGCGCCGCGCGCGGTCGGCGCTGATGAACCTGATCCCGACGACGACCGGCAGCGCCACGGCGATCACGCTGATCTATCCCGAACTGAAGGGCCGCCTGAACGGTCATGCCGTGCGGGTGCCGCTTCTGAACGCCTCGCTCACCGATTGCGTGTTCGAGGTGGAGCGCGCGACGACGGCAGAGGAGGTGAACGCCCTGTTCGCCGCCGCCGCAGAGGGTCCGCTGAAGGGGATCCTCGGCTATGAGACCCGCCCTCTGGTGTCCTGCGACTTCATCAATGACCCGCGCTCGTCGATCGTCGACGGGCCCTCCACCATGGTGATCAACGGCACGCAGGTGAAGATCTACGCCTGGTATGACAACGAATGGGGCTATGCCTGCCGATTGGCCGACATCGCGCGGATGGTGGCGGGGTCGTTGTGAGCAACGCTGCCGCCCATGCCGGTCCGCCGCCCAATCCCTTGCGCGCCTATGCTGCCGTCACGGCCGCCTATTGGGCCTTCATGTTGTCGGACGGCGCGCTGCGGATGCTGGTGCTGTTGCACTTCAACACGCTGGGCTTCACGCCCGTCCAGCTTGCCTGGCTGTTTCTGCTCTACGAGGTCGCGGGCATAATCACCAACCTGGCTGCAGGCTGGCTTGCTGCGCGGTTCGGGCTGGCAGCGACCCTGTATGGCGGATTGGCGCTGCAGATCGGTGCCCTGATCGCTCTGGCGCAGCTTGACCCGTCGTGGGGTGTCGCGGCATCAGTTGCCTTTGTGATGGCCGTTCAGGGTGTGTCGGGCGTGGCCAAGGATCTGGCCAAGATGTCCTCGAAGTCAGCCGTCAAGCTGCTGGCCCCACAGGAGGACGGCGGGCTGTTCCGCTGGGTGGCAGCGCTGACCGGATCGAAGAACGCGGTGAAGGGCCTTGGCTTCTTTCTCGGCGCGGCGCTGCTGGCACTGACGGGGTTCGAAGCGGCGGTCTGGGGCATGGCCGGGGTGCTGGCCCTGATCCTGATCGCGGTCGTGCTGTTCCTGCCCGCAGGCCTTCCCGGCCGCATGAAGTCCGATGAGGCAGGGAGCGGCTGGCGGTCAAAGGATGTCCGCGTCAATCGCCTGTCGCTGGCGCGCATGTTCCTGTTCGGCGCCCGCGATGTCTGGTTCGTGGTGGGCGTGCCGGTTTATTTCCAGTCCGTGCTGTCGGACGGCACCGCCGAGGGGCGTCGCGAGGCGTTCTTCCTGATCGGCAGCTTCCTGGCACTCTGGATCATCGCCTATGGCGCCGTGCAGGCCTTTGCGCCCCGCCTTCTGGGCGGCAAGGGCCAGCCCGAGGCCGAGACCACCCGCAAGGCGATCTTCTGGTCCGGCGTGCTGGTGCCGATCCCCTTCCTGCTGGCCGGGGCGGCCTGGGCCGCGGACGGGCCGTCAGGCTGGCTGACCGCGACCTTGGTCACCGGACTTCTGGTGTTTGGCTTCGTCTTTGCCATCAACTCTTCGGTCCATTCCTACCTGATCCTCGCCTTCGGGGCCGCGGAACGGATCACGCGGGACGTGGGCTTTTACTACATGGCCAACGCGGCGGGCCGGCTGATCGGCACGCTGCTGTCAGGACTCAGCTACCAGGTCGGCGGCCTGCCGCTGTGCCTTGCCACTGCGGGCGTCATGGCACTGGCGAGTTGGCTGGCCGCGCGGCGCCTCAGCTCTGTCTGAGCAGGAACAGCGCACCCGTCGCAAGAAGCCCGACCCCCGCCGTCAACCAGATCGCGGACGCGCCCCAACTTGCCAGTGCCGCGCCAAAGATCAGCGGGGCCGCCGCCTGCAGCACGCGCGCGGGCGCGTTCAGCCAGCCGAGGCGCGCGCCATAGCCCGCAGCCCCGAACAGCGCCAGGGGAAGCGTTCCCTTGGCAATGGTCAGGATGCCATTGCCCGCCCCGTGCAGAACGGCAAAGGCATAGGCCGCAGGTCCGCCAAAGGCCGTCAGGCAGACGGCGGCAACCGGATGGGCCGAGGCTGCCAACCGGGCTGAGGCCAGCGGATGGAGCCGCCGCAGAAGCCCGAATTCCAGAACCCGCGCCGCGACCTGCGCGGGGCCGATCAGGGCGCCCGCTGCAATTGCGACGGCCGTGCTGGCACCGGCCGCCTGCAACAGGCCCGGCAGATGGGCTGCCATGGCAGTGGAGTTGAACCACGTGGCGGCAAAGACAAAGGCCAGCAGCCACAACGCAAGGCGGGGCGGCGGCGGGCCGTCGGGTTCTGCCGTCGCCGATGCAGTGATCCGTTCTACCCCGTTGGGCAAAAGGGCGTTCAGCGGCAATGCGAGACATAGGTGGATCAGCGCCCAGCCGAGGCAGGCCTCGCGCCAGCCCCAGGTGGCCAGCATCAGCCCCGACAGGGGCCAGCCCACGGTGCTGGCAAACCCGGCAATCAGGGTGATGCCGGTGATGGGGCCGCGCGCCGCGCGGCCATAGATGCCTGCGAGTGTGGCAAAGGCAGCTTCGTAGAGCCCCATTCCCATCCCGAGCCCGACCACCGCCCAACCCAGGAACAGAACCGCTGGCGACGGCGCCACGGCAAGCAGTGTCAGCCCGCAGGCGAAGACGAGGTTCGACAGCATCAGCACGCCCCGCCCGCCGATCTGGTCGATCCGCGCGCCCGCCCAGGGACCGATCACGGCCGAGACGACCATCGCCATGGAGAAGGCCCCGAAGACCCAGACCGGCGACAACCCGAAACTGGCCGCCATCGGTGCCGCGAGAACGGCAGGAATGTAATAGCTTGCGGCCCAGCCAACTGTCTGCGCCGTGCCGAGGCATGCCACGACCGCTCCCCGCCGTGCCTGCGGCAATCTCAGCAGCATGCGGCGGCTTTCGCGGGTTCGGCCGAGGTGCCGCAGCCGCAGCCCGACGCCCCGCTATCCTTGGCCACTTCGTCCGCAGCACAGCAGGCATCGGCACGCGTCAGGGCAGGGCCGCCGCAGCAAGCGGGGGTCACTGCCTTTGCAGCCCGTAGACCGGGGCCGCTGCAGACGCCGGTCTCTGGCAAGACAAGCTCCATCCGGGCCGCAGCCTCATGATCCCCTGCAATCGCAGCGACGATCGAGCGGACCTGCTCATGCCCTGTGGCCAGAAGGAAGGTCGGCGCCCGGCCATAGGACTTCATGCCGGCAATGTAGAAGTCTGGCTCCGGATGGGCCAGCTCTGCCGCGCCGTGCGGACGGACGGTGCCGCAGGAGTGGAGGTTCGGGTCGATCAGAGGGGCCAGGGCGGGCGGGCATTCCAACGCCGGGTCGAGCGCCACCCGCAGTTCGCGCAGGAACGACAGGTCCGGCCGAAAGCCGGTCGCAATGACCAACTCATCCACCTTGATGCGCCTGCCATCGGCAGACACGGCCGTCAGCGGCGTGGACCCTTCGACGGCGGCGAGGTGGAACCCGTTTTCAAGCCGAATGCTGCCGCTGTCCACCAGCCTCGCCATGTCGGTGCCAAGCGCCCCTCGCGCCACGAGCTGATCCGCGGCGCCGCCTCCCAGTGCCCGAGCAGTTGTGGAAGCCCGACAAAGCCAGAGCGGCGTGGTGCCGGGCTGGCCCGAGAGCGCGATCAGCGTCCCGATGGCGGAATGGCCGCCGCCCAACACCGCGACCCGCTTGCCCGCATAGCGCTCCCGCTCCCGGCCGCTGACATCAGGCATGCCGTAGCTTATCCGGGAATGACCCACCTCGCCCGGCACCGGGCGGCCCGCCCCGCCCGGGTTCGGCTGGATCCAGGTCCCGGTTGCGTCGATCACGGCATCGGCACGATGCCGCTCCTCGCCCGCGGCACCTTCGGTCTCGATCATGAACGGCGCCGTTGCGCGGCCCGCATCCTTGACCTTGTCGATCCCCTCCCGCGACACTGCCACGACACGGCGATCCAGGCGCAGCCAGGGGGCGAGCGTCCGGCCAAGCGGCTCAAGATAGCAGTCTACAAGATCCGAACCCGTGGGATAGGCCTCCGGGTCGGGCGCCTGCCAGCCGGCCTGCTCCAGCCGCAGTGCCGCCGCCGCGTCGATGTTGAACCGCCAGTTCGAGAACATCGGCACATGGCCCCAGGCCCGAACGGAATGGCCTACGGCGTCACCCTGGTCCAGGATCAGCGGCTGCATGCCGCGTTCCAAGACATGCGCCGCCGCTGCCAAGCCGACCGGACCCGCCCCAAGAATGGCAACCGTCCTTGTCATCACTCATCTCCCTTTTTGCTAGAAATATCGAAATATGGCGCAGGAAAAGGCATGATCAGGTCCTCGGGCCGCAGGCATCGGCGCAGCATTCCGCCGCCAGATCGTCGATCAGCCCGCGCATGACGGGATAGTTCGTCCGGCAGATCAAGGATGTGCCAACCCGTTCCTGCTGGATCAGTTCGACCTGAACCAATGCGCGGCAATGGTGAGACAGCGTCGAGCCTGGGATACCCAGCCTTTCCTGGATCTGTCCCACCGACAGCCCCGGATCACCTGCCCGGACAAGCAGCCGATAAAGCCGCAGCCGCGTGGGATTGCCAAGCGCGGCAAGGCGGGAGGCGGCAAGGTCGATGTCCATGGATCAACTCCTTAAACCATAATTCTAGAATAATCGAAATAGATCGTCAATCT
The DNA here is from genome assembly GCF_042648745.1 of Paracoccus angustae. Taxonomy (NCBI): domain Bacteria; kingdom Pseudomonadati; phylum Pseudomonadota; class Alphaproteobacteria; order Rhodobacterales; family Paracoccaceae; genus Paracoccus; species Paracoccus angustae. The sequence continues at coordinate 24,469 of NZ_JBHRXY010000035.1, forward strand.
TTGAGCGTTGAGCGGAGCATCTTGCTGCTTCTGCGAGATCTCTGTTGCGCTGCACTGTGTCTGAATGACCGCTGTGGGCTCTTCGCGTCGATCTCTTGGCTTTGCTGAATGTCGGCCTGTGCAGTTAATCGCAAATGCCAAGCCAGGTTCTGCTCAATGGTGGAAACCCGCGCATGGCCAATCTTCATGACACCCAACGGGAACGACTCCTCTCCATCTGCGTTTCAGTGCCATGGGACGACCCGACACCAGGACGAGAGTTGCGTCGGTCTGGCAGAAGCTTGCGAGTGTAATTGCAACTCTGGCGGTCGCGATGTTCGTGGCGCATGGTGCAGCGGCCAAAGGCGCACTTCTCCACGCCTACGATCATTCCGTTGCTCACGCCGAAACATCACTCGTCACAGGTCATACTGCTGCTGAGCCGGGTGGGAACCATGAGCATTCTCCGGCGGTCGGCCACAAGCATGGCACTGCCAAGGAGGGAACTGCTCCCTGCTGTGGAGAGGCATGTCTGCTGGCGCTGATGCCGAACGTGGATACTCATCTGAACGAGCCTTGGGGCGTACGGTCGAAATCCCTGTTGGTTGTCTCCTCATTGGCAGGGCACGCCCCTGAAGGGCTGCGTCGTCCTCCACGGCTCCCTCATCGGATCTGATCGCATTCCATCGGGAGTGAAGCGCAAGCCTGATTGAAGAGGTGGGCGCCACTCTCACGCCTCAGACGGGCGGATTGCGGCCATGAACGCGAGGTTTTCACCTTACGTCCTTGATGGCGGTGAGACTGGCGCCGCGCTCGCCGCTTCCTGTTTCCGGCGCTTTCGCAACGGAGAAGCCACATGCACCAGATGTCCACTGAAATGCAGAGCTGCATCGACGAATGCCAGCGCTGCCATAGCGTTTGCCTCAGCATGGCCATGAACCACTGTCTTGAGGCAGGCGGCCAACATGTCGAGCCGAAACATTTCCGGCTCATGATCGCCTGCGCCGAGATCTGCCAGACCTCGGCAAACTTCATGCTGATGGGCAGCGATCTTCACAAGCGTACCTGCGCAGTCTGCGCTGAAGTCTGCGAGGAGTGCGCCCGCAGCTGCGAGCAGGTCGGCGACATGCAGGAATGCGTCGATGCCTGCCGCCGGTGTGCCGAAAGCTGCCGGAACATGGCCGCCTGATCGTTACAGACACCAGTTACATCAAAGGAGAACCCTTATGCGTAAGTTCAAGTCAGCCGCCATCGTCGCTGCCCTTCTCGCCGCGCCCGCGGCTCTCGCTCAGGAGAGCGGGACCGAGGGGCAGGCGGGCCACATGGCGGGACAGAAAGCCTCCATGACGGACCTTTCGATCCTGCCGCAGGGCTGCCAGGACGCGATCCAGCAGTCCGGGATGCCGGGGATGATGCAGGGCATGGACATGTCCGGCATGATGGGCGGCATGGAAGGAATGGATGAGGCCCAGCAGGCCTCCATGCAGGCCATGATGGAGATGAACGGTCCGATGATGGCCACCCACACCATCAAGGACCCCGACCTTGCCTTCCACTGCGGCATGATCGCGCATCATGCTGGCGCCATCGCCATGGCCGAAGTCGAGCTGAAGTATGGCGACGATGAGGAGTCGAAAGCGATGGCTCAGAAGATCATCGACGCCCAGGGGCCGGAAATCGAGGAAATGACTGCCTGGGTCGAGAAGAACACGGGTCAGCAGTAAGCACCCCGGCCGCCGGGGCTTGAAGCTGCGGCGGCCTCAATGACCGCAAGGATGCCATGCAGGCTCCGACAAGTCGGTCCGGCAAGACCGGAAACGCGGAGTGTTCATCATGGCGACTGATGCAACGGCTTCGGCTTCACAGTTTCCCCTTGACCTTCCAGCGACAGGAAGGTGCAGGACGATCGCGGGCGATTCTCGGGTAGTTTCCAGACGAGGTACATGATGGCCAGCAAGAGCAAAGACCAACACCCAGCTTCCCTCCACACGGGGAGCAGCTCTCACGGCGGCGACCATCAGCATCACCATCACGGGGATGTTCACTCCGGCCATCACGAGTCGGGGCCTTCCCACGCCTTGGCGGGGGCTCCGACAGACAGCGCGCATCGGGTCAAGGATCCGGTCTGCGGCATGATGGTCGATCCCCATGCGACGCAGCACAAGGCGGAGCACGCCGGCCGGCCGTATTACTTCTGTTCGGCTGGATGCCGCGCGAAATTCCTGGCAGAGCCGGACCGTTATCTCGATCCGGCCGCTGCGGCGGCAAAGGCCGAGCCCGTGCCCGAGGGGACGATCTACACCTGTCCCATGCATCCCGAGATCCGGCAGGTCGGACCGGGGTCGTGCCCGATCTGCGGCATGGCGCTGGAGCCTGTGCTGGTCAGCCTTGAGGCGGAGCCCAATCTCGAACTGATCGACATGCGCCGTCGCTTCTGGATCGGGCTCGTGCTGACGATCCCTGTCTTCATCCTGGAGATGGGCGGCCATTTCCTCGGGCTTGACCACCTCGTCAGCCAGCGAAGCTCGAATTGGATCCAGCTGGTCTTCGCCACGCCGGTCGTCCTGTGGGCCGGGTGGCCTTTCTTCCAGCGAGGCTGGCAGTCGCTTGTCACGCGAAACCTGAACATGTTCACCCTGATTGCCATGGGCACGGGTGCGGCGTGGATCTACAGCGTCATTGCCACACTCGCGCCCGGCATCTTTCCTGATGCCTTCCGCCAGCATGACGGCTCGGTCGCGGTCTATTTCGAGGCGGCGGCGGTCATCACAGTGCTCGTGCTGCTGGGGCAAGTGCTGGAACTGCGTGCCCGAGAAAGTACCAGCGGTGCCATCCGCGCGCTGCTCGACTTGGCCCCAAAGACCGCCCGGCGCATCCACGAGGATGGGACCGAGGAAGAGGTCCAGCTCGATGCGGTCCATGTCGGCGACCGCCTTCGGGTCAGACCCGGCGAGAAGGTACCGGTCGATGGGGAAGTGATCGAGGGCCGCAGTGCAGTCGATGAGTCGATGGTGACGGGCGAGTCCATGCCGGTGACGAAGGAGGTCGGCTCCAAGGCAATCGGCGGGACCATGAACCAGTCCGGCGCCTTGGTGATCGAGGCACGCAAGGTCGGCCGCGACACCATGCTGTCGCAGATCGTCCAGCTTGTCGCAGAAGCACAGCGCTCGCGCGCCCCGATCCAGCGGCTTGCCGACCAAGTGTCAGGCTGGTTCGTGCCGGCGGTGATCGTCGTCGCCCTCCTCGCCTTCATCGCCTGGTCGATCTGGGGCCCGGAGCCGCGGTTCTCCTTCGGTCTCGTGGCCGCCGTGTCCGTCCTGATCATCGCCTGTCCCTGTGCGCTCGGGCTCGCGACGCCCATGTCGATCATGGTCGGCGTCGGCCGTGGCGCCCAGGCTGGCGTCCTCATCCGAAACGCGGAGGCGCTGGAACAGATGGAAAGGATCAACACCATCATCGTCGACAAGACAGGAACGCTGACCGAGGGCGGGCCCGCCGTCACCGCCATCGTTCCGGCCACTGGTCACACCGAGGCCGAAGTGCTGCGCCTTGCCGCGAGCGTCGAGCGGGCGAGCGAGCATCCGCTGGCTCTCGCCATCGTCCGTGCCGCAGAGGAACGAGAGATCGCGCTCGCGCCGGTCGCGGACTTCGACTCCCCCACTGGAAAAGGCGCGCTCGGCACTGTGGAAGGACGCCGCATCGCGCTTGGCAACGCGAAGTTCCTGGCCGAACAGGGGGTCGATGTCACGCCCTTGGCAGAGCAGGCCGACAGGCTGCGCGAGAACGGAGCGACGGCGATCTTCATGGGCGTCGATGGGCAGGTGGCCGCCATCTTTGCCATTGCGGACCCCGTCAAGGCATCGACGCCGGAGGCGCTTGCAGCGCTGAAGGCGCAGGGCATCCGCGTGGTCATGCTCACCGGCGACAACTGGACAACGGCCAAGGCCGTCGCGCGCCAACTCGGCATCGACGAGGTCGAGGCGGAGGTCCTGCCGGATCAGAAAAGCGAGGTCGTGCAGCGGCACAAGGCGGCAGGGGAAGTCGTGGCAATGGCGGGAGACGGCGTCAACGATGCCCCCGCGCTCGCAGCGGCCGATGTCGGCATTGCGATGGGCACCGGCACCGACGTGGCAATGGAGAGCGCGGGCGTCACGCTGCTCAAGGGCGATCTCATCGGCATCGTGCGGGCGCGGCGGCTGTCGCAGGCGGTGATGCGTAATATCCGTCAGAACCTGTTCTTCGCTTTCATCTACAACGCGCTCGGTGTGCCCGTTGCGGCCGGCGTGCTGTATCCGTTTTTCGGCATCTTGTTGTCACCGATCATCGCGGCAGCCGCCATGGCGCTGTCGTCGGTCAGCGTGATTGCGAATGCGTCCCGGCTGCGGGGAGTGAAGCTGTGATGATCGAAAGGCAGGCAGCCTCTACCGTCAGCGTCTTCCAAGGGCGGCATCATGTCGCAACCTGCCCTGGCTGTTAATTTCCACCCAGAAGTGACCCAGGTTTTCCATCGAGAACTGACCCACCTTTGATTATGGTTTTTGGGTCAT
>NZ_JBHRXY010000036.1:0-24366 GCF_042648745.1 Paracoccus angustae
TCGGTCTGCTCATGCAGTCAAGCTACCACGCTGGATTCACGAGATGAATCCCTCACGCGATTTGTGCAACAGAGCCCACCAGAACGCCCGAGGCGATGTGGAAGAACCACCCCAGCATCAGCGCCAGCATGACGCCCAGCGTGATGTTCAAAAGGGCGGGTGGTGCGGCGGTCGGCGTGGGCTGTGTCATGACGATCCCGAAGCTCTGTCCCTATCGGGTTAGAAGGAACCGAAGGCTGTGCCAAGCACGATCACGGCCACAAGGGCAACAAGCGCGCTGACAATGGCGGCCATGACGATGTCCAGATAGCTTTCGCGATGCGTGCAGCCACAGACCGCAAGCATCGTGACCACCGCGCCATTATGCGGCAAGCTGTCCAGCGTACCCGAGGCGATCACGGCCACCCGGTGCATCAGCGCAGGGTCCAGCCCTGTGTCTGACGCGATCTGCATGAAGGTGGGGCCAAGGGCCTGCAGCGCAATGGTCATCCCGCCCGAAGCCGATCCGGTCAACGCGGCAAGGATGTTCGTCGCTACCGCCAGTGACACGAGCGGCCCGCCTCCGATGCCCAGAACCCAGTCCCGCACCATCTCGAACGCAGGCAGGGCCGCCACGACCGCGCCGAACCCCACAAGGCTTGCCACGCTCATGATCGGAAGTACTGCGGCCGTCGCGCCCGAGTCGATGCTTTCGCGCAGATTGCGAAAGCGGCGCCGGTTCATGGCAACCAGCACGATGCAGGCGACCAGAAGCGCAAGCGCCACCGACCAGACCCCGCCGACAGCCGACAGGGTGGTTTCGCCCCATGCGGGCTGCGAGAGGAAATCGAAATCCATGCTGGGCAGCACGAACTGCGTCAGGATCAGGTTGACCACGACAACCAGAACCAGCGGCAGAATGGCCAGGCCGATCGGTGGCCGCCCGCCCCAGGATCCGGCGCGGCTGATCTCGGCAGGGTCAAACTCGCGTGCGGTGCTGGCCAGCTCGCGCGAGACGGCGGAGCCTTTTTCGGCCGCGCCATAACCCTCGCCCCGCGCCTTGGCCTGACGTTCGCGGAAGGAAAGCCAGCCCAGGCCGATGGCCGCCATGATGATGCTGGCTATGATGCCAAGCCCAGGTGCGGCAAAGGGGGTGGTACCAAAGAACGGCATCGGAATCGCGTTCTGGATCGCAGGCGTTCCCGGCATGGCCGACATGGTGAAGGTCGAGGTTCCAAGCGCGAGTGCCGCCGGAAGCAGCCTGCGCGGCACGCTTCCCGCCTTGAACAGCGCCTGCCCCATTGGCGCCAGAACGAAGAACGCCACAAACAGGCTGACACCGCCATAGGTGACCATCGCGCCCGCAGCCACCACGGCAAGGATCGCCCGCGAGGGGCCGAGCCGGCGCGTCATGTAATCGGCGATCGCTGAAACCGATCCGCTGTCGTCCATCAGCTTGCCGAACAATGCGCCCAGCAGGAAAAGCGGAAAGAACTGCGCCACAAACCCCGCCGCCGCAGGCATGAAGGTCTGCGTCCAGTGCGCCAGCATCGGCTGACCGGAAAAAAGCGCCGCCACCGCAGCAGCCAAAGGCGCCAGCAGCAGGATTGTCCAACTGCGGAACGCAAGCACCATGATCAGGGCAAGGCCCAACAGAATACCCAGCAGACCCAGCATGTCAGAGCTCGTCCGCCAGCGCGTCGATATCGAAGGTCGAACGCACCCCGATGTCCTGAATATGGGTGCGGCCGAAATCCTCGGCGGCGCGGCGCCCTTCGTCGAAGAGCATCTTCAGGAAGTCCCATTCGGCATTCAGCTTCGAGGAATGTCCAAGGTCCACCATGATGTCCGAGGTGATGCGATGCAGGCGCATCTCTTTCCAGTACCGCGCCTCGCCATTGCCGGGGTCGATGACACGGCGCAGCAGCGCCATCATCCGCAACTCTTTCAGTAGCTGGGCGTTGAAAGAGATCTCGTTCAGGCGGCTTGCGATCTCGCGCGCGGTGCGCGGCGTCTCGCGCCGCTCGACCGGGTTGATCTGCACCAGAACGGTATCGAGGCTTTCACATTCACGCACGAGCGGCGTCATCGTCGGGTTGCCCGCATAGCCGCCGTCCCAATAGGGCACGCCGTCGATCTCGATGGCCTGGAACATCGATGGCAGGCAGGCCGAGGCGAGCAGCACATCGGCCGTCACCTCATGCTTGCGGAACACCCTGCCTTGCCCGGTGTGCACATTGGTTGCCGTGATGAACAGCTTGACCGGCCCGGTCGCCAGCGCGTCGAAATCGATCAGGTCTGTCAGGATGTCGCGCAGCGGGTTCCCTGCCGCCCCACCCAGCGAATAGGGCGAGATCAGCCGCGCCATCAGATCCATGGCGATGAAGGCGGGCGAGTTGTCCAGCGTCCATTTGCCCGTCAGGACCTCCAGCGGCCCGCGCTTGAACGGGCTGAAGCGCGCGGCATCGGCCGTCCGGCGCCAGAAGGCGGTCAGCATCTCACGCGCGGTCTGCCGCCCGCCGGTGGCCATGCCGGCCGCCAGGATTGCCGCGTTCATGGCGCCGGCCGAGGTGCCGGAAATGCCATCGATCTCGAACCAGTCTTCCTCGAGGATGCGGTCCAGAACGCCCCATGTAAACGCCCCATGCGAACCGCCCCCCTGCAAGGCGAGGTCGATGGGAAGGGTTTTTCGCGTCTGCGATTTCGGGTTGCTGGCCATTTCGGCGCCTTTCAGTCAATTCATTGCAAGAAAATGGCGCCCGAAGCCGGGCGCCCTAGGGGATCAGGCGGCGGGCACCGCTTGCCCGCGAAGCCTCCACGCCATCGCACCAAGGGCCGCGCCAATGGCGATGAGGTCGAGCCCCAGCATCAGCCCGATCAGCCACAGCGCAGTGACCGGCATCGCGGCAAAAAGCACAAGCGACAGCACGACCGAGAGCACCCCGCTGGCAAAAACCCAAAGCCAGTTGGGCAAGGGACGGATCGTCAATGCGAAGACAACCTTCGACATCCCCTCGATCATGAAGAAGATGATCAGCAGAAGCGACAGCAGCAGCATCCCCTGCGCGATGTTGCGCAAGAGCAGAATGCCCAGCAACACACCAAGTATGGCCGAGATGATCTGCAGCCAGAAGTTCGGCGCATGGCGTGCGCTGATCAGGCCGATGGCCTGAATGATGCCGCTGGCGATCAGCAGCCAGCCGAACACCACGACGGCAGCAGCCGAAGAAAAGGCCGGGAAGACGATGGCGACGATCCCCGCGACGACCAGCAGCGCCGCCTGTACCAGGTGGAAGGTCGAATGGCGGCGCACCGCATCGCGCGCGGCTTCGCGGTAGGTCTGTGCAGCGGCGGCAAGACTGATCGGCATGGCATTGACTTCCTTGTTCAACAGGGTGCTTCCCGCCGGGCAGCGGGTGTTTGTTGATTTTCACCCGGAACTGACCCGGGTTTTCCATCGAGAACTGACCCACCTTCGAGTTATGTTTCGTGGGTCAGGCTTGGGTCAAGGCATGGCTGGCCTCCTTCGTTTTCCTGGCGGCTGCGGCTGAGCTTGCCTTGAAGCGGAAGCTGTCGTTTCCGGTCTCCAGGATGTGACAGCGGTGGGTGAGGCGATCGAGTAGCGCGGTGGGGCTCTGTTGCACAAATCCCGTGTGGGATTCATCTCATGAATCCAGCGTGGTAGCTGGGATACATGAGCAGACCTACACCCCCGACCTACAGGACCAGGAACTGGCCAGCCTACAATGAAGCGCTCAAGCGCCGCGGCTCGCTGACGATCTGGTTCGATCCCGAGATGAGCTGGGATGCCGCGCCGACAGGTAGGCGTGGCCGCCAGCAGACCTACAGCGATGCCGCCATCCAGACATGCCTTTCGATGAAGGTGCTGTTCGGCATGGCGCTCCGGCAGACGACAGGCTTCGTCGAAAGCCTACTGCGGCTGGTCGGCCTCGACTGGGCGGTGCCCGACTTCAGCACCCTGTCCCGCCGCCAGAAGACCCTGGCCGTGAACATCCCGTATCGCGGCTCCAAGGGGCCGCTGCACCTGCTGATCGACAGCACGGGTATCAAAGTCGAGGGCGAAGGCGAGTGGCACGCCCGCAAGCATGGTGGACCCAAACGGCGCGTCTGGCGCAAGATCCATCTCGGGATCGACGAGGAAACACTGGAGGTTCGCGCAGTCGAGGTCACAGGGAGCCATATCGGCGATGCACCGGTCTTACCCGACCTGCTCAACCAGATCCCAGCGTACGAGCAGATCAGCAGCGTCACTGCCGACGGTGCCTACGACACCCGCAAATGCCACGATGCAATCGCTGACCGCGGCGCCCGCGCTGTCATTCCGCCTCGCAAGAATGCCAAGCCGTGGAAGACCGTCACCGCCGGCGCGATCGCACGAAACGAAGCGCTGCGGGCATCGAAATACCTCGGTCGTGCTCTCTGGCGACGATGGAGCGGATACCACCGCCGAAGCCGCGTCGAAACGAAGATGCACTGTGTGAAACTGCTGGGGCAGCGCCTCATGGCGCGGGACTTCGACCGACAGGTCGCGGAGCTTCAGGTCCGTATCGCCGTTCTGAACGGCTACACCGCGCTCGGCATCCCTGTCACAGAGCCCGTGGGATAAGTCTGTCCGGGGAAAGGGGAACCCCGGCCATCAGCCGATTTGTGCAACAGAGCCCGGTCTACCTGCCGCTCTGGCCGATCGACCGGCTCAAGCGGCAGGCGCCTGACGCGGCACCCTCGCCCGAGGCGCCGCTCGTCCTGGCGGGCCGGATCGGCAACCGGCGGCTGGTGACGGCAGCTTGTGCGCGGGCGCAGGACTTGGGCATCTCCGCTGGCATGCCGGTGAGCAAGGCGCAGGCGATGGTCCCAGGGCTGCGGGTGCTGCCCCATGATCCGGATGCTGATGCCGCCTCCCTGGAACGGCTGGCGCTCTGGGTGCTGCAGCGGGTCTCGCCCGTCGTGGCGGTCGATCCGCCAGATGGACTGGTGATCGACTCCACCGGCGCCGAGCACCTGCATGGCGGCGAGGACGCCCTCCTGGAGACCCTGATCGGTCGGCTGGTCATGTCGGGCGTCACAGCACGAGCCGCCATTGCCGACACCTGGGGTGCCGCCCATGCGCTGGCCCGGTATGTGGCTGACCCAATGCATTTGGCAGAGGTGGGCACCGCCGAGGCGCTGCTGTCACCCCTGCCCCTTGCAGCCCTGCGGTTGCCGCCTGCCACGCTCGCCAGCCTCCGCACCCTGGGATTTGTCTGCATCGGTGATCTCTTGCATCAACCCCGCGCGCCCCTAACCCGGCGCTTCGGCTCTGACCTCTGCCGCAGGCTGGATCAAGCGCTTGGCCATGCCTCCGAGCCGATCGAGCCGCTGCGCCCGTCGGAGCTTGTCGAGGTGCGGCGCTCCTTTGCCGAACCCATTGCTGCCGCCGAGACCATCGCCCGCTATATCGGCAAGCTGGTGGTCCAGCTCTGCGCGGCCCTGGAGGAGCGCGGCATCGGGGCCCGCAGGCTCGATCTCCTCTGCTGGCGGGTCGATGCCCATGTCCAAACCGTCCGCGTGGGTCTCGCCCGCCCGCAGCGCGACCCCCAGCGGCTGACCCGGCTTCTCTGCGAGAAGATCGAGACCATCTCGCCCGGTTTCGGCATCGAGATCCTGTCGCTGACTGCGGTGATGGTGGAGCCGCTGGACGCGCGGCAGATGGCCAGCTCGCTTTTGGAGGTCCCTGCCCCCGATCTCTCCGGCCTCGTCGATGTGCTGGCCAACCGCGTCGGCGCGCGGGGTGTCTATCGCATGGCGCCGGTGCCGAGCGACGTGCCGGAACGCTCCGTCACCCGCATCGCGGCTCTTTCCGAGCCGGTCGGCGCCGGCTGGCCCGATCACTGGCCGCGGCCCACCCGCCTGCTGCCCCGGCCCGAGCCGATCGAGACACTGGCGCTTCTGCCCGATCATCCCCCTGCCTGGATCATCTGGCGGAACATCCGCCACAAGGTGGCCCGCGCCGATGGACCCGAGCGGGTCTTTGGCGAGTGGTGGAAGCGCGATGCTGAGATGATCGCAGTGCGGGACTACTTCCGCATCGAGGACGAGGCGGGCGAACGCTACTGGGTATTCCGCGCCGGGGACGGCGAGCATGCCGAGACCGGCAGCCATCGCTGGTTCCTGCACGGGGTGTTCGGATGAGCGGTCCCCGCTATGCCGAGTTGCAGGTCACCTCGCCCTTCTCCTTCCTGCGCGGGGCTTCCTCGGCCGAGGAGCTGTTTGCCACAGCGGCGATGATGGGCATCGAGGCCCTGGCCGTGACCGACCGCAACACGCTTGCGGGCGTCGTCCGAGCCTGGGAGGCTGCGAAGGCCACGGGCGTGCGGCTGGTGGTGGGCTGCCGCTTGGACCTCGCCTGCGGCATGGCGGTGCTGGTCTATCCGATGGATCGCGCCGCCTATGGCCGTCTCTGCCGCTTGCTGACCCTCGGCAAATCCCGCGCCGGCAAGGGCAAGTGTCATCTCGACTGGGCGGATGTCGCCGAGCACGCCGAGGGCCTGATCGTGGTGCTGGTGCCGGACTTGGCCGATGACACCTGCGCCCTGCGCCTGCGCCGGCTGCGCGATGTCTTCGGTGATCGCGCCTATCTGGCTCTCACCCTGCGCCGCCGCCCCAACGACCAGCTGCGGCTGCATGAGCTGTCGACCCTGGCTGCGCAGCTGCGGGTGCCGACTGTCATCACCAATGACGTGCTTTATCACGAGCCGTCCCGGCGCATTCTGCAGGATGTGGTCACCGCCATCCGGCACAATGTGACTGTCGAAGCCCTGGGCTTTCGCCGCGAGCGCCATGCCGACCGGTATCTGAAGCCGCCCGCCGAGATGCACCGTCTGTTCTCCCGCTACCCGGAGGCTCTGGCGCGGACGGGGGAGATCGTGGCCCGCTGCCGCTTCTCGCTCAATGAGCTGCGTTACCAGTATCCCGAGGAGCGGGACGATCCGACCCTCACCCCGCAGGAGACGCTGGAGCGGCTGACCTGGGAGGGCGCGGCGGAGCGCTACCCCGAAGGCGTGCCCGAGGAGGTGAAGGCGTCCCTGGCCCATGAGCTGCGCCTGATCACCAAGCTCTCCTACGCCCCCTATTTCCTGACCGTCCACAGCATCGTCCGCTTCGCCCGCTCCCGCGGCATTCTCTGCCAGGGCCGTGGCTCGGCCGCGAACTCCGCCGTCTGCTATGTGCTGGGCATCACCGCCATCGATCCGGGCCGCAATGATCTCCTCTTCGAGCGCTTCGTGTCCGAGGAACGCCACGAGCCGCCCGACATCGATGTCGACTTCGAGCACGAGCGCCGCGAGGAGGTGATCCAGTGGGTTTACCAGACTTACGACCGCGACCGGGCCGCGCTCTGCGCCACGGTGATCCGCTACCGCGCCAAGGGCGCGCTTCGGGATGTCGGCAAGGCCATGGGCCTGCCCGAGGACCTGATTCAGACCCTTTCGGGCCAGATCTGGGCCTGGTCCGAAGAAGGGGTGAGTGAAGCGCAGATCCGCGAGCTGAACCTCGACCCGTCTGACCGGCGGCTGCGGCTGACGCTGGAACTGGCCCGGCAGCTCATGGGCTTTCCCCGGCACCTGTCGCAGCATCCGGGCGGGTTCGTCCTGACCCAGGACCGCCTGGACGACCTGGTGCCGATCGAGCCTGCGGCCATGGAGGACCGGCAGATCATCGAATGGGACAAGGACGACATTGATGCACTCCGCTTCATGAAGGTGGACGTCTTGGCCTTGGGCATGCTGACCTGCATGGCAAAGGGACTGGCGTTGATCGAGGAGCACAAGGGCATCTGCCATGACCTCGCCACCATCCCGCCCGAGGATCCGCGCACCTATGCGATGATCAGGAAGGCCGATACCTTGGGCACCTTCCAGATCGAGTCACGCGCGCAGATGGCCATGCTGCCCAGGATAAAGCCGCGCACCTACTACGACCTGGTGGTGCAGGTGGCGATCGTGCGCCCCGGACCCATCCAGGGCGACATGGTCCATCCCTATCTGCGCAGGCGGGAAGGACTGGAGCCGGTGGAGTATCCCACTCCCGAACTCGAGAAGGTACTGGGCAAGACCCTGGGCGTGCCGCTCTTTCAGGAGCAGGCCATGCGGGTCGCCATCGAATGCGCCGGCTTTACCCCGGGCGAGGCCGACATGCTCAGGAAAAACATGGCCACCTTCAAGTTCACCGGCGGGGTCAGTGCCTTCAAGGAGAAGCTCGTTACCGGCATGGTCAAGCGCGGTTACGCAACCGACTTCGCCGAGCGCACTTTCCGCCAACTGGAGGGCTTCGGCTCCTACGGCTTTCCCGAAAGCCATGCCGCCAGCTTTGCGCTTGTGGCCTATGCCTCCGCTTGGCTCAAATGTCATCACCCGGATGCCTTTTGCGCGGCGCTCCTGAACAGCCAACCCATGGGCTTCTACGCACCGGCGCAGATCGTCCGCGACGCCGAGGCACACGGCGTCGAGATCCGGCCGGTCTGCGTCAACGCCTCCCGCTGGGACTGCACGTTGGAGCCCACGGGAAAGCCCGAGGACGAGGGTAGCCGCTTTGCCGTCCGCCTCGGGCTCCGGATGGTCAAGGGGCTGGCCAACGCCCATGCCGCCGCCATTGTCGCCGCACGAGCCGATCAGCCTTTTGCCTCGGTCGACGATCTCTGGCGCCGGGTCCAGGTGCCGATTGCCAGCCTGAGCCGCATCGCCGAGGCGGACGGGTTCCGGCCCTCGCTCGGGCTCGCCCGCAGGGAGGCACTTTGGGCTATCAGGGGGATCGAGCCCGAGGATCTGCCGCTTTTTGCGACCGCCCGGAAGGCATCACAGCGGCAGGAGGAGGACGCTGGAGCGGATGCCACGGCGGAGGAACAGCGAATCGACGAGACCAGAACCGAAGGCGGAGAACCCGCTGTTGCGCTCCGACCGATGACGCTCGGACGGGAGGTGGTGGAGGACTACAGTCATACCGGCCTCAGTTTGCGCCGACATCCCGTCTCGTTCCTGCGCGAGACGCTGAAGGCACGGCGCGTTATTCCTTGCGCCGAGGTCATGGCCAGCCGGGATCGCCGCTGGTGTGCGACCGCGGGCCTGGTCCTGGTGCGGCAGCGGCCGGGATCGGCCAAGGGGGTGATGTTCATCACCATCGAAGACGAGACCGGCGTCGCCAACCTGGTGGTCTGGCCGAAGACCTTTGAAGCATGTCGCCGCATTGTGCTTGGCGCGGGCATGATCGGCGTGCAGGGACGCATCCAGCGCGAGGGGGAGGTGGTGCATTTCGTTGTCCGTCGGCTGATCGACCTGTCGCATGAGTTGGCAAGCGTCGGCAGGGGCGACACCGCCTTTCCCCTGCCCCACGGTCGCGGCGATGGGTTCCATCCCGGTAGCCCTGCTCCGGGTCCGCACCGCCCGACGAACGATGGACCACGGCCTCGCGACATGTATGTGCGCGATCTGCATCTCGATACGATCAAGGTAAAGGGGCGGGATTTTCGGTGAGAAATGCCGCGCGCCGGGCAAAACGACCTGAAGTCGCGAAGGGCAGAGAGACGCCTGACGGCAGCGCCGCGTGGCAGGTGTAGAGAGGGAGGAAAGCGTTCACTGCTGCAGAGCACGCTCATGTCGCGCTTACTTCATTGTCATATCTTTTGATACCTCCTCAGGCATGAGGCCAGGACGTGGCATGAGCGAGGCTAAGACTGACCTGATATAGTGAATGCAACCAATCCGATGCGCTAGATGCTTGCATTAGCTGCAGCATCGATTATGATTACAGGTGACTACAAAGGAGCACATAATGCCACAGCGCTCTGTATCCGAGCCGATTACCATCCGCACGGCCAAGGTTTCAGAGATCGACGCCTTGGCAAGCGCGATGGATCGTTCCCGCAACTACATCGTCAATCAAGCGATTGAGCAGTATTTGGAAGCCAATGCCTGGCAGATGGAGCGCATCGCAGCCGGGATCACGGCGGCGCGCGAAGGCAGGGTCATGCCTGCCGATGAGGTCTTCGATGGGATTGCGGCGAAACACGGCTGGTCGCGTTGAAGAACCTGGTCATTGCTGCACCAGCGGCACGCGACCTTGAGGGGATCGTGGACTACATCGCCCTGGATAATCCTACTGCTGCAGAGGGGGTTTATCGCGGGATCGTGGAGGCAGCGCGGAAACTGTCTCAGTTCCCTGCCCTCGGGCGCCCTGGTCGCCATCCCGAAACACGCGAACTCAGCGTTTCCGGTCTGCCCTATCTGATCGTCTACGAGGTGAGTGCAGAGACGGTGACGATACTGGCCGTATTCCACACGTCCTGCGATTTAGCGAAGGCATTGCGTGAGCGGATCAGTATCAGCTAGGCGAAGTTCAAAAAGCTCGCAGCTACATCCGCTGGGCAGTTAGTTCCGTGACTAGCTGTTCAGTCCCGGCATCTGGTGGATCGGATTGACGATGAATCTGTCTGGCTCTGAAGTCCAGACCTTGCAGATGTATTCGTAGGGCGTGAGGCCATTGAGCGTCTTGAGCCGGCGGGCGAAGTTATAGGCTGCAATGAAGTCGTCGAGGTGCGTTCGCAGCTGATCGTGATTGTCGTAATGGAAGCGTTTGACGGTTGCCTCCTTGATCGTGCGGTTCATCCGCTCGACTTGGCCGTTGGTCCAGGGATGCCTTACCTTCGTCAGCCTGTGCTCGATCCCATGCTCGCGGCACACGCGGCCAAAGATGTGTTCGAAGGCGGTCGTGTCGCAGCTCCGGTTTGCGAACTGTATGCCATTGTCGGTCAGCACCTTATGGAGCCGGTAGGGAACTGCGGCAATCAGGTCGCGCAGGAACTGGGCTGCAGCCATCTTGCCAGCCTTATGGACAAGGCGGACGAAGGCGAACTTGCTGGTTCTGTCAATCGCCACAAAGAGATACAGCTTGCCTTCGGCGGTCTGCACCTCCGCGATGTCGATATGAAAAAAGCCTATCGGATAGCGTTTGAAGCGCTGCCGTTTCGGCTTGTCGCCATCCACGTCAGGCAGGCGCGATATTCCATGCCGCTGCAGGCAGCGATGCAAGGCCGAGCGCGTCAGGTGTGGTATCGAGGGTTGTAGTGCGTAGAGGCAGTCGTCCAGCGGCAGCAGCGTGTGGCGCCTGAACGCCACGACCATCGCTTCTTCCTCCGCGCTCATTGTTGTGGAGCACGGCTCCTTTGGCCCGGTCTTCAGGTCTTCGACCGTCGCCCGCTTGCGCCACTTCGCCACCGTCTTCGGATTGATGCCCAGCTCTCGGCTCAGCGTCGCGAGCGAAGCGTGCGATCGTTGTATTGCAGCTCGGATGGCGTGCGTGGTCGTGGCGCTTCCTTGACGAACTTGTCCCATAGGGCATCCTTCCATTCCCAAGAAAGGATCGCACCATCAAACCATGGGATCAAACAACTAGCCGCTCGGCAGCGGCTTCAGCACGGCCTTATCTCATCTCGGACAGGTCAGCACCAATCGGCTAACCACTTGAGGTGAAGACAGTGCCGCCCACAGAGATCGCCGTAGGCTGCCAGTCGCAACCCCCAACACCTGTCCCCTGCCCCATGGCTTCCGTGCTATCGAGATGCTGCTCTGTGGCCTCCTCGTGCAGTTCATTCGCGGGCTGGACACAGGCGCGTACGATCGCAAGGGTCTATTCTCATCCGATATCACGACAACACACGGACACGACCTCGGCCAAGTCGAAGATCAAGGCCCGTTGCTCGGGTGTCTCCATCAACATCAGAGTAGACCGAACTGGGCATCGACCTCCTTGGGGTATTCGTCCAAACTGGAACATCCCTTTTCCAAAGCACGTAACTTGGCGAGCATCACCGCACGGGCAGCGCCTTCCTGATCGTCCATCGGCACTGGATTAGTGGCTAGAGGCCACAGATCATGGCTGTAGCGTGAAACAAGTAGGTTGCCACCTCAGTCCCCCTCCAGCCTTTGGCAACCGTCGCTTCGGCTTGGCCTACCGTTTTTCTGCCACTAGCCGGTCAAGCAGGGCAGGGTCCTTAAGCCAGCCACTGTCTTCGCCAGGAGATTGTGCAACACGACACCACGTACAGCCTCATAGGCATTGACGCTAACGAAAACCGCGCGGCCGTTGGACAGCCGGACCGAGGCTTGAGTCAGCGTCCGCTGGCCGGTGTAGGGCTCCTTGCTCTAGGAGTTCCTCACCGCATCTCAAATCTGTGCCCGGCGGGCATGATCCGAATTTACTGAGAAGGCCAGCAGGTGTTCTAGTGTCATGCTATCTTCGTGATAGACCTCGAGCAGGGCAGGGACCGCAGCGGCGAATTCGAGGCGCGGCTTGACGATCTGCGGCGCTAGGAAGGAAGCTGACGCGATTGCTTCCTCGCCCTGACTTTTCTGATGCGGGATTGCAAAACGCGGGAGTGGTCGAGCGAGTGTAGGACAACGCGCTGCATGTTCTCGGCCAGCAAGTCGTCCTACGACAGGTTTCCGGATGCGGCATCTCGCATGATGCTGAGGATCGGCGTGGTCTTTGCTAGCCGCTTCTGCTTTACGGGTAGCGACAGTACCTTAAACCGCCGGTCTTCAGCCGAGAGTTTTTTTGTGGCCGGTCTCGACCCCATTGTCATCGAGCACGAGTCGGGCATCCAGGCTCTGCAGGAGCCCGCGACGTGCGATGTCTTTGGCCAGTTCCTCGACCGAAATGTCCGCTCTGATGGGCAGATATTGGACTGAGTCAGCACGAGTTTGTCGAAAGGAGTGTCCTGTGAAAGGGACGGGGACGCATTCTGAATTACTTTTGTCATCAGATCTTCTCCACAACGGCGCCAAGATTTACTCTCCTGATCTCACATACCGTCATCCCTTAACCGTCAGTTCTTTCCCTCTCTTGGTCCGGTGACCTGCCGACGCATGACTTTACAGCTGTTAAGCGCTTCCAACTCGAGTGATCTTGAACTTAACAGCTGTTATGCCGCACTTCGCCGAGACATCAGCGCCATAATCATCGGCCCACAAGAGAACCCGCCGGCTGCCGCCTTAGATGTCAGCGCACGGAGATAGCCGCCAGGAGATCGGATATCAGCAAAGCGTTCAAGTATGGCGGCGACGACAATCGACGCCTGCTCGGGCCCCATGAACCGCAGCGCCTCGTCCCAAGCGGAAGTACTGATTCCCATAGCAGGCCGCACATGGCAGGCAGCTTGGAAAAGCTGGTGCCAGTGCCGGATATCGCCTTGGTAGAAGGTCTTGAGCGACGGGCATGCCGCAATCACCAAATGGAGCGGGAGCTTTGGAACCTGCCTGGTATCCCGTTCAGCCACATCAGCACTAAAATTAGTCGTATCTGCATCAGGTGCAACACCAGACGCCCCGCCTTCTTCTAAGGCAGGTTCAAGGTCAATAGATTCTTTATTTGAATTCAGATGGTGGCGCTCAAATCGAGCAGCATTGGTGTTCATTTCTTCTGTATCAGGGCCATCGATGAAGTTCCGCGCATGGTCAAGAAGAGCTTCGAGGTCAGCACGATGGACCGAGAGGTCCTCAAGCGAAAGCTTGCGGCGGAGTGCGCGAGTTGTAAGAACGGCAGTATCGCGAAGCTGATTCCAGAGTTCAAGCCCCGGCTGAATCTCTTCACCGAACTCCGCCAGGGCGGCGAGATCGCGGCGCATGAGGCTTACCACCTCTCTCATGCGCCTGACGCGGTCCTCAGCCTCACGCACGGCCTCTGCGGCGCGCGCAACTTCTTCTGCCAGGCAGTAGAGCGGGGAGAGATCGAAGCCAAAGGCGACACACTCTTCGCCGTGCTTGCGGACGTAGCGCTTCCCGTTGGGGCTGTCGCGCCGCTGGAGCAGTCCAGCTTCGACTAGCCGGCCAAGGTGGCGACGCATTGTTGAGGACGGCATTCCGTTCAGGCGCTCGCAGATCGCCTTGTTGGAGGGAAAAACTACCATTTCGACATTCCCGCCAAGCGTATCGTCCGGGAAGAAGCTGAGAAGACCTTGAAGGACGGTCAGATCACGTTCTGTGATTCCAAAGGTCACTTGCGCCTTTGACAGATCGCGCAAGAGCTCCCACTTGTTGACGGGTCTGACCGGAACAGATGCCTCTGGTTGCTCGACCACGCGCAGATGGGCGCGCGAGATCGGCCGCATAAACGGCGAGATTGGTGTGTACTCCATGATTTTAGTTCACGAAGGCAAAATTTCTTTGGCCCGCGAATCGCTTTGCGCTTGCGGAATGGGGTCAGATCGCTACATTCAGAGGTGCGAAAACTGAGTTTTGTAGCGGGCTGGTCCTGTTCGAAACCTAAGAAAGGTCTCGTGAAGCTTGCTTCTCGGGGCCTTTTTCTTTTCTGCCTATCACGTGCCTCCTCTTTAGTTGTTGCTCTTCTTCAGTCTTCCTCGCGCTTCCAGCGCTCGTGAAGCTCGGCGATGAGCTGGGGGGCGTGGCCCTTCAGCCAGCTGACAAAATCATCGTTCTCAGCCTTCAACTCGAGCTTGAGCTGTCGGCCGCGAAGCCCCGTTGTTACTGTTGCAGCACCCACACCAGGAATGACTACATTGGGCTCGCGCCGGGAATTCGGTGGTCGGACGGGCCGCTCTGCCCGAGCCGCAGTTCTCAGGACCTCCAAAAATGCGGCATCAGACTTCTCGTCAGGCCCGCCACCATGAGAGGACTTGGCCTTTGTCGCCAATGCCACAAGGCGCTCTCGATCCACAGACCCATCGCCCAATGCCTTCTTGAGTTCTTCCCACCGAGGCCGGCCGATACCAGGAGCAGCTCCGATCGCTAGGACGAGATCCTCACCAACTGCGCGGACAACGCTTAATAGCTGCGAGACACCGGCTTCGGTGAGTCCTAGAACCTCCGCGACACCCTTGTTGGTGCGTTCCGTCTCTCCCAGGTGATCGCCATTCAGCAATGCGGCAGCGACCAAGGCGCGTTCGATGAAGCTCAGGTCTTGCCGTTCTTGGTTCTCGAGAAGCTGATCTCTGAGCGCCTGATCCCCGTCCATTTCGGTGACGATTGCACGGACCTTGATCCCAAGATTTCGGCAAGCCTCAAGCCGACGTCGACCGTAGATGAGACTGTAGCGATCCCCTTCGAGGGGTCGCACTAAAATTGGAACCCGTTGACCACTTCTGGAGATTGATGCCTTCAGTCCAGCGATCTCGATTTGAAGACGATCATCCAGCCTGCCCGAAGTTTCGACTTGGTCAGGCTCTATCTCGAACACGCCACCCCGTAGCCTGCGTCCCTCAAGCGCATCGGGGGCGTTGCGCAAGGTCTGCAAGGGCAGTCCCAGTTTAGGCTTTCTTGCCATTGCGTCCCCATGTGCTTTGGATGATCGCAGCGATTTCGTCGTTGACGGCATTCATGGAGTCAATGGCACGATCGAAGGTCTGGCGCGTGAAGTCCTTCTTGTCTGCCTCATACAAGGTCTGCTTGGTTAGTCCGGCATCCGAGATGGCCGTCGACTCGACCATGTGGTTGGTCAGCACCGAACGCCCGAAGAGACTGCGGATGAACGCGATGACCTCGGTTTGCGGGGCATCGCCCACCTTATAGCGGGTCGGCAGGAAACGCAGCCAATCAAATCGCAGGTTGGCACCCGCGTCCCGGATTACACCAAGCAGGTCCGCCGTCATGCGCAGGAACTGCGACATGGACATGAGGTCTAGCATCTGCGGGTGCACCGTAACCAGGACCCCCGACGACGCGGAGAGGGCTGACATGGTCAGGAAGCCTAGTTGCGGAGGGCAGTCGATCACGACGACATCGTAGTTGCTTTCGACACTGTCGAGGGCGTCACGTACTCTCGCGAAGAAGGCGCGCGCTCCGCCACTCTGGATCGCTGCCGGTGTCTCATGCTCGAACTCCATGAGTTCAAGGTTGCCCGGGATAAGGTCTAGCCCACGGATGTAGGTCCTCCTGATGACCTCGGACACCAAGACAGGATCGTCATAGCGGACCGCATCGTAGAGCGTGCCACCTTCCATAAGGTCCAGTTCAGGCTGAATCCCATGCAGCGCGGACAGCGACGCCTGCGGATCCAAGTCGATAGCCAGCACCCGGTAGCCCTTAAATGCAAGTCTCTGTGCAAGGTGGGCCGATGTCGTAGTCTTGCCGCTGCCCCCTTTGAAGTTCACCACGGAAATGACCTGCAACTCGTCGCCGTTGCGACGACCAGGAACATAGGTGCCCGGCTTCTTGGCATTGGCCTCAAGGCTCTGTCTGATTTCCCAAACATCGTCAAGGGTATAGCGTCGGTGGCTACCGGCTGTCGTCTCGACATCCGTGATCTTGCCTTCGCGATGAAGTTTGCGAAGGTATGTATGATCAACACCGAGGAGCTCGGCCGCCTCACCGCTTGTCAGGCTGCGCATCACCTTCTTCGCGTCAGGCGGAAAGTGTGCTGCGCGCTGTGCGTGCAGATTCGACGCGAGAAGCTCGGCGTAGTGGCCGATTGCGACGTCTAGGTCTTTGTCTGTCTCGGTCATAACCTGATCGATCCGTGGGCGCGATTTTTATGTGACCGCGCGTTATCTTTCGAGACTATTGCCTGACTGTTCAGATTCGTGCAAGGTTTTTTCAGATTATGTGTCTAACGTGCCATTAGGGTAGGGATAGTAGAGGCTGCAGGTCGAGCTTCTCTTCGCCTGGCCAGACCTCAATCGAGCAACCCCAGTCTCTCGGCCCACTACAGCAGCAACTTCACGGAAGGCGATTGCGAGCTTGTCCGACCGCGGGGTGCGCGCACCTGCATCGCCTCCAACCGTGTACAGATGGCCTAAAGCGTGATCTCGGGGTTTGCGCCGTCAATGGCCGCGACGATGGCGGCGGGCGGTTGTCCGTTTCGCGGTGCCCGGCGCGGGCCAGCACCTCGGCGAGCAGAAAGCCGTTGCGAAACATAGACGTTCATTGCGCGCAAGTGACAGCTTTACGGTCGAGCGCCGCGCTTCGCGGAGAGGATCGTTGACGATGCGCAGCACGTCTTCCTAAGCCATATCGAGCCATAGACGGCGCACCTGCGACACCCAGTCCTGTGCCGTCTCATTCAATCGGTCCATGTAGCCGTCCTATAGTGCCAGCCGCATCTTGCGCAACGCAGCTGGGTCACAGGCGCGCAGGCACGAGTTTCCGCCAACGCGACCTTTGGTACACGCTGGAGAGACCAGCCTTGGTCCATTCCCAGATCGGGACGCGCTCGAACGCGGCAGCGGCACCTAGAACCTACAGGATGAACTTGCCCCTACGGAGATGAGGTATCGATCGGGTCCTGTAGCAATCGGAAGAAAGCCCCTGCGCGTCGCAGTTGCTTGATTATTTCGTGCAGACGCGACAGCCACCGCGCAAGGAGGTCGGTGCGCACCACTACCAGCGTATTGCCATTGCCGATCTGTTCAAGCAGTCGCACCAGTACCGGCCGCGCACGGTTTCCGCCCGAGACTTGCTCCTCGTGGAACTCGGCGCAGCCTGCTGACTCTAGGCCTCTAATTGGGGCAGGGGGGTCCGCTCCCCGATCGCGACGCAGGCATAGCCCATCAGGGGCATGGATGGGCTCCGGGATGCACTGCTAGTAGAGCGTTCATACACAAAACAAAGGCACAAGAAAACGTTCGTTTGAATTCGCTTGTATGGCAGATTTTCCATAATCACGCCTTGCGAGGGATGCAGCGCTTCTTAGCGCCTCGGACTGTCTGCAGCGCTCCCAACTACCCTATTTTTCTCGCGCTGCCTTCTTTATTCGGCTCGCTACAGACCTTGCCGCATTCCTCGGGAAGGTCGTTATAGTAAGCCGCAAAGAGCTGCGTATTAGCGGCTATACCGATGAATACCATTACCTTGCTGACGAAAGGGAGCGGGTAGGGGAGCCTGACCGGGCAGATGTCCAGACATCTCAAAAGGGCCGCCAGAATTCACCCAAGCTGAGTTGTGGCGTTTGCCAAACCGAAGCAGAAAAATGGTGTTGTACTTGGCTCGATTGCGCAACTTGCGCCGTCAGGGGGCGCAAGTTGCAGGTGCATAGAACGTCTGATCCTGGCGCAAGGTCTGCCAAGGTAGGATCGGCATTGATCTGCCCATCGCGACCAACCTTGGAACGCTCTTACCCTCGGCGCCGTTTCTGACAGGATCGAAGGAGTGTCCCGATGATCCGAGAGGTCCTCGTCACGGCCATTGCTCTTGTCGCTGCCTGGAACTCAAGCAGCCTGGTCTTCGCTCCCGTGGACGAGAGCCAGTTCCGGCAGCCGGTGCCGCGCGTCCAGGTGCAACGATCCTCACTGACGCCCCCTCCCGCTCTCGGCGCCATCCGGGATCCACAGCCGACCCTTTCGAAAAACCGCTTCAAGGATGCGGCACCCATGCCGTCACAGCTGGCACTCGAGAGCGCCGCCGCTCCCCTGCCGCGCCCGGCCATGGTCAAGACGGCGCGCCCGCATCCGCGTCCCGCCACGGCCCTGCAGATCCTGAACGGCGCCCCCGTTCCCCTGCCGCCGGCATCGTTGCGCAATGCGAGTGATCTGTCCTGCATTGCCGTCGCCATCTACCACGAGGCCCGCGATCAGGACGACTTCGGCCAGCGGGCTGTCGCCTCGGTGATCGTCCAGCGTGCGGCGCTGCCCCGTCGCTGGGGCGACACGGCCTGCGAGACCATGGTCCCCACGCAGTTCAGCTTCCTGACCTCGCGCTACGATTACCCGCAGATCGACGACCTGGCAGCCTGGGAAAAGGCGGTGCGGTTCGCCGCCCGTGCTCTCATCGAGGGGCCGATCCCGGAACTGAAGGGTGCGGATCATTATCACACCACGGCCGTTACGCCCAATTGGGCACCGGACATGGTGCGTGTGCGGCTCATCGACGATCATATCTTCTACGTCGATCCCCGCTCCTCCGCGCTTTAGCGATCCAGCCGATGTGCTTTGGAGCCTATCCACCCTGGAAAGGGCTTGTGATGCCAGCGTGCTTGTCGACCATGGTAAGATCGCGCCTGCCAACGCACGGAAAAGGCAGATGACCATGCGTTCACAAAGCACTTCCTCGACGCTGCACCGACGAGCGGCCGTGTGGGCGTCCGTCGCCGTACTGGGGAACCGGCGGTTCCCATAGACGGACACGCGCCCTTCGCGCGTGTCCCAGGAAAGCCAGGGGCGTTCGGCTTGTCCGAACCCCCTAGCCCCGCGATCGCCGCGCATCGCGCGGGGATCTCCGCATCTTCTTCGGCCAGAGCTTTCCAGCCTGCCGCCCCTGTCGACGGCGGGCTTGGCATGGCGGCGAACGGGACGCGCCATCAAAAGAGCGAAGGGAAGCGAGCCGCCTGGTGGGAAGGTTTGACCGCATCACCCAACTGCCCGCTCGGTTGACCACAGGCCTTTGCTCGATCCTTGGGGTCTCGCGCCGGCCTGCTCCGGCCCCGCGCCTGCACTCCCAAGGTCGTTCCGGCAAGGGGCTGGACAACCGGGCTCCCGCCACGTCTTCCCAAGTGTTATCCCCGGTATGATCCCCGGAAATTGTGGATAAGTGCGTCAGCGGTCCCGCCAGAAGGGAAGAGACTGGACCCGTGAGCCGACTATTGCGCCCCTGCGTGGGCTCGCTCGGGACGAGACAGGCGGCGCGGGAAAAGCCGCAAAGGAGGAGCAGGGGTCCAGCCTCGGGGCGGGCAGGCCAGGGTGACAGGACCAGTCCCTGGATTTAGCAACAACTGGCCTGGCTGCTTGATCCAAAGTGATGGATAATATTTTCATTGCTTTCGATGTTGCCGACAATGCTTTATGCGAAACCAATAGCCATAAATCTCAATCACCAGTTGAACGTCATGAGTGTCACCCTTCAGCCCGGACAACATCTGCTGTCGGCTGCCATTGCCGAAGCCAGCCGCATCGTCTCCGAGACGGGCGAGCTGCCGCGCTTGAAAGTCATTGCCAAGGCGCTCGGGGTCAAGAAGGAGATGCTGAAGACGGTTATTTTCGACCGGAACCATCTTCTTGTGGTCATGGCGGATGTGGCCTTGCAACGGTTGCTGCACACGATCACCCAACAGATGTCTGGATGCTCATCGCCGGTCGATCAGCTGGAGAGGATCGCCTTTGCGTATATCGATTGGGCTCGCCTCTACCCCCAGGAGTTCCGGCTTATCGAGGAAATGCCTCGCGCCGTGTTCGAAGCGCATCCTCGCCTTCTGCAGTATGAGCTATCGGTCCATGATCTTGTCCTGAAGATCCTGCAGCGTGCCCAGGAGGAAGGCTATCTCGATCAGGACGAAGACCTGATCATGCTGCGGGCCATGAGCCATACCTATCTCTTCGGCGTTATCACCAAGATGATGCTTGGGGTTCTGAACCGCTGGACGTCCGGTTCGAGTGATCATGAGGCCGCACGGACGGCTGTGCGCGCATTCAGCAGAAAACTGTTCAAGCCCGAACGTGCCGGGTCTCGTGACAACCTTGGACCTGCATGACCGGCAGCTCGCTGATCCGGGTGGTGTAGCGGGCGGGCGGCCAGGGCAACTGCCCTGGGCCGAACGACACAAGGGATGCAGCAGGTGAACAGGATCAGGAACAGATCTTATGAGCGAGGCTGCTGTCCTGCTTGGCTGCATTCCGCATCATACAAGGCCAGCAACTTCTTCAGGCCCAGCATGTCGCACAAGAACCTGACCGCTTCCGGGTCATTGTCCTCTGCCTGAAAGGCGGTGGCATAGAAGTTATCGGACAGCGCCTTGAGGGCACTGGCCCGCTCGGCCGTGAGATTTTCTTCGGTCGATGCGTATTCAATGTCGGCGGCAGCATCACGGGCAGCCATGACGATGGCCGAGACGATCATTGCAGATTTCCAGTCATTGCCTGCTCGTGTTGGGTAAGGTTTGTCGTGCCCGACCTGACAGCGGAAAAGGAAGAAATGGAAGATGGCAGATGACGTGATCCGCAAGGTGGTTGGCTATCTTCGGCAGACCGAGAAGCTGGCGGAGGCAGGTGACCTTGACGAGGTCCTGCTCGAAGCCCGTCTGGCCCTTCGTCTTTGCAATGACCCGTCCCGCAGCGAGACCACCTCCGACGCCGGGACGTGAGCTGCTGTTTTTTGCGGACGAACACTCCGGCTGACGTCAAAGCCTAAATGAAGTCGGCCCCGACCTGTTCGGGGTTGCGGTGCCTTCGGCAAAGGCAATGCAGGAACCGGCCGCCTGCCAGTAGGCAGGATCGCCCAGATGGCAATGCGTCATCAGCGCCTCGGCAAGTTCTCAGGCCCCAGGTGAACAAGAGAACCCTCACCGCCATGCCAACGGCAAGGGTCTCCTGAAACGATGACAGCATCGCCTTCACTCGGCAGCCATACCCCGGAAGGCGACCCGCACGAAGCACTCATGAAAGAATTGGCCCCACCAGGAGTTGCGCACAAAGGCGGGGCCGTCACCCCAGGGTGACCGGCGTCATTCATCAGGGATGACGGGGATTGTCCAGGCAGACAATCCGTAAAATATCATTTATTTACAATGTTATACCAAAAAACCTTGTTCAACCGCGGCAACATGCCGTTGTTCCCGAAGTCTTGCAAAGTTATCCTTTGTTTGTTCGCACTGCCATCTGCTGCAGGCAAAATGGCTCGGGGCAGGTTGGCAGAACTGGTCCCTTGTTCAACACTCCAGCGGCAATCCGGCACGCTACCGCCCGCAAGGCGATCATCACCGAAAGGGCCGGTCTGGACCCGTGAGCCGACTATTGGCCCACTCCACTCCGGAACTGGCGATGTGAAAGTGCAGCGCCCTGGGCGCAATCTGGGCCGCCTCGCTAAAAAGTGCCTGAAGGATGCCGGTATTCTTCTCCGCCTCCTTGCGGAAAATCTCGCGGTGATCGCCGCTCTGCTTGTGCAACTGCCAAATGTCGGAGTCCTCGTGCAGGGCGCAGGACACCATGTAAGCGGCGATGTGGGGATACCGGAATAAACAAAGCCGTGGATGCGGGTGTTGCGCGTCTCCAACAAGGCCCAGATGAAGTTTACAGCACTGGTGATTGCCGCCTCGATGTCTTCTTCAGCGTTGGCAACGCCACCTGTCGCCTTGATGCTTTCAACCTATTCGTGATGCTGCATCGTCCCGGTCCCCCCATCATCTTTGAAGTAAACCGAAGCGATTAACGCTCCCCTAACATGCGGCCGGAACAGAACGTGGCTGCATATCCCGTGTCCTTGTCTGTCTGCACTTCTCAAAAGCGGGCGCCGCGATGCCGTCCTCCACCCAGGCACGCAACCGCTGCGGCAGGTCTGCACAATAGGGCAGGGGTCCAGTCTCGGGGCGAAGGCCGGCACCCGCCGGCCGCAGCCTGGAGTATCCGTTGTTCGTCAAGCATCAGAAACAGCCTGTCGGTCGGCGAAAGCAGCCGTTCGTGCGTGGTGCATCAAATGACCCTATAGAGCCCTTTTCGCCTGACCCTAACCGGCGGCGCAAGGCACATAGGAGGCATTTCGTAGCGAGGAGTATTGAAAAGGACGGATCAAGACGCAGTAGCCCGAACGTGCGCTGCGTTGCGCTTTGCGTATATGAGCCTTCTGGTTGCGCGCTGCGTCGCATCCGTCTAGGCGCAATGGCAATCGATCACGCGCCCGTGAGGTCATTGAAAGTAGCGAAGAATGTCTCACATTCGGAACAGTAGGCCAGCACAATAACACATGGCAGGGATGACAGGAGCGCAAGCCTTGGCAATCCTTCTTCCGTCGGGTCGAGGAACTGGGCATAGAGGAGGAACTATTTTGTCGAAGACTATGAAAGCCGCTGTCGTTCGTAAACTCGGTGCACCCCTGAGCATTGATGAAGTCCCAATTCCGCAGGTCTCTGACGGAATGATCCAAGTCGCGATCCGCGCCTCTGGCGTCTGCCACACGGATTTGCACGCGGCCGAAGGCGACTGGCCCGTCAAACCCGAACCGCCCTTCATCCCCGGCCACGAGGGTGTAGGCTATGTCTCGGCAGTCGGCAAAGGCGTGAAGAACGTCAAAGAAGGTGACCGCGTCGGTGTGCCATGGCTTTACACCGCCTGTGGGTGCTGCAGGCATTGCTTGGGCGGATGGGAAACGCTGTGCGAAAGCCAGCAGAACACCGGCTACTCGGTCAATGGCGGCTTTGCCGATTACGTTGTCGCAGACCCCAATTATGTGGGCCACCTGCCCGCAGGCAGCGATTTTGCCGAGATCGCGCCCATCCTTTGCGCGGGTGTTACGGTCTACAAAGGCCTGAAAATGACCGACACCAAACCCGGCGACACCGTTGCCATTTCCGGCATCGGTGGCTTGGGCCATATGGCCGTGCAATATGCGGTGGCGATGGGGCTCAACGTCGTGGCCGTAGATATCGATGAGGCCAAACTTGATCTCGCACGCCGGTTGGGTGCCAAACTGACCGTCAATGCGCGCGAGATTGCCGATCCCGCAGCCTTTGTCCGCAAAGAAACCGACGGTGGCGTCAATGGCGTTCTGGTCACGGCCGTAAGCGAAAAGGCTTTCGAGCAGGCGGTCGGCATGGTCGGGCGTGGCGGCACGGTGTCCCTCAACGGCCTTCCTCCGGGGGACTTCCCGCTCAATATCTTCGGCATGGTGCTCAATGGTGTCACCGTGCGTGGCTCTATCGTCGGCAGCCGGCTCGATTTGCAGGAATCGCTCGACTTCGCCGCCGCAGGCAAGGTCAAGGCCACCATCACCAAAGCCCCGCTTGAAGATATCAACACCGTCTTCGACCGCATGCGCAAAGGCCAGATCGAAGGCCGCATGGTGCTCGATCTGGGCAACTGACAGCCGCAGGCCCCTCGGCGTGCCACGGCATCCTCAGGGCATACAGGCTCCCGCCCGCCGAAAGGTGGGCGGGAGCACATCCCGTTGCCGCGTAGGCATCTCGGTGAGCTCCATTCCAGCCGATCACATCCCGATGAAACCGCGCCGGTCGCGGTTTCGGGCAAATTCCTCTGGGATGATCTGCGGCAGGATCAATTCAACTTCACCGGCCTCTATCATCGCGGAAAGAGCGTCGAGCAAAGGCATATGGCGTGGATCCTTCGTGAGATCCAGCCACACAGATGTATCGATCAAAAGTCTGAGTTTCATCCTTGCTCCATATGAAGGTGAAAACACCGCCTTAGCACCGAACGGCCGCTTCGTCCCGCACTGTGGCCCTCGGTGCAAGGTGCGGTGAAGGTCTGCTCCTACGTCATTTCATCGGCCGCAGCTCCCATATGCGGCCAGACGCAACGAGGGTGTTGGCCAAAATTACGAGCTTCCGCATTACAGCCGTGATAGCAATTTTTGCGGGCTTACCTGCGTTTACAAGCCGCTTGTAGACGACGCGCAGATCCGGGTTGAACCGTGTTGCGACAAGTGCTGGCATGTACAGGGATTGCCGCAG
>NZ_JBHRXY010000037.1:0-22508 GCF_042648745.1 Paracoccus angustae
GTGATTCATCAGTAGCTCACCCATTCCGTCATGGATGCGCCCGTGTAGTCCTGCATCCGAACCACGATGCTCCTGAAGCCTCGGCCATACTCGTCCTGAAACCCTTTGCCCGTCCGCTGCCTGATCGTGTCATCCAGCCATTCAGGCAAGGCATTGTCGTTGGAAGGAAATCGGACCCACTCACCAGACGAAGGCGCATATCCGTAGCGAACCGTGCTGGTGTAAACGTCTCGTCCTCCGCTACCGCTCGTCACATGTTTGGAAAGCTGCCAGAGTTCGATGGCATCACGATATTTGGCAACCTCGGGCGGTATGCTGTCAGAACCACCTCCACCTGGCAGGCTTACACTGTGACCGCCCATGGGGCATCGCCACAGTTGCAGGGGCGGCTCAACCGGCCAGGGTGTGATGCGGCGGATTAGTTCGGCCTTTGCCGCGCTGCACTCTGCCGAGGCCGGAAAACCGCCTGCCAGACATAGAAGGATTGCGCAGTCGATGGGGTAGGCGGCAGCAGGCGATGCAAAGCTGAAGGCGGTTGCTACACATGCGGCAGCACCGAGGGTCTTAACCTTCATCTGAACCTCCTTGTTGACGGCCAGTAGCACGTGTAGGTCTCAACATACAACATAAATGAATTATTTAACGATTTCATCTTTATTCGCTCAGGAATTTTTCTTTGTATCGCTCGTGCCAGACATTCGACTGTTGGATGATGTCGGTCTGGGACTTCTGCAGGCAAAGGAGATAAGCGTTTAAATCATTGAAATATCGTATGTATTCTTCTCTTTCTTCTATTCCGTGCCGCTCCAGAGTAGCTTGATCCTCTATGGGATCAGCGGGAGGGACGCACAGATGCAGAACTTGAGGCGCAGGGATGTATGGTCCTGATGAAGCCACCTGAACCAAGGCTATGACAGCAAGTGGACCGATCATGCACCTGCCTTCCAGCAGTGCGACAAAGCCCGCCCAGGTGTGACCGACTCCAACTGTAGATGTGCAAGAGAGAAGGTCATGGTTCTTTGACGCAGTAGAAGTTATTTGCGCCAGTTCTGAGGGTGAAGTTTTGGAAGTTAAAGGCCAGTGGCTAAATAGACAGAAGATTTAGCCAATAAGACGATTGCCCTTGACTTTCTCTGTTAACCAAGCCTAGCGCCGATCAACAGGTTGATACGGCCCCGCCGAATACATGATTTTGTAATAAGAAAAAATAAATAGAAGGTGCGCCAAAATAGTCAATGCCGCATGACCGCGGCATTGATTATTTATTGATTAACATAATTGATTATTAGATCAGGTTCATTCTCACTGCCGTGCTGACAGCACTGGTGGTATTCCGGGCACCCAGCTTCTTTTGCGCACTATCAAGTCGGGCCTTCAAACCTGAGACACTGATACTCATTAATTCTGCAGCTTCACTCTGCCGCAACCCGCTGTGCATCAGTCTCAACGTCTCTAGTTCTTGATCAGTCAAGGCAACCCGCGACCGCGTAAAGAGCTGAGCCCACATCTTCACCTTAGACATGAGCAGCGTCATCTCTTCATCTGTCAGTTCACGATCAGGCCGTGCGATAGACAAGAATGATCGTTTCGATCCTATCTTGACGACAAATGTAGCTCCATACTTCAGGCCGTGTGCCTTGGCCCGAACCATGATCTTCCGCATGTCGGGCAACTTCACCTGCGACCACCGGACCATCCCCTCACGCGTGATCGTCCAGACAGCCACGGGATCTCCGAAGAAGTAGTTCTCGGTCTCGTATTCCTTGGTCCACGCGTCCGGATACTTGTTCATGAAGAAGTCCGGCTGGCCGAAGCGCAGTCCGAAGCCAAGAAAATAACCTGACAAACCAATGGCTTCAAGCTGTTGAAGCTCAGCTTCGTGGTTGGGGATCGCGATCTCAAGCATAGCGGAATGTCAAGCCTTTTCGTGAAAGTGTCCTTATCTCCTGTCTAAAAAGACAAGTGAGTGTCAATGCCAAAAATCTTCCTCTATGCCAGCCAAGCAAGAGAACGGCAGAAGGCCCGGACAACGATGAAGAGCATTGAGGACAGAGTGCGCCCGAAAGCGGTGACTATCTCTGCGGAGGCAAACTTCACAGTAGATATGGCTCAAAACCTGCTCACGATGTTTTCGCACCTCACCGAAGGCCAGGAAATTACTGTCAAATTCTCCAATGCCGGTGTCTGGGCCGTGACCCCCCATGGCATTCGTTTGTTTATAGGTTCGACACAAGTGTTTGAAGTAGGTGGCAATGATGATGATGCAGGCAAAACAAAAGTTCAGTGAAGCTGCGCAAAGCGGCTACCATGTTGAGGTTGTCCGCTGCCCCAGCAATCTGGATCGCTGGCACTTGGTGAATGAGTATTTGAAGCTACGCAAAGAGGTCTTCGTGGACCGCTTGGAGTGGCCTCTCTTTCACGCTGAAGAGCTTGAGTTCGAACAGTATGACAGCTTCGATACTGTCTATGTCATTGCCACTCTTAACGGTGTGACAGTCGGGGGTGCTCGGCTGCGTCGTGCCAACCAGGTCAGCGGCAAAGGTCAACTGCAATACAGCTACATGATCAGGGATGCGTGCCTGGGTATCCTTCCCGGTCTACCGGACAACCTTTGCTATGAGGTTCCTTCGATGGACACCTCCATGTGGGAGATCACCCGTATGGTGGTGAAGGGGCCACGTGAAATCTCGCGGATGATCCTGGCGAAGGTCAACGAGTTCCTAAGCGAAGAAGGCGCTGAGACGGTGCTCTTTCTAGGGTCGCCAGCGTTCAAGCGTATGGCCAACTCGCTGAACTGGCCGGTCAAGCAACTCGGCCCTGTAACCGGCAACGACGACGGAGCCTTCCAGGTCTTCGAGTGCCCTGTGCGCAAGCTGGAGTAGCCCTAGCCGCGCAAGCTGGCGCAAACAAAAATGATCTTCGCAAACAATTCATTTATTGTTGACTAACAATAAATGAATTGTTAGACATGTGTTGATCTAGGTGAAACCAGCTAGTGCGAGCAACCCAACATAGTGCATTAAGGCACCTGTCAACGAGCAGGAGCCAACAATGAGTCAAGTCATACCTCCAGTGATACTCAGCGAGGATGTTGCGCAAGTCGTAAACGAGGGCGGATCAGTTATCGTTATTTGCCTCGAAAGTGTTTCGAGAAAAGGAACGGCAGTCGTAGGCAAGTGGATTTTTGAAGTCGTATCGGCTGATAAAAAATCACGGCGGTTAGTGGTCTACAAAGTAAGAAACAAGGCAGAAACATCGCTCACAGTGTCGGGCGTTGCTTCAAAAATAATATCTTGGGGCTTCCCCGGAATAATAATACCTAAGGAAAAGGGACAAGCGTTTGAACTCTTCAAGGACGGCAGCTATTCTGCTGATTGGAGGTCTGACACTTAGCGCAAATGCCTGCCTCGGAAATGGCATGGTGCTTGTGCCAGGGTCCGATGGAACCTTCCAATACAGAGAACAAAGTAACGGTTTTGCCCGCCACTATGGCTCCGGTGGGCAACCGATAATCAGGGAAGCCGAACGTCAGGCTTCGCTTCCAGACAACTCAATGTCTTTCCTGGCCCAGCCGGAACCCAGTTTTCGAGCGCCACGGGCAGTCGCGGCAAGGCCAGAAGTCCTCAGTGCCATTGATCAAACAGCGATGCGCTACGGCGGTCATGCTGCTTTGCGCAAAGCTGGCATGTCCGTCACGGAATGGCGAAACTTCTACCGCGCCAATATTGAGATCGAGAGTGCCTACAATCCGAAAGCTCGCAGCCATGTGGGTGCTATCGGTCTTGGGCAACTCATGCCCGCAACAGCGGCGACGCTCGGCGTAAACCCCCACGACATGCACCAGAACCTCGATGGTTCTGCCCGATACCTGCTTCTTCTTCTCGATCGCTTCGGGACGAAGGAGCTGGCTCTGGCTGGCTACAACGCTGGTCCCGAGGCCGTTTCGCGCCACGGCGGTATCCCCCCTTACCGCGAAACCATTGGTCACGTCCGCAAGGTCATGGCCGTTTTTTCCCGACTGAACGGAGACACCCTATGAACAACACCATGCCGATCTCGGCCTATAATCTGGCGCTTTGCGCGCTCCTGGCGGTCGGCCTTTTCATGTTGATGACCTCGCCCGCACTGGCGGCAGGCACGATCAACCTGAGCCCGATCACCAATATCCTGACCGGCATCGCAAACACCCTGACCGGGCCGCTCGGCAAGGCCATGGCAACGCTTGCCGTGATCGGCATCGGTGCGGCCTGGCTGATGGGTTATGTCGATTTCCGCACCGTTATCTATGTCGTGGCGGGTATCGCCATCGTCGCCGGCGCGGCAACCATCGTGAACACCATGTGGGGCGCCTGATCCCATGGTCAGACGGTCCCTGCTTTTCCTCGGTCTCATCCGCCCGCCTCGCCTCATGGGCTTGCCGATGTTCTATGCCGTGATCTGGATGGCAGGGTCCGTCCTGGCCTTTGTGTGGGCCGAGAGCTTCTGGACGCTTCTGCTCTCGGCCCTTGCCTATCCGGCCTTCTGGCTGGCGGCGGAATGGGACCCTCATTTCTTCGATGTGGTCACTGTCGTCAGCCGTCAGACCCGCCGGACCAGAAACAAAGACCTCTGGGGTGCCGACAGCTATGAACCATAATCCTCGGATCGGGCCTGCCGCCCTCGACGTGCTGCCTTCATGGGTGCGCAAGGAACAGTCGGTGGCCTCCATGCTGCCCTATGTGTCTCTGGTGGATGATCGAACCATCCGCACCAAGGGCAACGAGTTTTTCCAGTGCATCCGGGTCAGTGGGTTGAACAGCCTGACCGTGGCCGATGAGCTGCTGGATCGCGCCAAGGACATTTTTGCCAGCATCATCGCCCAGACCGGCGACAAGTTCGCCTACACGGTCCACAAGGTATCGCGGCGCATCGACACCAGCCTACCGCCTGTGACGGGCGACAGCATGGCGGCGCAGATCGACCGGCGTTGGCAAGGCTACATGGGCCGCGCGAACCTGCGCGAACACACGATCACGATCACGGTCATCAAGCGGCCGGACGTGCTCTCGAAGATCCCGTTCAGCATCCAGAAATCCCGTGCGCTTCTGGCGGGCCAGATCAGCGCCCAGGTGGCGCAACTGAGCGAGGTTGTCTCGTTTCTCTGCTCGGCCCTGTCCGGCATGGAGCCGCGTGTGCTGACGGCCGAAAGCGGTGAACTGCTCGGCTTTCTCGAAAGCATCAACACGGGCATAGAGGTTCCGACCTTTCACACGGCCCTCGACCGCACGATTGCGGAAACCGTCTCGAACACCCGCGTCACCTTCAAGGGCGACAAGATCTATCTGAGCGGCGGCAGCCTGCCGGATCGGGTCGGCACCATCTATTCGATCAAGGAATATCCCCGCGAGTCCTTCGTCACCATGTTCGATGAACTGGACCTGCCGGTTGATATGGTGGTCTCCAACTACTTCGTGCCGGTCAACAACAGCGTCATGGAAGAGCGGGTCGCCCGCGAATTGCGCCGCCGTGACGCGATCAACGACAAGGCCGAAAACCTGATCCTTGCCCTGCAGAACGGCCAGAACCGGCTGGCCTCGGGAGAGATCACCTTCGGGCAGCATCAGATGGCGGTCGCGGTTTATGCCGACAGCGAAGAAGAGCTTGGCCGCATCAGTTCGATGATCCGCAACATCGCCGTCACGGCGGGCGTGAAGCTGGTTTCGCAAGGCTATACCGCGCGGACGGTCTATTTTGGCCAGCATCCCTGCAACCGGGCCTACCGCATCCGGGAAGGCGCAATCACCAACGAACAGTTTGCCGACATGGCCGCGCTGCATCGCGCCGCCATGGGCAAGCCCGGCTCTCGGGTGCCCTGGGGCACCAACATCACATGGTTTCCAACCATCACGCGCAGCGCCTATCGCTTCAACTTCCACGAGGAAGGCGATCCGCAGAAAGAACCCTCCAACGGCCATACGCTGATCCTCGGCCGCATGGGATCGGGCAAATCGGTGCAGGCAGCGTTCCTGGCGGCACAGGCGCAGCGGGTCGGCGCTCGGGTCTTTGTCTTCGACTATCGCCGGGGCATGGAAATGGCCGTGCGCGCCCTCGGCGGCACCTATTCCGAACTGAAGGCGGGCGAACGCACGGGCCTCAACCCGCTTTGGACGGAAACCGATACAGCCGGGCAGGAATGGCTGAGCGACTGGCTCATTCACCTGATGGAAAGCGGGCACAGCCCCCTTCAGCCTGAACAGTCCCGCGCCGTGCGTCATGCCGTGCGCCAGAACGCAGAGGTGCGCAATCCGCGGCTGCGGACCTGGAGCCAGTTTGCCCAACTGGTGGGTGCCACCCATGACGGGGGCGCACTTGCCGACAGGATGAACGAATGGACCGCCGGACACCGCTTTGGCTGGATCTTCGGTCAGGAGGTCGAGGACAGCTTTTCCCTCGACGGTCAGTTTGTCGGCTTTGACCTGACCGACATTCTGGACACCGACAACCAGAAGGCCCGCATGGCGGTCCTGTCCTACATCTTCCGCCGCATCGAGCGGAAGATCGAGGACAAGCGCCCGACGATCATCATCATTGATGAAGCGTGGAAGGCTCTCGACAACAGCTATTTCGCGGGCCGTATCGAGAACTGGCTCGTCACGGCGCGAAAGCAGAACACCGTTGTCGTGATGATGACGCAGTTTGCGCACCAACTGAACGCCTCGGCGCATGGGCGCACGCTGCTGCAAGCCCTGCCCACGAAAATGCTGCTCCCGAACAAGGAGGCCAGCGTCAGCGATTATGACGGCCTCGGCCTCAACCAAAAAGAGCTGGAAATCCTCATGGGGGTGAACCCCGGCTCGCGCGTGGCGCTCCTGCGGTCCGATGACGGCTCGCATGTGATCGACACGGACCTTTCAGCCCTCGGCCCGCTCCTGACCATCCTCGGCGGCATGAAGGCCGGTGAGGCTCTTGTGGGGGCGGATTACCGAACCCGGCCTGATTTCTGGAAAGGATTTGATGATGCGTAAACCTGTCCTCCTGGCGCTCCTTGGCTCTCTTGCCCTGTCGGCCTGCGCAGGCACGCAGTCACAGCCCATCAAAAGCAAATGCTTCACCGCGCGGGGCGATCTGACCTGCGATCTGCGGCCCCTGCCTGAACTGTGGGGCGAGGCGCGGCAGGATGCCGTTCGCAAGGTCGGCTTTTATGAAAACGCGGTCGAGGACGGTCCTTATGCGCAGCCCTGACCGGCTGTTTCCTTGGCCGTTGGCGGCAGCGGTGCCGCTGGTGGCGCTGATGCTGTCCAGCACGTCGCTGGCGCAGGGTGTTCCGGTCTTTGATCCGGTCAAGAATGCCAAGGAAGCCGAGATTACCGCGCAGATGGAAGCTGACCTGGCGCTGCAACGGCAGAAGGCGGAGGAAGCGCGCAAGAGGCTTGAGGCAGATCGCCAGCAGGTTGAGACCCTGGGCGATGTGTCGGGCGGAATGATCCTGCCGGGTGGCGGCGCAGGGGCCGCTGCCATGATCGCGGACCTTGAAGCGGCCGGGGATGGAAAGCAGGCGGTCTATGCCACGGACAACAGCGCGGCGGCTGAGCAGCTTTTTGGCGAGGGTCGGGAAAACGTCGAGCAGATCATCATCCGCGCGGCCAGGGACACGCATCATCTTCAGAAAGCGGGCCTGTCGCTGATCCAGTGGCGGTGTTGGGTGCAGGCGATGATCTGGCAGGAAAGCCGCTTCAACCCTCATGCAGAGTCGCCGGTCGGGGCTTATGGCCTAACCCAGATCATGCCCGACACCGCCGGCGACCTGGGCATCCGGTCCACCTATCGCTCCGACCCCTACATTCAGGCAGAGGGCGGCGCGCGCTATCTGGCGCAGCAACTCAATGCCTTTGACGGCGACATGATCCTGGCACTCGCGGCCTACAACGCGGGGGCGGGCAATGTCCGCAAGCATGGCGGCGTGCCGCCCTTCGCGGAAACCCGGAAATACGTCCAAGTCATCCCCGCCAAATACCGCGAATACATGGCAAAGCTCGGGGCGGCAGACCAGATAGGCTCCATCGAGGCCTCCTATCTGGCGAATGCCGAAAAGGCGATGATCGGCGGTGCCGTCGCGCAATATGCCGACGAGGCCGGGCAGGACATGGGCTTGGCAATGGCCCGGCTCGAAGAGGCCATGTCGCGGCTCGAT
The DNA here is from genome assembly GCF_042648745.1 of Paracoccus angustae. NCBI lineage: Bacteria > Pseudomonadati > Pseudomonadota > Alphaproteobacteria > Rhodobacterales > Paracoccaceae > Paracoccus > Paracoccus angustae. The sequence goes on from NZ_JBHRXY010000037.1 coordinate 8,171, forward strand.
CAGACGGAAAACGCGGCCGAGGCGATGGCTCTGAACAGCTTTGTGCGGGCGGAATTTGCCCGGCTTCTGGTCATTCGGACCCGGCTGATCGCGACCCGTTCCAAGCCGCTTTCGGCCGAGGCGGTGGCTGCGGCGGCAGCCTTTGCCCAGGAACGCAGATTTATGGATTTCCAAGGGAGGTTGTGATGCGAAACACCATCACCAGTTTATTTCTCGGTGCAGGTTTGTGCGTGACCTCGACGCTGGCTGTCACGTCATCCGGTTTTGCCCAGGGCGTGCCGACCATCGACACGCAGTCGATCACCCAGCAGATCACGCAGATCAAGCGGATGCTCGAAGACTTCGGCATCCAGTCCGACATGCTGGATCACCTTGTCGATCAACTGGCCGAACTGCAAAGGCAGACGGCGGAGCTGGAGGGCATCTATGCCGTCCTGACCGGCAAGGCCGATATTCAGGGCCTTCTCATGGGCGGCGGCCTCGACACGGTTCTTGACCCAAAGATGACCAGCATCCTGCAAGCCGCTGGATCGGCAAGCACGGGTGATTGGTCGGGGGTATCCTCGGGCTATCGCACGGCGATCCAGACCAATGCAAAATCGACCATGAGGGAGGCGGGCCTCGATCCTGCCCGCGTCGAGACCATGGGCAAGAGCGGCAGCGTGGCGGAAAAGCGGGCGGCGACACAGGCCACGACAGGGGCCTTGGTGGCGGCGACCGCCGATACCGCGCAGCGCGAAACCTTTGTCAGCCTTCAGCGCCTCGATACGCTTGTGGCCGAGATCCCGGAACAGACCGGCATCAAGGAGGCGATCGATCTCAACACCCGAATGATGGGCGAGGCGGTGAAGGAGCTGATCCTGAACAACCAGCTTCTCGCCATGCAGAGCTATGGGATGGGCATGTCGGATGTGTCGCAGGCGAGTGCCTGGGCGCAGGAACAGGAAATGCTCGACTTCCAAATCCCGGACCTGAGGTAAGGCCCGATGTTCGATCTCAAGAAAAACAAAAAGGCGAAAGCCGCATCCGTCGCTCCGAAGATGGTCAGCGAAACGGAGGAAGAACTGATCTATGGCGAACGCCGCCGTGGCGCGTTCTGGCAGAAGTTCGGGATTGCCGGTTGGGGCTTTGGCGCCCTCGGTTGCCTCATGGCAGCCGTGGTCGCGGCCAGTCACGAAACCCCTGCCCCGGTCCTCGTGCCGTTTGATCCGTCGAGCGGCATGGCGCTGCCGACCGCGAACCTGCAAGCCATATCCCTCGATCACCGGGATGCGGTCGTTCAGTCGCTTGTCCATTCCTATGTGCGCGACCGCGAGACCTTCAATCAACTCGACAATGATGTGCGGGTCCGCTCAGTCATCGACCGTTCATCCGGCGCAGCCCTGGCCTCGATGCGCAGCCTTTGGTCCTCGGAAAACCCGGACTATCCCGAACGGAAATACGGACCCCGCGCCCGGATGGATGTGGAGATCCTGTCGGTCACGCTGATCACCGAGGATCGCGCCCAGGTCCGGCTGCGCAAGCGCCTGGCCGATGATGGGGGCATCACCGAGGGCCTGTTCAGCGCCACCCTGGCCTTCCGCTACGAGACCACCGAGGCCCGGCCTCTCGATGAGGTTTGGACGAACCCCTTTGGCTTCAGTGTCTACGAATATGCCATCACGTCTGACCGGTTGGAGGTCCAATGAAACGCGCTCTTGGTTTTGTTGCAGCCCTGGCTGCTGCCAGCATGGGTGTCTCCGAGGCTCTGGCTGAAGTCACGCCCCGCGCCGGAAATCTCGATGCCCGTGTCCGCTATGCCCAATGGGTCGATGGACAGGTTTACCGCATCCAGACGCAGATGGGCCGGGTCACGTCCGTGGAGTTTGGCCCGGATGAACAGATCACCTCTGTCATTGCGGGCGATACCGTCAGCTTCAACTTTGACGCGGTGCCGGGCGGCAGTGCCTTCGTGATGAAGCCCACGACCAGCGGTGCTGCCACCAACATCAACGTCTATACCAACAAGCGGCAATATTACTTCGAGGTCTCGGAGTCGTCCTCCGCGCAGTTCTCGGTGGTCCGCTTCACCTATCCGCGCGGCTCGGGCGGCACGACGCCTGCCAACCGGCAGATCGCCCGTGGGCCTGCCAATCATGACTATGGTGGAAACGTGGTGAACGGCACGACGCCCACGCAGGTCTGGGATGATGGTGCCTTCACCTACTTCAAGTTCCGCCGCAACGGCGAGCTGCCCGCGATCTTCAAGGTCACGGCCGGACAGGAGGTCACGGTCAACTCGCAGACCATGCCTGACGGCGTGGTGCGGGTGACGGGCACAAGCCCCTTCTGGGTGCTGCGCTTGGGCAAGGTCGAGTCCACCGTGGGGATGATGAAAGCCGTGAGGTTGGTGAAATGAGCGATGGGGCAAACAACGATCTTCGTCAGCGGCTCGCCTCCCTGAACGATCAGGAGGCCGGAAGGGGTGGGACCGGACGGGCAGCCAAGCCCGGTGCGGCCAAGCTGGCCCTGGCTCTCGGCGGCGCAGCCGTTCTGGCCGGTGCGGTCTATGTTTATAGCCAACCGGAAGGCGAGACGGTTCTTCCCGTCAGGCAGGCTCAGGAGTTCCAGCCGGAAGGCAGCGGCTTTGGGGACATGGACCGGCCGCAGCGCGAGGAACCCGCGCCTGAACCTGCTGTCGTGGTGGAGACTGTGCCGGACCCGGTTCCGGCCCCCGACAATTCGGAAGTGATCGAGTTGATCCGAAGCCTTCAGGCGCAAGTCGATGCCTTGTCCAAGCCTGCACCCGAGGCTGAAAGCCCGGCATCGGACGGCGAGAACGAGGCCCTTGCCACCCTGCAGGGCGAGTTGGAGGACCTTCGCCAGCAAGCGGAAAACCGCGAGCGCGAGCTTCAGAACATGCTGAGCGACCGCGATTTGCAGATTGCGGGCCTGAACAATGAAATGGACATGCTGCGCCTGCAAGGCGGCGGGGGCTTCGTGCCGGGCAGCGACGATGATCTTTTGGCGCAGCGGCGGCAGGCCGCGGAAGAGGCCGCGCAACTGGAACAGCAGCGCCTGCAATCCTCGATGATCGCGATCGGCGGCGGCGATGGTCCCGGAGGGGCCATCGCGGAGGCCGCAGGCTTTGGTGATGCGGCAGCCGCGCAGCAGGCAGCGAAACTCAGTGACGATGCCGCCTTTGTGCGCAATGCCGGACGCCCGGTGCAGGTCCAACGCGCGGAAATCATCGTCAACCCGGCCAACACCGTCACGCAGGGCACGATGATCCAGGCGGTTCTGGAAACCGCCATCGACTCGACCCTTGAAGGTCCGATCCGGGGCGTGGTGACAACCGATGTGGTCAGCTATGACGGCTCGCGCATCCTCATTCCGCGTGGCTCAAAGCTGATCGGCAGCTATTCGGCGGATGTGGATATCGGGCAGAACCGCCTTCTGGTCGCGTGGGAACGCATCATCATGCCCGACAACCAATCGGTGCAGATCAGTTCCTTCGGCGGTGACGCTCTTGGCCGCTCGGGCACGACCGGCAAGGTCAACAGCCACTTCTTCAAGCGGTTCGGGGCGGCGGCGCTGATTTCTACGATCTCTGCCATTCCTTCGCTTCTGGAAGATGAAGACAGCGACGGAGGCGTGACGATCTCGACGGGCGGCTCGGACGCCGCAACGGGCGTGTCGGATGCTCTTGGCGGCGCAACGGACGCGGCTATTGGAAAATACATCTCGATCCCGCCGACGATCACCGTGGCCCAGGGCACCCGCGTCACGGTGATGGTGGACCGCGACCTGGAGATATTCTGAGCATGGATGACCTGAGCCACGGCAGCTATCTCGATGAAGCCCTGGCGGCGATTGGACCTGTCATCGACAGCCCTGCCCTTGTGGAAATCGCCATCAACCCGGACGGGCGCATCTGGTCCCTCCGGCATGGCGACGCAGCCATGCAGCCGGTGGACCGCACAGCCATGAGCGCGATGGAAATAGACGATCTCGGCCGACGCATCGCCAGTGCCGGGCGGCTGACCATCGGCAAGGAGGCCCCGATCATCTCCACCTCCGTGATCTACAAGGGACGGCCCATCCGCGCCCAGGTGGTCACGGCCCCAGCCGTCTCGACGGGCGCGGCGATCTCGCTGCGCTTCTTCTCCACCCTGCCCCTCGACCAGATCACGGTCAAATACCTCCATGGCCGGGAATATTCGGTGGATGGAGCCCGCGCCGAGATGAAGCGCGAGTTGAAGGCGCTTGCGGCCTCAGGCCAGATCGACGCGGCCATGGCCTTTATCGTCGCGCACAAGATGAATGCCCTGATCGCGGGGGCGACAGACAGCGGAAAGACCGTCTTTGCCCGCAAGATGCTCTCCTATGTTCCCGACAGCGAGAGGCTGATCACCATCGAGGACGCGGCAGAGCTGGTGCCTGCGCAGCCCAATGTCGTGACGCTGATTGCGGACCGCGACAGCCGGACCCGCTCGCCGGATGTTCTGCTCACGTCCTGTTTGCGAATGCGGCCTGACCGTCTGGTTGTGGGCGAGGTGCGCGGCAAGGAAGCCATGACCTTTATCGAGGCCATCAACACCGGCCACGGCGGCTCGATGACGACGATCCATGCCGAAACACCGAAGCTGGCCTTGGCAAAGCTCGCCATTATGGCGCTGAAGGCGGACCTGCCGCTCACCTATACGGACACGCTGCGCTACATCGGCAGTTCCATCGACGTGGTGATCCAGACCGGCCGTGCCGGCGGTGACCGCGGCGTTCTCGAATTCTACATCCCCGACAACGGCGACGAAGGAGAAGCCCCCCATGTTTGACCGCAACTCGATGCTGCTTGGTGCAGCGGCGGCAGCCGTTGGCATGATCGCCGGGGCGGTGGTGATGACCAACATGCTTCGCGCTGATCCGCCGCCGTTCCCAGAGTCAGGGAAAATGGCTGAAGCGGCCCAGGCTGAACGGGACTTCATGGACTTCACGATGCCGGACCTGTCTGAACCTCAAACCGGCGAAAAGAGGTCGCGGCATGGCTGCGTCATGCCTCCGCTGCCGCAATGGGCGGATGACCTGCCACCCGCCGAAGCGCGGCGATCCCTGATCCTGCAACATCTCTACAATATCAGTCGTCAACAGGCGATCATCGAGACCAACTCCTGCCCCTGCGAGGTTGAGTTTCCATCCTGGGATGAAGCCGAACGGCAGTATGAGGAACTGACGGCTGGCAAGGATCGGGATGGGATTTTTCAGTTTTCGGCCCAGCTTGGCCGGAAGGAAGGCGACACCCTGAAACAGTCGCTGGATATTTGTAAAGCATGGAGAGGGCGCTGACATGTCCGCTGTCCAACTGATCGTGGGTTCAGCCGAGTCCTTTCTGACCAATGCCGCCAGATCGACATTCCTGGGGCTGGTGGAAGCCTCTGGAACCCTCGTGGGCTATATGGCGGTTCTGGCCGTGGCCCTGGTCGGCATCAACATGATGCTGCAACTGCGTCCCATGACCTGGGGGCACGCCTTGGCCCTGATGATCAAGCTGGCGCTGATCGGCATCTTCGCCTGGAACTGGAACCAGTTCTGGGCTGTGGCGGGCGGCATCCAGAAAGCCATCGAGGCCACGGCAGGCGGCATTCTGGCATCAAGCGGAGACGGCCTGAGCGGGCCGACGATCACCGATGGATTTGCCACTGCCATTGACGAGATGATGGACAAGTTCACCCTTGCGGCCACGAACATCGCTGCGGAAATGGGTGGCTGGTTTGTGACCGCCGTTGTCTCCGGGATCTGCCTCCTGCTGATCGGCACCATATCGGCCTTCTCTGCCGTCCTGATCCTGTTCCCGAAGGTGGTCATCACCGTGCTTCTGGGTCTCGCCCCGATTGTCATTGCCCTGACCTTGTTTGAGGCGACAAAGGGCTTCTTCGAGCGGTGGGTGTCGGCCTGTGTCAGTTGGTCTCTTTACCCCCTGTTCATCGCCTCGATCTTTTCGATCATGATCTCCATGGGGACCGACCTGGTTGGACGCATCGGAACCTCCAACTTCGCCAGCATCGGGGCATTCGTGCCGTTCATCGTCCTGATGATCCTGATCCTGATCTGCATGGTGCTCCTGCCCTCCCTTGTCAGTTCCGTGTCTGGAAACATGCAGATGATGGGCTTGGCGGCTGTTGGTTACATGGCGGGGAAAAACGCAAGGACGTATATGGGGGGCCTAAAAAACACTGCTGCCGCGGCTAAATCCACCGTCCAAGCGGCCCAGCAAACATACCGGGGTGAGAACGCGATTGGTCGCAATGCCCAAGCGTTCGCAGCGCATCCGGCAGTCACCCAAGCGTCAACAGGCGTGGCTGAGTCCATAAACCGGATGCAGGACAAGGCCCGCGCGTTGGCAAAAAGATAGTGTTCAAGCGCGCGGATCTAACGACAAAAAAAGCAGGCGGCCCGAAGGCCGCCTGTTTTTTAACTTGCTTCTAGGGACAGTCCATCATCGTCCGGCGAGATCGTCTGAACCTTTTCAGTTGTAACGACAATCGCCTTGACGGCAGCATCATCGGTGGAAATTGCGATACCTGACGCTAGGTTTGGGTTAAGGCTGCGCCTCCGAACGATCACTGGCGCTGTCTTGTCAGGATTGTTGGCCGATTTATTATCGGACGATTTCTTTCCCACTTGCTCAAGCACAATATGTGGTAAGGCACCCTTGACCCGGCTTCTTTTGGTGACACCGCCGTCTACTTTCTGAGCCAGTTCTGTGATCTTGCTGGTGGCAAGCATGAGTTCGCCACGCATCGAACGCAGTTCAATATCCTTGGGATCAGGACCAGGCAGCGGGCCTTTCTGTGCTTGGAAGATAGGCTTCAGCACCTTGTCATCAAAGTATTTGATCCGCCACGCTTTGATCGGGTGATGCCCATTGGCAAGGATGATCATTTCATCCTCTTTAAGCCGCCCGGCCTCATCCTCGGTCAACAGGTCACGTTCTTCATGTCGCTCGGAAACGTTGATCCCGTTAAGGGGTCCCTTTCCGATGGTCCGGGACTTTGACGTGACCCGCACGGTAGTCTTGCCCACAGCCGCCGCCAACTCTGCCTTGGTGCGCTGCTCGGACGGGGCGAGATAGATCTTGACGCCTGCGCCGCCTTGCAACGAAAGCCGGGTATCTTCGCCATAAATCTTGTCGAGGGCAGGGATAGTCTGCGTCACCACAGCTAAGTGACCGCCGTAAGCCCGCAGCGTCTTGATGCTGTCGGTCACGCTCGGCATTCGGCCCAGCATGTCGAACTCGTCCAGCATGATCATGACCCGCCAAGGCTCGTCTTCACCGGGAAGATGGTCGTGAAGGCTCGACAGCAGATCCGAAAAGAACAGCCGGACGAGTGGAGCGATGGCACGGATCTTATCATGCGGCGGCGCCACGAAATAAGCGGACTGCGGAAAGCGCCGGAAATCCCGGAAGCTGAAGTCGCTGGTCTCCGTTGCCCGGTCGATAGCGGGGTTTGACCAGAGCGACAGGCCCGAGGTCATCAGAAGCGACAGATAGGAGGTCAGAGTGCGGTCATTGGTCGAGGCCAGGCGTTCGAACAGCAAACGGGCAGCCGGACTTTTCACATCATCCGCATACTTCATGTATTGCTTCTGCTTGTCGCCCCCAGCCGAAGCCAGCCGGTAAATCTCTCCCAAGGTCGGAGTGCCACGCTCAATCGCATAGATGCCGCAAGCAACAAACAGGTCAATGCCGCCGTCCAGCAGGCCCTTGGCACCATCATCCTCCGTTTGCAGGAACAGCTCGGCCAACATACGGATTTCCATCTGGCGCTGATCGGGGTTCGGCAGCGCGTTGATCCGGTCCAGAGGATTATAGCGGTGGCCGGGATTGTCCCAATCGAGGGGTGCAAATCGCCAGATCTTGTCACCCATAGACTGCCGGTGGCGGCTGGTCAGTTCGAAGTTTTCACCTTTCACGTCGAGAACCACGGCACTGCCCTGGAACAAGAGAAGGTTCGGAATAACGAAGCTGATCCCTTTCCCTGCCCCGGTGGGGGCGACCAGCAAACAATGAGGAAACGCCGCTGAGCAAAGAAACTTCCCCCTGCCCTTGGCTGGTCCCGTCTTGCCCACTACAAATCCGCGTCCGGGCTTTCCCAGAAAGCCGTTCTTTTTCAATTCACGCCTGCTTTGCCAATGCGCCTTGCCGAAGGTCGTCAGTTTTTCGGTGAGGACATTGGCCGCCAGCACTAGCGACAGAAGGACAAAGCCGCCCCAGATCAGGTTGAGGATCTGAAATGCTCGCGGATCGGTCGAACGCAGTGACGGGTATTCCCGCACGATCGCCAGCCAGTCGAGATACTGGCCGTTGTAGCCACGCCAGAAGGACAGAAACCCGGTGCCGACAATATAGGCGAAGCCGGTTCCAAGGACAGCAAACAGCAGCGCCCCGCCCAAGATGTGGAGCTTATTCATGGCCGCCTCCCTCATGACCGCGCTCTTGACGCTGCCGCTCGCGTTCCTCGCTCAACTGTTCGCTGATGCGCTCAAGGCCATGCCGGGCTTCCGGGTCGTTAGCCGCACGCAGATAGTCCCTTGCCATGGTCAATTGATCGTCGCGGTCACCGACCCCGCGCAAAACGTCCACATCTCCCTTCTTCAACCGCTCCAACTCGTCGCTGCTAAGAGTTTTCTCAATGGCTTCACGCAACCGTCTCTCGTCCTCGGACCCGACAGGACGCGCATAACGGGCCAGTTCGGCATAGTTAGGTTGAGCATGATGCTGCGATCCAATCGAAGTCGCAGGCGCATGATCAAGCACGTCCGACTCACGTGAACGCTCCATCTGGGAGGCAGTATCGAGACCTTCCCAATAGCGATACGCATCGGCGCTGTTATCAGCCGCTTCCCGCAGGGAGGAATAGGACTTGCTGTCATCAAAGGAGTAGGTCGACTCGCCCCCTCCTCTGGAAATCTCAAGGGCCGGATAGAAACGACCCTCATCTTCGATCACGACGCTACGGGTTTCTTCCACGCCATCACGAGACACCCAGTTGCCCTGAATATAGGCTCTAACCTCATCATCGCCAGGATACTCAGTGAGTTCGCTGGCGGTGGGCAGACCTGCAACCGGATCGGGGTTTTCCGTGCTTACTTCTACACCAGTGCTCCGGTTTGTGACTGCTCTCTGATGGATTGCATCATCCACGCCATAGGCGTCTGCAACGCGATCATAGGCGGCATCTACCACTGCGATAGCCTGCTGCAATTGTGCCTGGTCTCTCAGATCCAAGCCGCGCAGATCAGCTACGCTCTGTAGGTCATGCTGAACCCATCGTGCCTCAAGGGCCGCAGAATTGGCCCCCACGCGCATCCGAGCCTCGACCTCGACCGGATCGATGCCGGTCCCGTCTAGGGCGGCCGTCAGCTTGTCGCGTCCTTCCAGGGCAAACCGGGTGTTCACCATGCTTAGATTCTGGGCCGAATAGATACCTTCTTCGCTGGCGCTCTCGCGCAGATCACGCGACCGGGCGCCCAAGGGCTGCAGATGCTCTACAGAGGTCAGCGCCTCGGCCAGCTTGCGCTCCATGGCGGGACGCTGGTTCGGGGCCGCATTCTCAATGCGCTGCTCCGCATCATCAACGGCCTTTCTCAAGTTCGCGGCGGCTTTATCGAAATCTTCTACTAAGGACATATATGGTTCCCCTTTCGATATAATGGTGCCACCTCCGGCAAGGACCGAAGATGCCTTTTCAAATGCAGTTGCTAGATCCTGCATGTTCTGCTGCGAGGCAAAGCTCGCTAAATCGCGATAGCGCAGGGACCAGTCGCGAACTTCTTGGGTGGCACGGACCAGAGCATCACCAATTCGGGGCTTTCCTTCTGGTGCCTCGAAAGCGGTGCCAGTCTGTGCAGATCTTTCCCTGGCACGTCGCCACTCGCCGTCAGTCGGCGGATAATGAATATGACCTCGCTGCAAGCGCGAGGTGGCCTCAAGTCTAATGCCATAGCGATCAGCATGATCAACCATGGCCTCCTTGAAAGCCTCGTAACTGTATTCCGTGCCTCGGCGCAGGATGAAGTAATCTCCATCCTGACCTCTCCTGTTGACGATGATGTGGGCATGAGGATTTTTGTTGGGGCTGTCGGTATGAACCGCAATCATGTAGTCGAACCTACCACCCAGCTTTTCGCGGCAGATTTCTCCCGCGATCAGGCTGACATGGCTGGGCTTTGCCCCGCGCGGAAAGGACATAAGCATATGGCTTGTCCGTGCCGCATTCATTTGCCCCTTCCAGTTATCAGCCCAACGCGAAACAGCAGACTCGATCTGCTCCGGGTTCAGAACCTTCGCGCCGTCCAGCAGTCCTCTTGAATCGTGAACATCGACACTTTTGCTGAACAGGTAATTGAATTGAGCAGATAGCTGACTGCGCGAGGCACAACCGCCTGTGCGGATCATCTTGAAAATTGCTGGCGATGCGCCTTGGGCGGCGCGTGCCATATGGCGAGCTTGACCGGCCCCCCTACCCCGTCCAACCCTGCTCCAATCCTCATCGAAGAGTTTTCCGGTTACAGCAGAAACGGCATTAACGCGGCTCATCGTCATGCCCCTTCATCGTCGCAACAAACCTTCGGAGGGTCTGCGACGCACGCTTGCCTTCGATCTCGCGAACAACAGTTGAAACGCCGTCGATGTGCTCAAGAAGATCAGTTAGAAGCTGCTCCTGCGGCTTGGTCAGCTTGAGTTTTTGACCACGCCTCACCTCATAGTTTTTGGTCGCGACAAGCTGGTTCACGTTCCGCCCTATGGCTGACAACTGCGCCGCAACGTCGCGCAGCGCATCCGCCAGATCAGGGTCAGGCTCTAAAAAACCCGCTGGAACGCGGCAAACACGACGCAGGGCATCAGCCCTACTTGCAAGACCAAGACGGCCTGTGAACGCGTCGAATGCCCTGAGACTGTCACGATCGACAGTGAATGAGACTGGGGCGGTGCCAGCATTCGCAACAGCCTCCTTCTCGTGGAAGGCCCGCACAACCCGGTAAATGGTTGGGCGTGTGACACCATAGGTCTTCGCCAGGACTGTGACCGGCACGCCAGAACGCATTGAAGATACGATCTTCTTCACGTCGCTAGGACTAATTTTTGACGTTCTTCCAGCCATGTCCGATGTGTAAAAAATTAGACTTGTATTTCTTGCCAATCTACAAGGCTAGTGTTGGTCAAGACTGATGAAATGTCAATGAAATCTGGCTTGTCCGACACTAGCCTTTCCGTTTCAGGCAACAGTCTAAGCAGTGTGACGTGGCTAATAGGGACTCAGAGGCGCTGAGCGGGCCGCTGAGTGCCCTTAAGCTCTTCAAGGGTGCATCCCCTAGGGAGCAGCCCTTAGCCGCCCCTCAGCGGCCATGCAGGCGGCTCCCGTCGAGTGCTGCGTCCAGATCAAGCTAGCAACAAGGGCGCGACTGCAATCTGAGGCAACATTACGTCATCTCGCCGCGTCGCTTCTTCGCGTCGTCACTCCGCGTCATGACGTCGCGTCATGGCGTCCCGTCATCACGTCCCGCTTTTACGTCGCGTCGTCACGTCGCGTCGTCGCGTCGCGGCATTACGTCGCGCTTCTAAGTTGCGTCTTCACGTCACGTCGTTACGTCGCGTTGTCGCGTCACGCCATTGCGTTGCGTCGTAGCGTCGCGTCGTTGCGTCGCGTTGTTGCGTCGCGTTGTTGCGTCACGTTGCTTCGTCACGTCATCCCGTCGCGTCGTTACGTCGCGACGACTTGACATAGCATTGCTGGGCGGTAGGAATGAAAGTGAGCCTGCCATCATTAAACAATTTGCCTCAAAAGAGGCTGGGACAGAAACGGAGCTAACGAAATGGCAACTGTGCTTGGAATGATCAGCCGAAAAGGCGGCGCAGGGAAGTCAACTATAACTAAGCTCTTGGCCTCTGCCTTTGCCTTCACCGATCATAAATGCCTCATCATCGATTTGGACCCTAGCAAAGACATTGTGAACTGGTGGGTTACAGCGAATGAAACGGGTTACGCCGACAAGAACATCATTGTTCGCGCTCCGACCGATGCTGACGATCTATTCGATTTGGTCTCACGCTATGAGGATGAGGTCGAGTTCATCATAATCGACACAAAGGGCGAGGGTAGCTCTTGGGCAGTTGATCTAGCAAGTGTATCGGACGTTCTAATCGTTCCATGCATGAACGCTAAAGGTGATCGCGAACGCACCAAAGAAACATTAGAATGGCATCAGGATTTGAAAAGGAGGGCTGAGAACCCGGACTCGATACCGCCTCTCAGGATTGTGCTTTCCAGAGTGAAGCCAAACCTTCTGACGCACGTCCGGGGCAATCCGAAGCCAAAGGATCTAGCGGCACGTGAGTTTGAGCGCCATTACGAAATCATCGACCAGTTCAATCCTCTTGCCACGATGGTGCCAGAAAAGACGCAGTATCGTGAAATGGATGAACTAGGTCCCTTGGGTGCTGTTCTGACCAAGTGCAGAGACAGCGAAGACAAAAACGAAAAGCTCAAGGCTTTTCACTTCGAGGCTGCTCTAGCTCACGCCATCACTCTTGTGAATAACATCTTCGACGACAGGAGAATGGGGGATATTCATGGCGCGTGAACGCATCCGAACCACCAGAGAAGATGCCACCGGCTTCGAGGAAGGGGTGACGGGTGTTCGCAAACCCACAATCCTCAAGCCCTTCAATAAGGATGCCTTGGAAGCATTCAACAAGCGGAAGAAGGCCAGTGCAGCGCCTTCAGAACCGCACCCAAAGCTCTCAGGTTCACTTGAAACCGCCGTTCCTGATGTCAGCGAAAGCCTCCAGTTGCCAGCAGATAATACCCCTGTGCAACAGGAGTCGCTCCAGCAGGAACCGATCATGAGTGAGACCGAGACGGCACCCAAGGGTGCATCGGCTTCCACGGCTCCGGGCCTCGCAACGATAGTTCTTCCGCCCCGCGCTAAGCAGAACCGCGGAGTAAAAGTCGATGTGCGCCTCAGGCTGTTGGTCCGACAAGTGGAGCCCATGAGGAAGATCGTGGAGAGGGGCATCGAACCTGGCGACGTGCTGCGAACTGCCTACAGCCGTCTTCCAGAAATCCGGATCGAACCTCGCTACATCCCACAAGTGCAGGAACCAAGTGGGCCTTCCGAGTGGAACTACCGCACCTCTATCGCCGTGAAGAAGGAGATACTTCAGGCGATCCAGGATCAGGTTCTCAATGGTGCAGAGGCCCCGCGATCCAGTCTGATAGTCGGCCAGATCGAACGAGCTTGGTTCGCCTGCGTGGACGACACCATCAAGGAACTGTCGAAATGAAGCACATGGCTCTTGCCGCTGCCTTCTGTGTGGTTGCCGTTCCTGCATCGGCTTGGGAGGAAGAAACCGATTTCAGGGGGCTTCATATCTACACCGCCTCCGGTGACGGGATCTCCGCCACAGCCGTCTGTGATCCCGATGGTGCGTTCATTCCTCCGACCAACCACCTGAGCGTCACGCTCGACGGTGAACCGCTGGATGGGGACTATCTCATCAAGTCCTCGACAAAGACGCACCAAGGCAAGATGGTCTCCGGTTCCGCCGTCAGTCGCGATGGCGAAGACTGGAGGGGCCTCGTCGGCGTGCTACGCAGCGGGTCGCAGATCGAGCTGACGGCAAACGGCAAGACCTTCCGGTTGGACACAGGCTCCGCGTTTCCGGTTTCGTGTGGTGCTGACGCCTGAAACCTTCTGAGGCAGGCGGCCTTGCGTGGCCGGATCGGAATTGTCCATCCGTGGCAGACCCTTGCCACGGGCTTGCAGCCTACGAACGGAACGTGCCCCTACAGAGCGAAGGGACGTGAGTAGGCTGTGGTCAATTCCGGCAGTGATCGGGGCTGTGTTTGCCGCCATACCGCGGCACAAAAGGAACCCTTGGGGCAACCCTACGTTGAACGGCACTCCCTCCCTGACTCTCGCCCCGCCCGAAAGGGCGGGGCTTCTTCATGGGCTGACGGCGCAACCGTCTCCGCATCGCCGCGCACGCGGCTCCCGCGCGGATAGCGCAGGGCCAGGCGGGGCGGGGCCGGCTCGACGGCTCCGCCCCGCCTGGTCAACCTGATAGTCAAGGGAAAGCCCCCGCTGCTGTTGCGGGGGCCGGGTGTCAGATCGCGCTGATAAGCCGCTCTCCGCGCGTGGGGTGCATTTCGTAAATCAGAACCTCGATGCCGAGGCGGACGGCGCGGCGTTGGCCGCGCCGCTCCGCTTCCGCCAAGGTCGCGCAGATGATGGGCAGGTCGTCGGGGTCGTCCCGGATCTCGTAGGTGGTCAAAGCGCGACTCCCGGCTTGAGATTT